>NZ_QAII01000124.1 GCF_003060965.1 Caulobacter sp. HMWF025 | reverse complement strand
CGGCCGCAGAGGCCCGCCCGCCGGCGGGGGCCGCCCTGCCGATGCCGGGCTTGCCGGGGGGCTTGCCCGTTGGAGGACCTGTCCCGGCCATGCTGCCCGCTCCCGGAACCGGTCAGGGCTTTCCGATGAACGGCATGGCGGGCTCCGGCGCCCAGCCCTTCGGCAACCGGATCGCCCCGCCCATCGGCCCCGGCAGCCCCGGACGCGGGCCGGTCTGGGCTTCGCACTTCCCGCCAGCCGGTCCGGGCAGCGCCGGGTTCGCTCCGCCGACCGGTTCAACCCCGGCTGGTGCAGGTCCGGCCGGCGGCCGGAGGACAGGTCCGACCCCAGCCGCGCGTCCGCCCATGATGATGCCCATGCCGGGCCTGTTCGCCGCCGGCGGAACCGCCGTATCCAGCCCGCCGGTCTCCCTCGCGCCGCAGGCCTTTGGACCGCTGCCCGATGGCCAGGGACCCCTGCCCCTGCCCCTCAGCGCGGGACCAAGGCCCCGGGCCTATGAGGGCCAGCGGCCGTCGACAGGTCTGACCGTCGTCCGGACCGCTTTCACGCCGCCAGCCCAGACCGATAGCCGGATCTTGGAGCCGACGCCCCGCCCCGAACCGGTCCTGACCCGCGAGACCCGGCAGGTGCAGACGCCTGTCCCCCTCGTCGCCCTGGTCGTGCCGGCCCCAGAGCCGACGGTCACCCGTGTCCCCGTCGTGGGAGCCGCCCGGGCCGTCACCGCCGCCGCCCCGCAGGCCGAGCCGGGTCGAACCGTCGCCGTGCCGGAGGCGCGGGGCCTCTTCGGTATCGCACCAGCCCCCTATATCGAGGGCGACTTCATCGCCGCCTATCGCGTGGCCCCGAACCGCTGGGTGACCCTTCGGACCCAGCCGGAAGGCTTTCCCAATGCCTGGCAGAAGCGGGTCATGCTGTGGTTTGCCATCTCGTTCGCCATCGTTGCGCCGCTGGGCTGGATCTTTGCCCGTCGCCTGGCCCGTCCCCTGACCGACTTCGCAGTCGCCGCCGAGCGCCTGGGCCGCCGGCCCACGGCCGAGAGCCTGGTGCTGGAAGGCCCCGCCGAACTCGGCCAGGCCGCCCGGGCCTTCAACCAGATGCAGGCCCGGCTGCGACGCTATGTCGAGGATCGCACCGGCATGATCGGCGCCATCTCGCATGACCTGCGCACCCCGCTGGCGCGGTTGCGGTTCCGCATCGAGCGGGCCTCACCGACCCTGCGCCGGGAGATGGCCCGTGACCTGGATCAGATGGAGGCCATGATCACCTCGGTCCTGACCTTCATGCGCGACAATGCTGAACCGGGCCAGCGACAGCGGGTCGACCTGCGCTCGATCATCGAATGCGCCGTCGACGACGCGGGGGTGATCGGGGCCGAGGTCCGTCTGGAGCCCGGCGGACCGGCCGAGGTCGAGGTCGATGTCCTGGGCATCCAGCGCGTGTTCGCCAATCTGATCGACAACGCGATCAAGTACGGAGTCCGGGCCAAGGTGCGCCTGTTCCCGGAGCACAACGAGATCGTTGCCGAGATCAGCGATCACGGCCCGGGCCTGGCCGATTTCGATCTCGACCGGGTATTCCTGCCGTTCTACCGCAGCGCCGAGGCGCGAAACTCGGGTCGGCAGGGTGTGGGGCTGGGCCTGTCGGTCTCGCGCTCGACCGTCCGGGCCCACGGCGGCGACATCCGCCTTCGCCGGGGCCAGACCGGCCTCGTCGCCGAGGTCCGCCTGCCGATGGCGGGGCGCGCGCCAGCCCCCAGAACCGTCGTTCGCCCGGCGGCTGTGACCTGACCGCAACAGACATGCGTTAGCTCGAAATGTGCTCGCAACATTCGTCAACCAGAAGGGCGGCGGTTTTGTAGCGTTGACCGCGTGGAGAGTTGGACTTGCAGACGACATTGACCCTGGTCTCGACAGGGAACCCGGCCCCCGGCCTGCGCCTGGCCCTGATGCTCGGCGTTTCGGCCCTGCTGCTGGCCAGCCCGGCCCTGTCCCAGCAGACCCGCGCCGCGCCCGTCGTCCAGGACGAGGAGACCGAGGTCGACGCCGTCACCGTTACCGCCAATCGCCAGCAGCCCGGCGCGGTGGTCGGTGACATTCCGCCTGAAATGCAGCTGACCCCGCGCGACATCCGGGCCTATGGCGTGTCCAGCGTCTCGGAGCTGATCAGCGCCCTGGAACCCCAGACCTCGACCGGACGCGGTGGCGCGGCCGGTGGCCGGCCGGTGATCCTGGTCAATGGGGCCCGGATCTCGAACTTCGCCGAGGTGCGCGACATTCCCACCGAGGCCATCGCCCGGGTGGATATCCTGCCCGAGGAAGTGGCCCTGAAATACGGCTACAGCGCCACCCAGCGGGTGGTGAACCTGGTCCTGCGCCGCCGTTTCAACGCCAAGACCTTCGAGGGGGCCTACAAGGCCTCCACGGATGAAGGCGGCGGCGACATCGTCGACCTGCGGGCCAACCTGCTGCGCATCCAGGGCGACAGCCGGATCCTGATGGACGGCAAGTTCACCAGCCAGAACCGGCTGCTGGAGACCGACCGCGACCTGGCCCAGCCGCGCAGCGATGCGAGCTTCCGGACCCTGGCGCCCGGCAAGACGACCGGCGACCTGAACCTGGTGCTCTCGCGCCCGCTCGGCAACGGCGTCTCGGGGACGGTCAATGCCAGCCTGGAAGCCAGCGACACCAACAGCTGGATCGGGCGCAACACCCTGGCCGGCAGAGCCCTGCAACGCGACTCGAGCACCCTGACCGGCCACCTCGGCGGCGGCATGGCCGGGGCCATCAAGGGCTGGCGCTGGACGGCGACGGCCAATGCCGAACAGGCCACCTCGGACAGCACGACCGAGCGCCTGATCTCCGGCCTCGGCTATCGCGACCGCTCCAAGTCGGTGACCACCTCGGCCGACACCCAGTTGGACCTCAACGGCACCCTGCTGCGCATTCCGGCCGGCGGGGTCTCGACCACGGTGACCGGCGAGCTGGAAACCCTGAAGCTGGACAGCGACTCCCAGCGGGCCGGCGTGGCCCGGTCGGCCAGCCTGTCGCGCGACTCCGGCAAGCTGCGCCTGAACCTCGACGTGCCGCTGACCAGCGTCCGCAATGATGTCCTGCCGTTCCTCGGCGACCTGTCGGCGAACTTCAACCTCTCCAGTGAGCAGCTGTCCGACTTCGGCAGCCTGACCAGCCTCGGCTACGGCCTGAACTGGGGTCCCAACAGCAAGATCCGGCTGATCGCCTCGGTCAGCCGTGACGAGGGCGCCCCCACCCTGTCGCAGATCGGCGATCCCGAGCAGCTTACCCCCGGCGTCCAGGTCTATGACTTCAAGCGCGGGACCGCCGCCGTCGTCTCGCAGCTGAGCGGCGGCAATGCGGCCCTCAAGGAACAGGAAGGCCGGGTCTTCAAGCTGGGCCTGAACCTCAAGCCGAACAACGACTGGACCCTGTCGTCGAACTATATCGACTCGCGGACCAGCGACCTGATCTCGAGCTTCCCGACCGGGACCAGCCAGATCGAGGCCGCCTTCCCCGACCGCTTCATCCGCGACGCCGGTGGTAACCTGATCCAGGTCGACAGCCGCCCCGTCAATTTTGACCGGCGCGACACCGAGGAACTGCGGACGGGCTTTACCTTCCGCAAGTCCTTCGCCCCGCCCGCAGCCGCGGGTCAGGGTCAGGGCCGCCCGTCCCAGGCCGGCCAGGGCGCGACGGCACCGGCCGGCGGCCAGGCCTCACGCCCGGACCAGGTCGGCCAGCCCGGCCAGAGCGCCGCCTCGGCCATTCCGGGCATGCCACCGCCCGAAGCGCCCCCGGGTGGCCAGGGCTTTGGCGGCGGCGGCTTCCCGGGCGGCGGCTTCGGCGGCCCGCCCGGCGGGTTCGGCGGTCGGGGTTTCGGAGGGCCGCCCGGCGGCACCGTCCTGCAGATCGGGCTCTACCACACGGTCAAGTTCCGCGACGAAATCACCATCCGGCCGGGCTTGGCCAAGCTGGACCTGCTGGACGGCGCGGCCGTCGGCTCGAGCGGCGGCACCGCCAAGAATCAGGTCGACCTGCAGGCCAACTTCTCGCGCAACGGCCTGGGCACTGCGCTGAACGCGCGCTGGCAGGAAGGCACCTCGGTGCGCGGCAGCGGCGCCAGCGGCTCGCAGGACCTGACCTATTCGGGCCTCACGACCGTCAATCTTCGCCTGTTTGCGGATCTGGGCCTGCAGCCGGCCCTTCGGGCCAACCCCTTCTGGCGCGGGGCCCGGGTCAGCGCCTCGATCGACAACCTGTTCGACGCCAAACAGAAGGTTCGGGCCGCTGACGGCTCGACCCCGATCACCTATCAGGAAGACTATCTTGACCCGCGCGGACGGACGGTCCGGCTCAGCTTCCGCAAGGTGTTCTTCACCTTCCCGGCACGCCCTCCGACGACAGCGGCCCGCCCGGCCGGCTAGAGCCCATGAGCGCCATCGGCTCTCCATGTCCGCGCAGGATGGAGAGCCGATGGGACCGCTATCATTGATATTGATCTTACCAGCATCATGATGTCATCTGACCAATGATGCGTATCGCGACAATGACCCTCGGCGCCCTGGCGCTGTCCGCCCTGCTGCTCACCCCGGCGCGGAGCGAAGAGATTCCGCGCCTGACCCGCCAGGGCGATGCGACCCAGCTGCAGGTCGACGGCAAACCCTTCCTGATCCTGGGCGGCGAGCTGGGCAATTCCACCGCCTCCAGCCTGCCCTATCTCGACCGGCAGTGGCCGACCCTGAAGGCGCTCGGCCTCAATACCGTGCTGGCCCCGGTTGAATGGGACCAGATCGAGCCGGTCGAGGGCCAGTTCGACTTCACGGTGATCGACGGGGTGATCCAGCAGGCCCGCGCCCACGACATGCGGCTGGTTCTGCTGTGGTTCGGCAGCTGGAAGAACAGCATGTCGACCTATGTCCCCGCCTGGGTGAAGCGTGACGGCACGCGGCTTCCGCTGGCCCGGTCGGCCGAAGGCCGGGTGCAGGAGATCCTCTCGCCCGTCGCCCCGGCCACCATGGCCGCCGATGCCCGGGCCTTCGCCGCCCTGATGGGCCACCTGAAGGCCGTCGACGGCGTGCAGCGCACGGTGCTGATGGTCCAGGTCGAGAACGAGATCGGCATGCTGCCATCGGCCCGCGATCACAGCCCCGTCGCCGAGGCCGAGTTCCGCAAGCCGGTCCCTGCGGCCGTGCTCAAGGCCCTCGGCAAGACCGGCCCGGGCTCCTGGGAGCAGGTGTTCGGCAAGGGCGACGCCACCGACGAGCTCTGGCAGGCCTGGGCCTTCGGGCGCTTTGTCGAGACCGTCGCCTCGGCCGGCCGGAAGGCCTATCCGCTGCCGATGTATGTCAATGCCGCGCTCAACAAGCCGGGCGTCGCGCCGGGCGGCTATCCCAGCGCCGGGCCCCTGCCCCACCTCTATGAGATCTGGAAGACCGCAGCGCCGTCAGTGTTCCAGGCCCCCGACATCTACTATCCCGACTTCACCCACTGGGCCGCGCAGTACGACCGGCCGGGCAATCCGCTGTTCATCCCCGAGGCCGATCGGGCGGGCAAGGTCGAGGCCCCGGCCAACGCCTTCTGGGCCTTCGGCCAGCATGACGCGATCGGCTTCTCGCCGTTCTCCATCGAAAATGTCGAGGACCCGGCGCGCAATCCGCTGGCCGGGGCCTATGGGCTGCTGCGCCAGCTGACACCGACCCTCCTGGCCCATCAGGGCCGGGGTACGATGCGCGGCTTCCGCCCGCCGGTCAGCTTCGACGGCAAGGTCGACGAGTCTCCCCAGACCCTGACACTTGGCGACTGGACCGTAAAGGTCAGCTTCGTCGATCCCTGGACCCCCAGGGACAAACAGACCTACGCGGCGCACGGCGGCCTGCTGATCCGGCTGTCGCCGGACGAGTTCCTGGTGGCCGGGTCCGGTGTCACCCTGACCTTCGGCGAGGGCGTGGGCCTCGAGAAGGTCACCGAGGGCCGGTTCGACGGCGAGCGCTGGATCGAAGGCCGCTGGCTGAACGGCGACGAGACCCATCAGGGGCGCCACGTCCGGCTGGAACCCGGTCGCTTTCAGGTCCAGCGGGTGAAGCTCTATCGGTATTGATCTCCCTTCCCCCTTGATGGGGAGGGGGTCTCACCTGCCGTTGGCATAGACGCCGAACATCACCCCGACAAAGCCTCCGGCCTTCCTGGTCGACAGCATCTCCCCATCCGCCCCGGCTTTCAGAACCGTCCAGGCCCCCGGCTTTAGGGCATAGGCGAAGTCGTACTGCCCGGTGCGGGCGGTGATCTTCAGATCCACCGGGCCGCTCGCCGGCAGCGGGACCTCGGCCACCACGACACCGTCGACCGGATCATTCGCCCCGGCCCGGCGCTCCAGCCGCACTACCCGCTGGCCGCCCTTGCCGACGACGCCGGCGAAATAGAAGACCTCGTCGCTCTGCAGGGCCGTCAGGCCCGCGCGATCGCCGTCTGCCCCGGGCGTGAAGTCGACGGTCACCTGGGCGGTGGCGTTGGTGTGCTGCTGGCGGCGGCCCCAGAACGAGGGCTGCTGGGTCAGCTTATCGGGGCGGGCTTTCAGGGTCAGGGCACCGTGGCCGACACTCCACCAGCGCTCGGCAGGGATGCGCAGGGTCATCCAATTGAGCGGCAGGTCAGGACCCGTGAACGTCTCCACCGCCGTGAAGGCTCCGGCGGTCGGCGGCGGCATGACCCTGGGCGCCGGCAGCCTGGGTGCCGGGGCCAGATAGGGGATGGTCTGGCCGTTCGGCAGGATCACCGGCCAGCCGTCTTTCCACTCGACCGGCAGCAGGAAGGTTTCGCGACCGGTATTGTAGAGATCATCGCCATAGGGCCGCACGGCCAGGAAGGTGGCCCACCACTGGCCGTCCGGCGTGTCGACAAGGTCGGCGTGACCCGCCGAGGTGATCGGCAGTGGACGGTCCCTGGGCAGACCGCGCTGGGTCAGGATCGGATTGTCGCCGTACGGAACATAAGGCCCCAGCACGGTCCTGGACCGCAGCACGACCTGGCTGTGCCCCTCGGCCGTACCGCCCTCGGCAGCGGTCAGATAGTACCAGCCGTCCTTTTTGAGGATGTGCGGCCCCTCGGGCCAGATCGGCTTGGTCGAGGGATCGACGCCCTTGTCCAGCAGCAGGGTGCGCGGGCCGATGATCGTCCGGGCCTTGGGATCATATTCCTGGATCCAGATGGCCCGATGGCCCTGGTACTCCGGCCGGCCGGGCGGCTCATCATTGTTGAGGATCCAGGCCCGGCCGTCGTCGTCGAAAAAGATCGAGGCGTCGATGCCACCCACGGTGGGCAGCCAAACCGGATCCGACCACGGGCCCCTGGGGTCCCTGGCCGTAATCAGGAAATTGCCCTGGCAGTCGACGCAGGTGTTGAGGATGTAGAACGTCCCCTCGTGCTCTTCGATGGTCGGGGCGAACACGGCGCGCGAGACGCCCAGGCGCTTGAAATCCAGCATGCCGGGGCGGTCGATGGCGTTGCCGATCTGCTCCCAGTGGACAAGGTCGGTGGAATGCCAGACCGGGATGCCGGGGAAGTAGGCAAAGGTCGAATTGACCAGATAGTAGTCGTCGCCCACCCGCGTGACGCTGGGATCGGGATAGAAGCCGTTGAGGATGGGGTTGCGGTACTGGTCCGGCGCGGCCGTGAACCGGGCGTCGACGGGATCGGCACCGGCATAGCTGAACTTCGTGAAGGTGGCCGTGTTCGGCGCGGGCGCGGCGGTCGCCAGGCTGGCCGAGAGGGCCAGGGCGAGCGCGGTCAGGGTCGGGTGGATCATCGGCTTACTCCACGAATTCGTCTTGGCCGCAACGCGCCCTCCTCCGCTCCGCATGGGCGGGAAGCCTGATCTCGCCCCCTCCTGCAACGGGGAGGTGGCACGCTGCGGCAATTACCGTGAGGGCGCGGCCCTGAACGCCGCCGCCGCCGCCTCGCGCAGGAGCTTGGGCTGACAGGCGTCGTCATAGAGGGTCGGGCGTTTGGGCTTCTTGTCTTCGCGCAGCCACTGGTCCTGCAGCCAGGAGTACTTGTCGACCATGCCCCAGGCCAGAACCTCCTTGGTCTGGCGGTAGGACAGCATCAGGTCGAGATAGGCCTTGCCATAGGCAGCCACGGCCGCGTCGCGGGCCGCGAAGTCGAGCGGCAGGCCCTTGTCGTGCACGTCGAACTCGGTGATCAGCAGGTCATAGCCCATGCCGGTCGCCTCATCGATGAAGGCCCGCCATTCCTTTTCCTGCGGCCGGCCAAAACCGGTGAAGGTGTCGGCGTTCTCGGCCCCGATATGGCTCTGGACACCCAGGGCATCGACGGGCGTTCCGCGCTTGCGGAAGCCTTCCAGCAGCTTGAGCACGCCATAGCGGTGCTTCTCGTTGCCGACTTCCCAGCTCATATAGTCGTTATAGACAAGGCGGGCCCTGGGCGCTGCGGCCCGGGCCGTGTGGAAGGCCAGGTCGAGGGTCTCGTGCTGGCCCAGAATGTCGGAAAAGACCGTCTTGCGGATCGCGCCGTCCGCCGGATCGACCGTCTCGTTGACCACGTCCCACGAGATCATCTGCGGATAGTGCTGGCAGAGCCGGTTGATGTGCTCGACCAGCATGGCCTCGGCGGCGGCCTTGGGCTGGGGCCCGAAGTCGTGGGTCTTGATCCAGCCCGGGAACCACTGCGGATGATGCCACAGCAGGGTGTGGCCGCGCAGGGCCTGGCCGTTGGCCTTGGCGAAGGCGGCAATGCGATCGGCCCGCGAGAAGTCAAACACCTGGGGTCCGGCCGCCCGGATCACATACCACTTCAGCTCGTTCTCGGGGACCAGCACGCCGCACTCCTGCGCCAGCAGGGCGCGGTAGCGGGGATCCTCGAACGAGCCGGTGATCGCACCCGGCGGTCCGGCCCCTACGGCGCTGCCGAACCACAGACCCTTCTCGCGCGCCAGTTTGGCCAGGGACGGCGAGGCAGGCGCTTCGGCGGCGAAGACCGGCGCTGCGGCCAGGGCCGCCGAAGCCGCTCCCAGGCCCAGGGCCCCACGACGCGAAATCAGGGAATTGGTCATAGCGGTCACCGTCTGCAGGCGAAAAAAGTTTCCGCGCACCGTTGGGGCGATGCGCGGAGGGGGACGCGTCACATTATTGCGGGCCTCCTGGAGGGAAAGGTCCGCTTTTCGGCTGTCTGCACCGGGGCGCGGGAGGCCCGACCCGGTGCAGACCATCCGAACCTAGAAGCTCGCGCGCACCACGAAGGTGTAGCGGCGGTCGTTCATGAACCAGGAGCGGCCGGTCTTCAGCAGGCTGCTGTTGAGGACCTGGGTCGTCTTGGTGGTTTCGTTCAGCAGGTTCACGCCCTGGACGCCGATCTTCACCTTCGGATTGACGGTGTAGAAGAACGAGCCGTCCAGCTGGCCGGTGGCCTCGTTCATGATCGGGGCATAGGGCACGATCACGTCGCGGACGGTCAGCAGGAAGTCCGAGCGCCAGTTGTAGGCCAGACGGGCCGAGATCGGGCCCTTCTCATAGATGGCCGCAAAGTTGGCATTGTGCTTGGACAGACCCTGCAGCGGCAGCTTGCTGGTGTCGACCGTCGCAACACGGCCGGCGGCCACGTCGGGATCGGTCGCCGACAGGGTGCTTTGCGGCACGCCGTTGCTGACGATGTAGCTGTAGTTGGCATTGATGCCGAAGCCGTCCAGCGGCTTGGGCAGGAAGTCGTAGAACTGCTGGTAGCCGATTTCGAAGCCCTTGACCTTGGCCTTCTTGTCGGAGTTGCCCGGCGTGGTGGTCACGACATCGAAGGTCGCGCCGTTGTTGGTGAACGGCACGCGCCGGGTCGTGTTGGTCGCGACGTCGGTCAGTTCCTTGTAGAAGGTCGCGAAGGTCAGCGAGCCGACCGAGGCGAAATACCATTCCACCGAAGCGTCCAGGTTGGTCGACTGGGTGGGCTTCAGATAGGGATTGCCGACCGTGACGTTGCCGCTGGGCTGGCCGTTGGTGATGCCGTCGGCGTTCGTGTTCAGCGTCAGGTTATAGTAGTTGCGGGTCAGGCCGATATCCGGCGGAGCCAGGGTCTTCGACGCGCCGAAGCGGTACTGCAGGCCACCGGGCATGACGACCTTGACGTTCAGGCTGGGCAGCCAGTGCTTGAAGTCGGCATTGGCCGTCGTCGGGGTCACCGCGCCGTTGGCCCAGGCCCGCGCCGCAGCCCGCACCGACGGTGCCAGCTGGCAGAACGGGGTCGGCGACTGGCCCACCGGTACGATGGCGCACTGGGCGTCTGTCGTGAAGTTGGTGTTCGGGAAGGCCAGGAAGCCTTCGGCCTCGCGGGTCGTCTCGGTATAGCGCAGGCCGACATTGCCGCTGACGCGGGCCGCACCGATGTCGCCCTTGAAGCGCGTCATCAGATAGGCGGCCTTGTTGACCTCGTTGACCGGGTTGATTTCCTGCGGGAGGAACGGCGTGCCGGCCACCGTATTACAGCGCATGGCCAGCGGCACCCAGTGCTGCGGACAGCCATTGGCGCCGTTGCGGGCCTGCCATTCGTCGCCGACGTTCAGCGCAAAGGCCGACAGCGTCGCATAGTCCTTGGCGGCGTTGCCGGCATAGAACAGACGCGGGTCCATCCCGGTCGGCAGCGGCGTCTTGCCCCGCATGAAGTTGTCGAAGGCCCACTGCTCGGCCTGGGCGGCGGTGCTGCTGCCGAGGTTGCCCCCGACGATGCCGTCGACCTTGTCGTCCAGCCAGACCGGACCGTTATTGCCCCAGATCTCGCTCAGCACGCCCCAGTTATAGGACGAGAAGCGCGTGGTCTGGTCACGCTCGGACCAGCGCACGCCGGCCTTCACGGAGTCGAACCAGGTGTCGTCGTTGAACTTGTATTCGACGTCGACCTTCAGCGAGTCCTCGGTGCCTTCCGACTGCTCGATGTGGTCCATCGCCGAGCGCCAGAAGCTGTTGTACGGGTCGCTGAGGGTGTTGTGCGTACCCTGGGCATAGGACGGGCAGTTGTTGTTGAAGGTCGCGCAGGGCGTCGGCGACAGGCCATTGCCCGGCAGGGTGAACAGAACGGTCGGCAGGTCGCTGCCGTTCAAGGTGATGGCGGCGTTCTGGAAGGTTGAAGCCCAGATCCCGACGTCAACATTGTCGACCTTGGAGTCGACATGCTGGGCATCGAACTGGAAGCCCCAGTTGTCGTTCGGCGTCCACTTGAAGTTGAAGCCGTAGTCGCTGGTCAGATAGGTCTGCTCGACGTCACGACGGATGTTGTTCGACTGCAGGCCGTTGATCGGCGTGCGCGGGTCGGAGAACTGGTCCGAACGCCAGCCGGTGGTGCCGGTGATGACGCCGTTGGTGAAGACACCGTCGCCGTCATAGCTGAACGTCGTCCCGGCGGCGGCGCGCGAGTCGCCGTTGCTGGCGACGTTGTCGGTCGCGATTTCCATCGCATGCTCGGTCCAGGACTGGCTGGATTCCGACCGCAGGTACTGGAAGGCGGCCTGCATGGTGCCGTCATTGCTCTTCCACTGGACCGCGGCCGCAGTGCCCTGGCGCTCGCGTTCGGTGTTGGTGGAGCGGAAGGCCGCACCGCGCGGGAACCAGACCCCCTTGGTGCCGTTGCCGCAGTCGCCGGTGCTCACACCAAGATTGGTGCGGCAGCCGAAGTTCGAGACCTGGATGGCGTCGCTGCGGGTCGAGAGCTCGGAATTGACGAAGCTGGCCAGCAGGCCGATCTCACCGATGCTGGTGTCGAAGCGGTCGCTGTACAGGAATGAATAGGTCGGCTTCCACGACTTGACCATGTCGCCATAGCTGGCCTCGGCCGAGAGCGACAGGATGCGCTTGTTGGTGTCAAACGGCAGGCGGGTACGCAGGTTCACAGTGCCCGAAATGCCGCCTTCGATCATGTCGGCCGACGGGCTCTTGAACACGTCAACGCCGCCCATCAGTTCCGAGGGGACGTCAGCAAACGACAGGATCCGGCCGTTGTTGGCCGAGAAGGTGTCGCGGCCGTTCAGCTCGGACCGCACGAAGTTCAGGCCGCGCACCACGACGCCCGAACCTTCGACCGAGAAGTGGTCCGGATCGACGCCGGCGGCGAAGCGGTTGATCGACACGCCCGGCACGCGCTGCAGGGCTTCGGTCACCGAACGGTCCGGCAGGGCGCCGATGTCTTCGGCGGTGATCGAGTCGCCGATGATCTCCGACGACTGCTTCAGCGCCTGGCTGCTCTTGAGGCTCTGCTTGATGCTGGTGACGATGACCTCGTCAACGATCTGGCTGTCATCCGCCTTGGCGGGGGTCTGGGCATAGGCCGGGACGGCAAACATCGCCGCGCCGAGGGCCACGACCGATGCCCCGTGCTTCAGGCCAGACATGAAGGAATAGCGTCCGCGCTCGACGCGCAGGCCACGAACTGAGTCCATAGAATTCACCTCCCCTAGTTTAGCAGCGTAGGTAGCGCTACCATTGGCCATGTTACCGTGACCATTATTGGTCAGATCATATGGAGGATCGATCCCGCGTCAAGCGTTGCCTTCACGACGGCGGTCACGTAGCGATGGAAGGACAGGCGGCAATTCGGGCGAATTATCGGATAAAAACGACCAAAAAACGCTGATAAATAGTACAATTGGAGCGTGGGAGCGTTCACATTGGTCTGACAATCATCTTCACAACCCGCATTGTGGTCTGATGATTTGGACAGATAACAACGCTGCAATTGCGCAATTTCGCTCGAAAAGCCTGTCCGTGTAGAGACAGCCGGGAACGAACGGGGGAGAGTAGGAAACGTGGCCAGGGACGACGACGGAAAAGCCCGGATCGGAAAGATCGTCATCGTCGGCGGGGGAACCGCCGGCTGGATGACGGCTGCGGGGCTGGCGGCGGTCCTCGGCGACTCGGGTGTATCCATTGCCCTGGTCGAATCGGCCGAGATCGGAACGGTCGGGGTCGGTGAGGCCACCGTGCCCCATATCCGGCATTTCAATGCCCGGCTCGGCCTCGACGAGGCGGACTTCATGCGCAGGACCCAGGCCACCTTCAAGCTGGGCATCGAGTTTCGCGACTGGGGCCGCAAGGGCGACAGCTACATCCACCCCTTCGGCGGGTTCGGCCAGCCGATCGGCGGGGTTGCTTTCCACCATCACTGGCTGCGCGCCCGACAGCGGGGTGAAGCCGCCGACCTCGAGGCCTACAGCCTGCCGATCATCGCGGCCCGGACCGGCAGGTTCGCGCCCCCCTCGCCCGATCCCCGCGCCCTGGCCTCGACCTTCGCCTACGCCTACCAGTTCGATGCCGGCCTCTACGCCGCCTATCTGCGCACCTATGCCGAGGCCCGTGGCGTGGTCCGGACCGAAGGCCGGATCCGGGACGTCACCCTGCGCGGCGAGGACGGGTTCATCGAGGCCGTCGTGCTGGAAAGCGGTGAGCGGATCGAGGGCGATCTCTTCATCGACTGCTCCGGCTTCCGGGGACTTCTGATCGAGCAGGCCCTGAAGACGGGCTATGAGGACTGGACCCGCTGGCTGCCCTGCGACCGCGCTGCGGCCGTGCCGTGCGAGGCCGTCGAGCCGCCCGGACCCTATACCCGAGCGACCTCCGACGAGGCCGGCTGGCGCTGGCGCATCCCGCTGCAGCACCGGGTCGGTAACGGCTATGTCTATTGCAGCGGCTATATCAGCGACGACGAGGCCGCAAAGGTCCTGCTCGAAAAACTGGACGGCCGGCCCCAGGCCGATCCCCGCTTCCTGCGGTTCACAACCGGGCGACGCCGCAGGCAGTGGAACCGCAACTGCGTGGCCATCGGCCTGGCCTCGGGCTTCCTCGAGCCGCTTGAGAGCACCAGCATCCACCTCATCCAGGTGGCGATCACCACCCTGCTGGAGATGTTCCCCGACCAGAGCTGCGCCCAGGCCGACCAGGACGAATACAACCGGGTCATGGACCTGGAGTTCGAGCGGATCCGCGACTTCCTGGTCCTGCACTATCACGCCACCCAGCGCGACGACTCGCCGTTCTGGCGCGACAAGGCCGCCGCCCCGATCCCCGACAGCCTGAGCTACAAGATGGCGCTGTTCCGGGAACGCGGCATGGTCGTGAAGTATCGCGACGGCTTCTTCCTCGAGCCGTCCTGGCTGGCCGTCTATCTGGGTCAGAACATCATGCCGCAGGGCTATGATCCGATGACCGACGCGATCGATCCGAAGGACTCGGCCCGTCTGCTGGGCGAACTGCAGGCCGCCGTGGCGCGCACCGCCCAGGCCATGCCGTCCCACGAGGCCTACATCGCCCGCTTCTGCGATGCCCGGGGGGCGGCATGACCGCCCTGCCCCTCGGCCGGGTGGCCATCATCGGCGGCGGCGTGGAGGGCTGGATGACGGCGGCCGGCCTGGCCCGGGCCACCGGGGGCCGGGCCAGCCTGCGGCTGGTGGAGACCGGCCCGGGCCCCCGGGGCGCGCTCTCGACCCTGCCGTCGCTGCGCAGCTTCCATGCCCTGCTGGGCCTGGATGAAGCCGCGCTGATGGCCGCGACGCAGGCCACCTTCAAGCTGGGCACGCGCTTCAGCGGATGGACGCCGGGAACCAGCTTCTGCAACGCCTTCGGAGAGCTGGGGGCCAGTCTCGAGGGGGTCGGCTTTCACCACTACTGGACGCGCCTGCAGCAGGCGGGCGGCGCTCCGCCCCTGGACGATTTCAATCTTGCCGCCGTCATGGCCCGCTCGGGCCGTTTCAGCCCGCCCGCCAGCGATCCGCGATCCCCGCTCGCCACCCTGGCCTATGGCCTGCACATGGACGCCGGAGCCTATGTGGCGGTCCTGCGCGACCTGGCCACGCGTCGGGGCGTGGCGGTGTCGCACGGGGCCGTCGGCGAGGTCCTGCGGCGTGAGACCGGCGACATCGCGGCCGTGATCCTGGCCGGCGGCGAGCGCATCGAGGCCGACCTGTTCGTAGACTGCACGGGGGCCGAAGCCCGGCTGATCGGATCCGAGCCCTTCGAGGACTGGTCGTCCCTGCTGCCGGCCAACCGCAGCCTGAGGCTCCGGGCCGAGGTTCGCCGCGATGCCCCGGCCCTGACCGAGATCGAGGCGGCGGCCGAGGGCTGGCGCTGGCGCATCCCGCTCCGCGACGGGGTGGAAAGCGGTCTCACCTATCGCCAAGACCTCACCGACGACGAGACCGCGCTGAAGGCGGCCCGCACCGGCCTGCCGAAACACGGTCTGTCGGACCCGGAGGTCACGCCCCTCCGCAACGGGCGACGGACGCGGTCCATGGCCGGCAACTGTGTCGCCATCGGCACTTCGGCCGGAGTGGTCGAGGCCATGGACGCCGCCGACCTGCACCTGGTGCAGAGCGGCGTCACCCGGCTGATCGCCCTGTTCCCCCGCCCCGGCGACGCCGCCGTGGCGGCGGCGGAGTACAACCGCCTCGGCGAGGAGACCCTGCTGCGGGTCCGCGACCTGGCCATCACCCACTACCGGCTCGGCCAGCGGACCGATGGAGCCCTCTGGGCGCTTGGCCGCAACGGACCGGTTCCCGAGCCCCTCGCCTATCGGCTCGCCCAGTTCGAAAGCCGTGGCCGAGTCGTGATGTATGACGAGGAGACCTTCCTCGAGCCGCACTGGATCGCCACCCTGATCGGCCACGGCCTGCTGCCCCGGCGCTACGATCCGCTCGCGGACCGGATGCCGCTGGAAAAGACCCGTGCCATGCTCGAGCGCATGCGCCTGATCTTCCGCCAGACGGCAGAGAGTCTGCCGACCCATGCAGCGGCTTTGGCGGGTCTGGCCCCATGACCCTGAACCCGATCCGCAAGGTCCTGATCGTCGGCGGCGGCACGGCCGGCTGGATGACGGCCGCCGCCCTGGGCAAGGTCCTGAAGTCCGTGCAGGTAACTCTGGTCGAGAGCGACGCCATCGCCACGGTCGGGGTCGGCGAGGCGACCATCCCGCCGATCACCACTTTCAACCAGTTGCTCGGCATCGACGAGGCCGCGTTCATGAAGGCGACGCAGGCCAGCTTCAAGCTGGCCATCGAGTTCGTCGACTGGACCCGGCCCGGCTCGCGCTACCTGCATCCGTTCGGCAGTTTCGGTCTCGATATCGAGGCGATCAAGTTCCACCAGCTGTGGCTGAAGGCCCAGAGCCTGGGCTCGACCCAACCGCTCGACGACTTCAACCTGTCGGCCACCGCAGCGAAGCTGGGTCGCTTCATGCTGCCCAGCAAGGACCCCGGCCAGGTCCTCTCCAGCCTGAAATACGCCTTCCATTTCGATGCCGGGCTCTATGCCCGCTTCCTGCGCAGCTTCGCCGAAGCGCGCGGGGTGCAGAGGCTGGAGGGCCGGGTGGTGGATGTCGGCCTGCGCGGCGAGGACGGGTTCATCCGCTCGGTTACGCTCGACGACGGGCGCGAGCTGGAGGCCGACCTCTTCATCGACTGTTCGGGCTTCCGGGGCCTGCTGATCCATCAGGCCCTCGACACGCCCTATGAGGACTGGAGCCACTGGCTGCCCAATGACCGTGCGGTCGCCATGCCGTGCGAGACGGCCGGCGACGGCCTGACGCCCTATACCCGCGCCACGGCCGACACCGCCGGATGGCGCTGGCGGATCCCGCTGCAGCACCGCACCGGCAACGGCTATGTCTATGCCTCGGCCCATCTGAGCGATGACGCGGCCGTGGCCCGCCTGCGCGCCACGCTCGACGGACCGCCCAGGGGCGAGCCCAACTTCATCCGGTTCCAGGCCGGACGGCGGCGGGAGATGTGGGTGAAGAACTGCGTGGCCATCGGCCTGGCCTCCGGCTTCCTCGAGCCGCTGGAGAGCACCAGCATCCACATGATCCAGTCCGGCATCACCAAACTGCTGGCCCTGTTCCCTGACCGGGGATTCGATCCGGTCGAGACCGCCGAATACAACCGCCTGACCATCCTGCAGACCGAGCTGATCCGCGACTTCATCATCCTGCATTTCAAGGCCAATGAGCGCGACGAGCCCTACTGGCAGCAGGCCCGCGAGATGGCCATCCCCGAGAGCCTGCAGCGCAAGATCGACCTGTTCGCCGCGCGCGGCCGCCTGTTCCAGTCGGACTATGACCTGTTCGCCGAACCCAGCTGGGTGGCCGTGATGCTGGGCCAGAACATCCGGCCGCGCGGCTACGACCCGCTCGTCGACAGCCTCGACGCCCAGCTGGTCCAGGACCAGATGCAGCGTCTGGCCGCCCTGGTGCGCCAGACCGCCGAGGCCCTGCCCAGCCACCAAGCCTTCATCGCGCGTTACTGCGCCGCTTCTGCCTAGAGTGCCCTGATGAACATCGACAATCGCCTCAGGTCCATCGTCATCGTCGGCGGCGGCACTGCCGGATGGATGACCGCCGCCGCCCTCGGCCGGTTCCTGACCAAAGACGGCCAGACCCGGGTGACCCTGGTCGAGAGCGACGCCATCGGCACGGTCGGGGTCGGCGAGTCGACCATCCCGCAGATCAACATCTTCAATCGCATGCTGGGACTGGACGAGAACGAGTTCGTCCGCCGCACCAAGGCCACCTTCAAGCTGGCCATCGAGTTTCGCGACTGGGAGCGGATCGGCCACAGCTACCACCACCCCTTCGGCCCCTACGGCCTGGACATGGAGGCGGTGTCCTTCCACGCCTACTGGCTGAAGCTGCATGCGATGGGTGAAGACGACGACCTGGGGGCCTATTCGCTCCAGGCCGTCGGCGCGCGGCAGGACCGGTTCATGCGGCCCAACGGCCAGGCCAATTCCCCGCTCGGCGCGATCGCCTATGCCTTCCATTTCGACGCGGGCCTCTATGCCCGCTTCCTGCGCGACTATGCCGAGGCGCGGGGGGTGCGGCGCCGGGAAGGCCGGATCACCTCGGTGCAGCAGGACGGCCTGAACGGTCATGTGACCTCGGTCATCCTGGAGAGCGGCGAGGCT
The DNA here is from genome assembly GCF_003060965.1 of Caulobacter sp. HMWF025. Lineage (GTDB taxonomy): Bacteria > Pseudomonadota > Alphaproteobacteria > Caulobacterales > Caulobacteraceae > Caulobacter. The sequence goes on along the minus strand of NZ_QAII01000124.1, from coordinate 13,561 downwards.
GTGGAGGGCGACCTCTTCATCGACTGCTCGGGCTTCCGCGGCCTTTTGATCGAGGAGACCCTCCACAGCGGTTTCGAGGACTGGTCCAACTGGCTGCTGAATGACCGTGCGGTCGCGGTGCCCTGCGCCAGCGGCGGGTCGTTCTCACCGGTCACCCGGGCCACCGCCCGGCCGGCCGGCTGGCAGTGGCGGATCCCGCTGCAGCACCGCATCGGCAACGGCTATGCCTATTCCAGCGCCCATATCAGTCAGGACGAGGCCGCGGCCTACCTGCTGTCGCACCTCGACGGCGAGCCCCTGGCCGAGCCGAACCACATCCGCTTCAAGGCCGGACGCCGAAAGAAGAGCTGGAACCGCAACGTCGTCGCCATCGGCCTGGCGGCCGGCTTCATGGAGCCGCTGGAGAGCCAGTCGATCCACCTGATCCAGGTCGGCATTTCGCGCCTGCTGGCCATGCTGCCCGACCGCGACTTCCGTCAGCCCGACATCGATCGCTACAACCGGGTGATGGCTTTCGAGTACGAGAAGATCCGCGACTTCCTGATCCTGCACTTCAAGGCCACGTCGCGGAACGACACGCCCTACTGGGACTATCTGCGCGAGATGGCGATCCCGGACTATCTGGCCGACAAGATCGCCCTGTTCGAAAGCTACGGACGGATCTTCCGCGAGAACGAGGAGCTGTTCAACGACACCTCCTGGTTCTCGGTCATGGTCGGTCAGGGCCTGCGACCCAGGGGCTACGACCCCATGGTCGACGTGATGCCCGTCGAGGAACTGCGGGCCCGCATGGCCGACATCCGGACGGTGATCGCCCGCTCCGCCGAGGTCATGCCCGACCACCGCGCCTTCATCCGCGACCACTGCGACGCCATGGCCTGACGCCGCTCCGGCGGGGCGCGACGCCACTGAAGGGGCGCGCCTCACCCGCACCGCACACCGGGCAGCCCCCTCAAACTAGACTAGTTTACATTTCAAACTTGTCTGCTAGAACGTCGATCAGGGCGGCTGGCCCGGGAGAGATGCGATGAATGGCGAACTGAACTCGGCGCAGGACGATCTGGCGTTCCTTCGGGCCCTGGTGAATGACGCGCCCAAGACCCAGTCCGCGGGCGGCTGGCTGTTCCTGGCCGGCGGCACCCTCTTTGGACTCCAGAGCCTGTTCTTCTGGGCCCAGATGGCGTTCCAGATCCAGCTGCCCTCGTGGGGATGGCTGATCCCCAGCGTCCTGCCGTCCGTCCTGTTCCTGATCGCCCTCGTGCTGGTGGTCATGCAGGGCCGCAAGTCGCCCCAGACGGGGGTGGCCACCCGGGCCATGAATGCCGCCTGGAGCAGCACCGGCCTGGTCACCATGACCGTGATCATCGTCTTCGCCTTCAACGCCTGGCGCGAACAGAGTCTGCTGATCTGGCTGCTCTATCCGATCATCGTCTGTGCCGTTCAGGGCGGGGTCTGGTATGTGGCCTACATGATCCGCAAACGTGTCTGGCTGGCCGCCGTCTCGGCCGGATGGCTGGCTTCTGCCGTGGCCCTGGGCTTCATGACCCGCTCCATGGACCTTTACTGCCTGACCATCGGCATCGCCCTGCTGCTGTTCATGGCCCTGCCCGGCTGGATCATGACGCGCCAGGCCGCCCGCGAGATCGCCTGAACCGATGGCGACCTTCGACGTCACCAAGCTGGACGATGCCATCCACGGCCGCCTGCGCCTGGGCATCATGGCCTATCTGGCCGATGCCGAGGCCGCAGACTTCAATGAACTGAAGGCCGTGCTGGAGGCGACCCAGGGCAATCTGTCGATCCATCTGCGCAAGCTTGAGGACGCCGGCTATGTCGAAATCCTCAAGAGCTTCCAGGGCCGCAAACCCCTGACCCGGGTCCACATCACCCCGTCCGGCCGCCGGGCCTTCGCCGGCTATCTGGACGTCCTGTCGGGGCTGGTCGGCAAGGCCTGAACTCCAGGCCTGTGGCGTTTGGCCCCAGCCCTATTCGGTTTGAGGCCCCAGCCCTCCGGGCGCATAGTTGCGCGCAGAATCAGCAAGGCACTCCGTTCGGTCCGGCATGAAGATACTTGAGACCTCGGCCGACCTGGAGCAGCGGCGCCTCGCGGCGCTGTGGGCGCTGGACATCGTCGATACGCTGGAGGAAACGGGCTTCAACGACCTCGTCGCCGAGGTTTCCGAGACCTGCAACACGCCGATCTCGCTGATCTCCCTCGTCGACTCAGACCGCCAGTGGTTCAAGGCCCGTATCGGCGTTGAGGTGCAGGAAACCGCCCGCGACATCGCCTTCTGCGACCACGCCATCCGGTCACCGGACGTCTTCGTGGTCGAGGATGCCACCCGCGACACCCGCTTCCTGGCCAACCCGCTGGTCACCGACGATCCGGGAATCCGGGCCTATGCCGGCGCGCCCCTGACCACGCACGACGGGCTGCGGATCGGCACCCTTTGCGCCATTGATACCCGTCCGAAGGTCTGGACGCCGCGCGAACTGCGGTGCCTGGAGCGCCTGTCTCGTGTGGCGATGATGATGATCGAGGCCCGGGTCGGCACCCAGGTCGCCGACGCGCATGCCCAGAACCTCGAGGCCCTGCGACGTGGCGACCAGCAGTACCGGACGATTATCGCCGCCATGCGCGAGGGTGTGGTCCTGCAGGACCGCTCCAGCGTCATCGTCGAGAGCAATACCCACGCCGCCCGCCTGCTGGGCCTGACCCACGACCAGCTTCTGGGACGCGGCTCGATGGACCCGCGCTGGAGCATCGTCGATGCCGACGGCGCGCCCCTGCCCGCCGAGCTGCAGCCGTCCATGCAGTGCCTGCAGAGCGGCAAGCCGGTGCTGGACTTCATTCTCGGGGTCAACCTGCCCGAGGGCAACCGCCGCTGGCTGACGGTCAATGCCCTGCCGATCTTTGAGGGCGACGATCCGGTTCCGGCCAAGACCCTGACCACCTTCGCCGACATCACCCAGCTGAAGCTGCAGGAAGCGCAACTCACCGAGGCGGCCGCCGAGGCCGAGCGGGCCAGCGCGGCCAAGTCGACCTTCCTGGCCAATGTCAGCCACGAGATCCGCACGCCCCTGAACGGGGTGATCAGTCTGGCAAGGGCCCTGTCCCGCCAGCCGATGGCCGAGCGCCAGCGCGAAATGGTCGACATCATCGTCCACTCCGGCGAGACCCTGGAGCGGATCCTCAACGACCTGCTCGACATCGCCAAGATCGAAGCCTCGCGCATGGAGCTGGAGATCGCGCCCTTCGACCTGCACGGCGAGATCCAGATCTGCACCGACCTGATGCGCCTGAAGGCCGACGGCAAGGGGGTCGCCTTCGAGGTCGACTTCGCGCCGGGTACCGAAGGCCATTTCCTGGGGGACGCCCTGCGCCTTCGCCAGGTGGTCGCCAACCTGATCTCCAACGCCATCAAGTTCACCGATCGCGGCACGGTGCGGGTCCTGGTCGAGGTCCAGGCACCCCCGGCCGGCAATGCGGACCACCTGTTGACCGTATCGGTCGAGGATACCGGGATCGGCCTGGAACCCGAGGTCCTGCCCCGACTGTTCGAACGCTTCGTCCAGGGCGACGACACCGTGACCCGCCGCTTTGGCGGCACCGGCCTGGGCCTGGCCATCTGCCGCAACCTCATCACCCTGATGGGCGGCCATATCGACGCCGAGCCGCGGCCGGAGGGCGGCAGCCGCTTCTTCTTCACGATCCCCCTGCGTCTGGCCGAGACCCCTGCGTCCGCCTCGCCGGTCGCCCTGTATGACGCCCATGGTGAGCTGGCCGAGCGCGGCCTGCGGATCCTTCTGGTCGAGGACCATCCGGTGAACCGCCGGGTGGTCGAGCTTCTGCTCGAGCCCCTGCAGGTTTCGCTCGACGAGGCCGAGAACGGCGTTCAGGGCCTGGACCTGTTCCGGCAGGGCGATTTCGACCTCGTGCTGATGGACATGCAGATGCCGGTCATGGACGGCCTGTCAGCCACGCTGGAGATCCGGGCCTGGGAGGCGCGCGAGGGCCGGCAGCCGACACCGATCGTGATGATGACCGCCAACGCCTCGACAGACCACCGCCGACAGGCCCTGGCGGTCGGGGCCGACGGGTTCATCACCAAGCCGGTGACGCCGGAGAGCCTCTACGGCGGCATCGAGACCGCGCTCGCCCCCGCCCGCCTCTCCGCCATGGCCTGAGCCACGCTGCCCCGGAACTGACCCGGCGAGCGGGCTTCGGCTGCGCCCGCAGTATTGGTCAGACCAATCGGTTGACAACCCTTCGCCGGGCGCTAAACCAGCCTGACGAACAGCCGGCTCCGGCGCGACATTGATCGCCCCAGGGGTACGGCCGCCCGCCGGTCAGCCTAGCGAAAGCCCGCCATGTCCAAGATCATCGCCGCCCGCACGATCGTGAGCTGCCCGGGCCGCAACTTCGTGACCCTGAAGATCATCACCGAAGACGGCACCTACGGGATCGGCGACGCCACGCTCAACGGGCGCGAACTGGCGGTTGAGGCCTATCTGACCGAGCACGTCATTCCCTGCCTGATCGGACGCGATGCCCATGCCATCGAGGACATCTGGCAGTACCTCTATCGCGGGGCCTACTGGCGTCGCGGGCCGGTGACGATGTCGGCGATCGCCGCCGTCGACATGGCGCTGTGGGACATCAAGGGCAAGCTGGCCGGCCTGCCCGTCTATCAGCTGCTGGGCGGGGCCTGCCGTTCGGGTGTCATGGTCTATGGCCATGCCAACGGCGAGACCATCGACGAGACCCTGGCCAATGCGGCCGACTATGTCGCCCAGGGCTACAAGGCCATCCGCCTGCAGACCGGCGTGCCGGGCGTGAAGGGCACCTATGGCGTGTCCAAGGACAAGTTCTTCTACGAACCCGCCGACAGCGACCTGCCAAAGGAGACCCTGTGGTCGACCGAGAAATACCTGCGGGTCGCCCCGGAGCTGTTCCGCGTCGCGCGCGAGCGGCTGGGCTGGGACGTGCATCTGCTGCACGACGTGCATCACCGTCTGACGCCGATCGAGGCCGCCCGGCTGGGCAAGGATCTCGAGCCCTACCGGCTGTTCTGGATGGAAGACTGCACCCCGGCCGAGAACCAGGACAATTTCCGTCTGGTCCGCCAGCACACCACCACGCCCCTGGCCGTGGGCGAGGTGTTCAACTCGATCTTTGACTGCAAGACCCTGATCCAGGAGCAGCTGATCGACTATATCCGCGCCACGGTCGTCCATGCCGGCGGGATCACCCACCTGCGCAAGATCGCCAGTTTTGCCGACCTGCACCAGGTCCGGACCGGCTGCCACGGCGCGACCGACCTGTCGCCGGTCAGCATGGCCGCCGCCCTGCACTTTGACCTGTCGATCCCCAATTTCGGCGTCCAGGAATACATGCGCCACACGCCCGAGACCGATGCGGTGTTCCCACACGCCTACAGCTTCGCCGACGGCATGCTGCATCCGGGCGAGGCACCGGGCCTGGGCGTGGACATCGATGAATCCCTGGCCGCCGGTCATCCCTACAAGCGGGCCTATCTGCCGGTCGCGCGCCGTGAGGACGGCGCCATGCACGACTGGTGAAGCCCGATTGCCCCGAAAATCGCTTCTCAGGCAAAAGTTGAGGCAAAGCGGGAGAATCTCGGCGAGACTTGTGGTGATAGTGACCTAAACGGCGCCTGCGCCCCTGCGAGACCCCCAAGCCGCCCCATGGCCGACAACGTCAAACTCTATCGCCGCATCGCCGACACCGTGGCCGAAGCCATTGAGGCGGGCCAGTATCGTCTCGGTGACCGCCTGCCGACCGAACGCGAGCTGGCCGAGCAGTTCGGCGTCTCCCGCCCCACCTTGCGCGAAGCGATGATCGCCCTGGAAATGCTGGGCATGATCGAGGCGCGTCACGGCCTGGGCATCTATGTCACCGGCAATGTCCGGCCCGTCGTGCCCTCGGCCGAGATCGATGTCGACGTCGGGGCCTTCGAACTCATCGAGGCCCGCCGCCTGTTCGAGGGTGAAGCCGCCGCCCTGGCCGCCACCTCGATCACCGACGACCAGCTTCAGCAGCTGGAAGTCCTGATGGTCCGGATGCATGAGGAAGAGGAAGTGGCCGGCGAGGATGCCGACCGCGAGTTCCACATGATCATTGCCCGGGCCACGGGCAACGGCGCGATCATGGCCACCATCGAAAACCTGTGGGACTGGCGCAACCGCTCGCCCCTGGCCCGCAACATCCTGACCCGCGCCCGCGGCATGGGGCTGGAACCGCGCATCAACGAGCACCGCCGGGTGTTCGAGGCGCTCAAGGCCCGCGACCCTCACGCCGCCCGCCAGGCCATGCGCGACCACCTTGAGCGGGTGATCGACCACCTGCTGCACGCCACCGAGACCGAGGCCGTCCAGAAGGCCCAGCAGGAAACCAGCGCCCGCCGCAACGCCATCGCCAAGCGGGTGGCGATCTAGGCGCCTACCGCCGGACGCTCTCGGCGGGGCCCAGATAGCTCTCGGGCAGCGCCTGGCGTGACAGGACCAGCCGCTGGAACACCACGCCCGGATCAACCCGCCAGAGCTTCACGGTGTGAACCCCGGCGGACGGGATCATCAGCGGTACTCGCAGCTGCCGGACATTGTCGGCCACGGCCCGGTTCCAGGCCGCCTCGGAGGCGTCGGGGATGGTGTTGACCACCACCGGCGGCGCGTCGTTGAGCGAGACCGCGAAAGTCAGGCCCTTGCCGCCCCTGAAATCCAGGCCCGGTGAAACGAACACGGTCAGGTCGCTCGCCCCGGCCCGCTCGAAGTCAATCCGGTAGTCCAGCGACGGTCCCTGCCCCGCGAGGCTAGACGGCGCGGTCGAGGGGTAGCTGGTCACGCCCGACAGGGTGCGGCCCAGACCGGGGATGGTCTTCCAGCCGACTCCCGCCGCTGACGTGGCCCGGGCATGATGCTCCGCCTCGATGACGACCACCCCTCCGGCCTCGACAAAGGCTCCGCTGGCGGGAGGACGGGCCGGGTTTTCGACCACCGCCGTCACCGTGACGACCTGGCCTGCGCCCTTGATCGTCACGGGAACGCGATGAATGCCCTTCGGAGCCTTGCTCCAGTCGACAGAGACCTCCAGCCGGGTGTCGCCGCCCGACCCGGCCGTTCCGCGCGCGACCTGCAGCCAGGCCGCGCCGCTTGAGGCCTCGAAGGCCAGCGGCGCGTCGCCCCGGGCGAAGACGTCGATCCAGCGGTTCTGGGTGCCGTATCGGTGGATCAGTGGCAGGTCGGTCGCCGCCTCGACAGTGGCCTCGCGGCCCTCGACTGCCACGCCCAGTACCGCACCCGCCGCCGGCGTGACCAACTGGGTGGCCGGCAGGATGTTGGCGTCGGGCTGCTGCCAGATCGTGTAGCCGATATGGGTCTGGTCCATCATGTGGACCCACTTGCCGTCCTTGATCGCGTCGTGCTGCCGGGTCAGTTCGGCGTCACGGTCGAACAGGGTCTTGACCAGGGCGGCCTGGCCATTGGCCGCCACCCGCCCCTGGGCCGCATAGAGCCGGTTGCGGCCGACCGCGATCTGCAGCCGGTTATAGTTGGCGCTGGCCTTGATCGGGAACCAGACCAGCTGGAAGAAGGCCGCGTCGGCGTCCCCAGGCAGAGCGGCCCGAACGGCGTCCGCGCGGCGCTCCAGATCGGCCCACTCGGCTTCGATCCGTTCGGCCTCCCGGTCATGCACCAGGCTGAACGTCGCGCCGTCGATCAGCTCGGGCTTCCGGCGGGCGTTCAGCTTCGTATAGCCGTCCAGCAGCGCGCCGATCTCGCCGGCCCTGGCCGGTCCGAACTGCGCCGCCGCCCAGTCGCTCGTATAGGCCGGCAGCCTGTCCAGCGGGATCGCGTCCGGGTTCCAGGCATAGTCGAGGAAGAACTCGGTTGGCAGCTCCATGGGCTTGAGGTCGCCGACATTGACGATCCAGAGCCGGTCAGCCCCGTAGTCGGCGGCCAGCTTCATCTGCTCCCAGACCCGCTCGATCTGGTTGGTGTTCAGCCACTTGTAGTTCCGGGGGCCGCCCACATAGTCGAAGTGGTAGTAGACGCCATAGCCACCCGGGCGGGTCTTCCCGGGCTCCGGCAGCCTGCGGATGTTGCCCCAGTTGTCATCGGCAAACAGCAGGGTGACGTCATCGGGCACCCGCATGCCGGCGTCGTAATAGTCCTGTACCTCCTTGTAGAGGGCCCAGACCTGCGGGGTCTTGGCCGGGTCCTGGCCCGTGACCTCGCCGATGATCTTGCGCTGATCGGCGACGATGGTCTCCAGCAGCTTTGTGGCCGTGCCCTCGCTCATCGGCTCGTCGCCGTCGCCGCGCATGCCCACGGTCACGAGGCTCTCGTTCGCGCCCATGCGCTCGACCCCGGCCCGCCAGAACTCGCGCAGCACCTGCGGGTTCTTGGCATAGTCCCAGCGGCCCTGGCCGTAACGCTCCCACTCCACATGGGCCCGCATCATCGCCTCGTGGTGCGAGGTGCCGAGGATCACGCCCATCTCGTCGGCCAAGGGGGCGCTCAGCGGGTCGTCGTCATACAGGGCCTTGCCCCACATCGCGGGCCACAGATAGTTGCCCTTCAGGCGCAGGGTCAGTTCATAGACCCGCTCGTAGAAGGCGTGATTGAACCCGCCGAAGGTCTTGTTGGCCCAGCCATACAGGGCCGGGTTCTCGTCATTGAGGAAAATGCCGCGATACCTGACGCGCGGCTTCTGGACGTTGGCGCCGGGCGCGATGAAGACCTCGGCCCTGCGGATCACCGGCGCGTCAGCCCACCAGCTCCACGGCGAGACTCCGGCCCGTTCGGACAGGTCGTAGGCCCCGTAAATCGTTCCGCGCTTGTCGGCCCCGGCAATGACCAGCGCCTGTTTCAGGCCCGGCCGGGGATCCTCGACCACCTGCTGGACGAAGCCGTCCCACTGGCCGCGCACCCCGGACACATCCAGCTTGCCGGCAGCGATCAGGGCGTCGATGGCGGCGCTCTTGCCGATCGTGCCGATGATGACGACGGGGGCCTCGCGGCTCGCCGCGCCGCCCGACAGGCTGGCCAGATCGCCACGCAAGTCCTGCACGGCGCGCAGGACGCCGGGATAGTCGGTGACATCGGCCTCGATCCGGGCCGGCCGGCCGCCCCGGATCAGCGGGAAGGCCCCGGGCGCGGCGCTGACCGTAACCGCAGCAGGCTGGGCAGTGGCGACGTAGGGGATCGTCAGCCCGCCCGCCAGCAACAGGCCCAGTACGGCAACCTGCAGCATGGACGCCCCCTTGGTCATGGCGCGTCGCACCGGATCAGTTCAGCTCGAGTTCGAACGGCTGGGCCGGCAGGCCGCTGCTGTCGAACAGGTTGAAGGTCGGGCTGTCGGCCCAGGCAAAGCGCAGTCTGGCGGTCGGAGCGCCTGCCGGGATGCTGACCACGACCGACTTGCCCTCGATGCGGCCATCGGCCCAGCGGCAGGTCCAGCCGGCCGTGTCACACAGCGAAAAGCCGATCACCCGGTCCGAACCCCGGGCCACCAGATCGCCGCCGACCTGGTCGAAACTGACCGTGATGCTGTCGCCGGTTCGCTTGGCCGAGACCGGAGCCGGACCGGTGGTGACCGCTTCCCCGGCGAGGCGGCGCGCGGCCAGGGCCAGACGCTTGCCGACATCCTGCTTGTTGCCCGGGTGAATGTCGGTGGGATCGCCGATGTCGGTGGTCACCGCCAGGCCCGCATGTGGATCGGCGGCGACGGCGCGGCGCTGGGCTTCACGCAGGGCGGCCGTGGCCGATCCGCCCGGCGTCGTGGCAAAGGCCCCGTAATTGGCCAGTTGCACCACCAGGGCCGGCATGTCGGGCGACTGGCCCGACCGGCGCTCGGCCATGAAGGCCTTCAGCAGCGGCAGATAGGCCTTGTCGCGCCCGACATTGGTCTCGCCCTGGTACCAGGCCATGCCCGAATAGGCGAAGGGCCCCATCGGAGCGAGCATGCCGTTATAGAGGGTCGAGACCCCCGCCAGGGTATCCCACGGCGCGCGGGGCGGATCGCCGCCGTCGCGCGGTTCGATGCGGTAGGTCCAGGCCGTCAGCGGCAGCCGGGTGCCGTCGGCCAGCACCAGGGCGCGCTTGCCGGCCTCGCCGTACATCCCGCCGTTGGAATAGACGTCATAGGCCGAGACCACGATCGTGTTGCGCCCGGCCTTCAGGCTGCCGGCCGCCAGCGGATAGGCCCGGTCCAGCCACGCCCCCGAGGTGGCCCCGACACCGATCCCGTTCAGATAGGTGGTGTCCATGTCATCGATCTGGCCGAGGTTCAGGCTCGCGGCCTGCCTGGCCTGGACCGCCGTCAGCTGCACCTCAGCCTTGAACCAGACCACGCCGTTGAAGTCGGTCAGGGCCGGGACGCCCCAGCGCTCCCAGACGCCGAGCCCCTCGGGCGCGGCCGTCCAGTTGCCGGTGCCGGTCCACGGGGCTACGGCCGCCAGGGTGGGGTTCTTGGCCGACCACCAGCCCTTGATCGTCTCGCCCCAGCGGCGGCTCGCCACCGCCGGATCCTTGATCGACAGGGCCAGGGTCTCGACCGCGTCATCATAGCCGCCGACCGCCTTGAGGGCCGCAGGGCTCATCCAGGCCTCGATGCCCGACCCGCCCCACGAGGCGTGGACCAGGCCGAGCGGGACCTTGCGGGTCTTCTGCAGCTCGCGGGCGAAATAGTGACAGACGGCGGAAAACTGGCCGACGGTCTCGCGACCGGTCGGCTTCCACACCGGCGGCTTGCCGAAAGTGGACCTGGGCGCGCGGCCTTCCGCCTTCTCGATGGTGACCATGCGAATGGTGTCGTTGGGGGCACCGCTGTTGACCTGGTTCCAGGCGTCATTGGCCCGGTCGACGGTCAGCTCCATGTTCGACTGGCCCGAGCACAGCCAGACATCGCCGCTCAGAACGTCCTGCACCGTCTGGCTGGCGGTGGGAGTGCTGACCTTGAGGTCATAGGGCCCGCCGGCCGGGGTCGCAGGCAGGTCGACCCGCCAGGCCCCGTCGGTCCCGGCCGTGGCCGTGGCCGTCTTGCCAGCAAAGGTCACCGTGACGGCCTCACCCGGTCTGGCGGTTCCGAACACCGGCAGCGGACGGTCACGCTGCACCACCGCATGGTCCGAGAACAGGCCGTTCAGCAGGTCCTGGGCGACGGCGGGACTGGCGAGGACGGTGGCGGCAAGCAGGCCGGTGATGAGGCGACGCATGGTTTCTTACTCCCTGTCCGTCCCTCGCAGGACGGCGCTTGTGTTCTCTGCTGTCACCGGCCTTCGCCGGCGAGAACGGCTACGTCCCTGTCACGGACTGACCGCTCTAGGCCACCGTCAGCGTGGCCGTCTTCAGGTCCACCGAGTTGGGCCCGACCATGATGCTGAAGGCGCCGGGTTCCACCACCCGCTTCATGTCGAGGTTCCAGAGGCTCAGGTCCGCCGGCGTCACCTCGAAGCTGACCGTGGTCCGGGCCCCGGCGGCGAGGGTGACGCGCCTGAAGTGCTTCAGCTCCAGCAGCGGACGGGTCACCGAAGCGGCCAGGTCGTGGATGTAGAGCTGTACCACCTCGTCGCCGGCGACCTTGCCGGTATTGGCGACCTCGACCTCGACCCGGACGCTCTCGCCCTGGCCGATGCTGGCTTTTGCCAGGCGCGGGGCCGAGATCTCGAAGCGGGTATACGAAAGCCCGAAGCCGAACGGATAGAGCGGGCTGGTCTTCTCGTCGAACAGATAGCCCCGGCGCGCGGTCGGCTTGCGATTGTAGAAGACCGGCAGCTGGCCGACGCCGCGGGCGATGCTGACCGGCAGCTTGCCGCCCGGATTGGCCCGGCCGAACAGGATGTCGGCGGCGGCGTTGCCGGTCTGCTCGCCCAGGTACCAGCCCTCGACGATGGCGTCGGCGCGCTCGGCCAGCAGGTTGATCGACAGGGGCCGGCCGTTCAGCAGGAAGACGATGGTCGGCTTGCCCAGATCGAAGATGGCCCTGGCCAGATCGTTCTGCTGTCCGACGAGATCCAGGCTGTTGCGGTCACCGAGGTGCGCATCGGCCCACGCCTCGCGGCTGGTCTGCTCGTTGTCGCCCAGCACCATGACCACGACGTCGGCCTTTTTTGCGACCTCGACGGCCTCGGCAATCAGCCTGGCATTGACCTCCGGCTCCACGGCCTCGACGGCGTCGGCCGACCATGAGCGGCTCTTGGTCAGGCGCACGGCCTCGGCATAGTCCAGAGCAAAGCCCTGCGCCCTGGCCTCGGCGGTCAGCCCTTCCAGGATCGAGACGACATGGCGCGGCTCGTCGGAATAGCCGCCGATCGGGGTGTCGCGGGCATGGGTGCCCAGCAGGGCCATACGCTTGAAGGCCTTGCCGTTCAGCGGCAGCACGCCCTTGTCATTCTTCAGCAGCACCACCGCCTTGCGGGCTGCCTCGCGGGCCAGGGCGATGGCTTCGGGTGTGTTGTTGCGGGCCTCGGCCAGCTTTTCATCCGTATAGGGATTTTCGAAGAAGCCGCCCTCGAACTTCATCTGCAGGACACGGGCCACGGCTGCATCCAGCTCGGCGACGGGCACGCGGCCCTCGCGGACCAGCCGGGGCAGCTGGGCATAGGCCTCGCCGTCGGGCAGCTCGACATCGACACCGGCATGCAGGGCCATCACGGCCACATCGTCCAGCTTGTCGGTCAGCTGGTGGCGCGAGGTCATTTCCTTGATGGCGAAATAGTCACTCTGGACCGAGCCCTGATAGCCCCATTCCTCGCGCAGAACCTTGGTCAGCAGCCAGTGACTGGCGTGCGAGGGGACCCCGTCGATCTCGTTGTAGGACGGCATCACCGACCGCACCGGCAGCTCGGTCACCGCCCGCTCGAACGGCGGGAAGAAGTTCTCGCGCAGGGTCCGCTCGGCGATCTGGGCCGGGCCGACATTGGTGCCGTTCTCGGGCTGGCCGTGGCCGGTCATGTGCTTGAGCGTGACAAACACCTTGTCCGGGGCCAGAGGCAGGGTCTTGCCCTGGAAGCCGCGAATGGCCGCCAGGCCGATCTCGGCGCACAGGTGCGGGTCCTCGCCATAGGTCTCCTCGATCCGGCCCCAGCGCGGATCGCGGGCCACGTCGACCACCGGGGCCAGGGCGATGTTCGAGCCCCGCGCCCGCATTTCCTTCGCGGCCAGGGCAAATATCTTCTCGACCAGCTCGGTATCGAAGGTCGAGGCCAGGGCGATGGCCTGCGGGAAGCTGGTGGCATCGCGGGCCACATAGCCGTGCAGGGCCTCGTCATGCATCAGCATGGGAATGCCCAGCCGGGTCTTTTCCATGGCCCACTTCTGGGCGGCATTGGTGTAGCGGGCCGTCTCGGCGGCCTTGCGGCCCTTGCTGCCGTCCTCGGCCCCGGCGGCGGCCCCGACCTCGGCCACCGGCTTGAGGCCGCGCCGGTCGGTCGGACGCGAGATCTGGCCGAGACCATTGGGGAAGGCCTTGCCGGCGGCTTCGGGCGAGAACTCGCCCTCCGGCGTCTGGATAGCCGACTTGGTCAGCCAGATCCCGACG
>NZ_QAII01000123.1:9348-12070 GCF_003060965.1 Caulobacter sp. HMWF025 | reverse complement strand
GTCCATGGCCGATCCGTCGGCGGTGAAGGTTTTCCCGGAGAATATCGAGTTCGAGGCCCGCCAGACCTTTGCCTCCGACACGCCCGGCCCCGAGACCCGCAACATCGCCCCCGACCCCAAGCTGTTCAGCCTGACGGTCCGGCACTCGCTGGTGAAGCTGCCCGAACCGGGCTTTGTGCCCCGCGCCTTTGATCCGCGCGTCGGCACCTGGGGCGTGGTCGGGCTCGACTATGCCGCGCCGCTGGGCGAGGACATTGTCGAGCGCTGGACCCGCCGCTTCCGCCTGGAAAAGACCGACCCGACCGCGGCGGTCTCGACGGTCAAGAAGCCGATCGTCTTCTATGTCGACCGCGGGGCCCCCGAGCCGATCCGCACCGCCCTGCAGGAGGGCGCAGCCTGGTGGGCCGAAGCCTTTGAGAAGGCCGGGTTCAAGGACGCCTACCGGGTCGAGATCCTGCCCGAGGGCGTCGATCCGCTGGATATCCGCTACAATATGATCAACTGGGTCAACCGGGCCACGCGGGGCTGGTCGATCGGCAATTCGGTCTCGGATCCGCGTACCGGCGAGATCCTGAAGGGCTCGGTCCTGCTGGGCTCCCTGCGGGTACGCCAGGACATGCTGATCTTCGAGGGCCTGGTCGGGGCCGAGCAGATCGGGACCGGCGGGGCCAATGATCCTGTCCAGGTCTCGCTGGCCCGCCTGCGCCAGCTGTCCGCGCACGAGGTCGGACACTCTCTGGGCTTTGCCCACAATTTCGCCGGTTCGACCCAGGCCCGGGCCTCGGTGATGGACTATCCCGCCCCCCGGGTGAAGCTGACCGACGGCCGCATCGACCTGTCGGATGCCTATGGCGTCGGGATCGGGGCGTGGGACCGCTTCGTGGTCGACTGGCTGTATGCCGATGTCCCGCCAGGCGAGGCCGGCCGCAAGGTGCTGGCCGACAAGGCGGCCCAGACCGGGCTGCGCTACGTCACCGACGGCGACTCGCGCGGGGCCGGCTCCGGCCAGCCCTGGGGCGCGCTGTGGGACGACGGCCCGGACTCGGTCGCCGAATTGCGCCGGATGATGGCCGCGCGCCGGGTGGCCCTGGACCGCTTCGGCCTGAAGGCCCTCAAGCCCGGCGAGGCGGTCGAGACCCTGAAGCGCAAGTTCGTGCCGATCTATCTGCTGCATCGCTACCAGGTCGAGGCGGCGGTCAAGCAGGTGGCCGGCGTCGAGTACAGCTATGCGGTCAAGGGCGATGCGGCGGCTGTCGCGCCGCCGGTCGCGGCCGACCGCCAGCGCGCGGCCCTTCTGGCCCTGATGGCGACCCTGTCGCCGGCCGAGCTGGACACGCCCGAGGCCCTGATCCCGCTGATGTCAGCCGGCCAGTCGGGCGAGACCGACCGCCAGTACGCCATCGAGGTCTTTGCCGGCATGGGCGGTCCGGTATTTGATCCGCTGGTCGCCGCCGATGTCGCCGCCGGGGTGACCCTGGACCCGCTGCTGGCCCCCGAGCGCCTGGCCCGGCTGGTCGAGCAGCACCGCCACGATCCGGGCCAGCCGGGAGTCGGCGAGGTGGTCGACACCCTGCTGCTCACTGTCTTCACCCCGGCCTCGGGCCGGTCCGCTGAGGTCGCGCGGCGGGTCCGCTGGCGCGCGGTGCTCAACCTCGCCGCCGCTGCCCGCGACGTCCGGCGCTCGCCCCAGGCCGCCGCCGAGATCGACCTGAAGCTGGCGGATCTGGCCACCCGGCTGAAGGCCACGCCCGGAACCGACCCGGCCGACCGGGCCCTCAACCTGCGGCTGGCGGCCTTGCTGCGCGACGACGAGGCCCTCAGCCGGGTGCTGGCCGACACGCGGCTGAAGCCCGAGACGCCGCCCGGCATGCCGATCGGCGATATGGACTGAATCTAAACCCTTGGCCGCTAGGCTTGCCCCACCGGCGCTTCCTGCCGGAAGGACGTCAGGCTTGGCGAGCAGGACCCAGAAGACCGAACGCGTCGTGATCCGGCAGGCCGAGGCCGACCGGCTGATGGCCGCCCATGCGCGCTTCGTGGCCCGCCGGCCCGGCGGTCGGCGGATGGTCCAGCGCTTTGCGGTCATGGAGGGCGTGGATCTCTCCAATCAGGACCTTTCGGACATCGACTTGACCGGCAGCAGCCTGATCGGCTGCAAGTTCGACTATTCGCGCCTGACCCGGGCCTGCCTGTTCGGGGTCGACCTGCAGTCCAGCAGCCTGGTCGGGGCCTCCCTGACCCAGGCCGACCTGCGCGGC
The DNA here is from genome assembly GCF_003060965.1 of Caulobacter sp. HMWF025. Taxonomy (GTDB): domain Bacteria; phylum Pseudomonadota; class Alphaproteobacteria; order Caulobacterales; family Caulobacteraceae; genus Caulobacter. The sequence continues at coordinate 9,812 of NZ_QAII01000123.1, read as the reverse complement.
GCTCGGCTGAAGGGGGCCAACCTCTCGCACGCCAATCTCACCCAGGCGGACCTGCGGGCCGGCCGGATCGCGATCTCCGACGAGGACACGCGGTTTTCCGTCCTGCGGCACAAGGTTGAGGCCGGCCAGCTGGACGGGGCCAATGTGACCGGTGCGGTGCTGGACCGCTCGCGCCTGGACGATGTCTCGGCGGCGGCGGCGGACTTTTCCGAATGCTCGATGCGCGGCACCAAGCTGGTCGGGGCCAATCTGAAGAATGCCAGCCTGCGCGGGGCGATGATCGATGATGTCGACGTCACCGGGGCCAATCTCGACAGCGTCGACCTGACCGGCGCGGTCCTGACCCGGGTCGATCTCAGTGCGGCCCGCACCCGCGACTTGATCCTGAAGGGCTGCCTCTGCGATCCGACGCCCGAGGCCTCCCAGCGCGCGGCGCTTCTCTTCGTCAAGCTGGCCTCGCATCG
>NZ_QAII01000123.1:0-9338 GCF_003060965.1 Caulobacter sp. HMWF025 | reverse complement strand
GGTGGCGACGGGCGGCAAGTCCGGCGAGCCGGCGATCCTCGACGGTGAGGACCTGCGGCCGATCGCCGGTCTGGCCGGGGCCTTCCTGACGGCGGTCAGCGCCCGGCGAGCCTGTCTGGCCGGGGTGGATCTGGGCCGGGCGGCGCTGCAGGGGGCGATCCTCGAGGGGGCCGACCTGCGGGGAGCCAGCCTGCGCAAGGCCGACCTGCGCGGGGCCAATCTGGCCGGGGCAAACCTGGGTCAGGCCGACCTGCGCGAGGCCCTGCTGGGGCCTCTGACCCTGAAGGGCGACCGCGAAAAGCCGATGCGGCTGGACCGGGCCAGCCTGCGCTTTGCCGACCTGCGCGATACGGCGCTGGAGGGCATTGACCTGGACGAGGCCGACCTGCACGGGGCGCGGCGGGACGCGCCGGTCAGCCTCGCGCCCGAGACCCCGCCGGTGGATGCGACCGAGCCCGACGACTCCTTCGAGGTCGACAGTTAGGGCGGCCTTTCAGCCCTGGGCCTGCCAGGCCTTCAGCAGGTCCGCCTGATGGTCGGGCGCGGCGAGGCGGATCAGGGCCATGGCCCGGCCCTCGCGGTCCAGCGGGCGCAGGTCGACCGCGCCATGCTCGGTTACGACAATCCCGGCATCGATGCTGGTCAGGGTCGGCGGAACCGTCAGGCGCGGCACGATGCGGCTGACCGTGCCGCCCCGGGCCGTCGCCCCCAGGGCGATGATCGGCAGGCCGCCCGGCGAAAGGTGCGCGCCACGGATGAAGTCCGGCAGGCCGCCGGGGCCGGACACCGCCTGACCGTCCAGCCACTCGGCATTGACCTGACCCAGCAGGTCGATTTCCAGCACCGAATTGACGGCCGCGAAGCGGGGGATGGCCGCCAGCACCGCCACATCATGGGTGTACAGGGCCGGGGCCATGGTCAGGCCCGGCAGGGCGGCGGCGCGGGCATAGAAGGCGCGCGACCCCAGCAGGCTGCCGACGGTCACCTGCCGGAACCGGCCCTCGGCGATCAGGTCGGCGACCGGATCACAGATCATGCCGCTGTGGATCGACAGGTCCGAGCGGTCGGACAGCGCCGCCCAGACGGCGTCGCCCAGACGGCCGATCCCGGCCTGGACGGTGGCTCCGTCGGGGATCAGGGCGGCGATGTGGCCGATGATCGCCGTCTCGACCGGTCCCGGCGGTCGCACGGCATACTCGACCAGCGGGCTCTCGTGCGCGATCACCTCGTCAAAGGCGGCCAGAGGCAGGGTCGCCGCGCCGGGCAGGCGGGGCAGGGCGGGGTTGATCACGGCGATCCTGACCGCGCAGCGCCCGAAGGCCGTCGGTGCAAAGTCGACTGTCGTGCCCAGCGAGCAGAGGCCCTGCGCATCCGGCGGGGTGACCATGAACAGTCCAGCGGCATAGGACGCCGCCGCCACGCGCCGGGCAAAGCCGTGATAGGTCAGGGGCAGGCGCTCATAGCGTCCGGCCTCGGCGATCGGACGCCAGGCCGGGGCCATGAACGGTCCGGCCATACGGGCCTGCGGGCCCAGGCCGCTCCAGTCGAAACCGTTGACGCCGGGAATGAAGCCGCCCTCGAAGGTGGCGGACCGCAGGGGCTCCAGCCGGCGCGAGAGGGGCGCGGCCGCAAAGGGCTCGGCGGCAGAGGCGCTGACGAAGACGCGGGGCCGTTCGGTCATGGCCTAGCTGGCCCCGCGCCAGAACTCCAGATTGCTGATCTGGCGCTGCAGGATGGTGATCCGGGCCCGCAGGTCGCGGGTGGCGGTCAGGGTCCCGGCCGTGACGGCCTCGCGGCGCAGGGCCTCCAGGGCCCGCTCGGAATCGGCCACCTCGATCACTGCCTCATAGCAGGCTGACCACAGGGCCCGGGCGCGATGGGCCTCGGTGGCCGGGCTCAGGAAGGGCGCATCGGGCTGGGCCACGCGTTCCAGCTCGGCCAACTGGGCGGCCAGGCCCTTGCGGACCAGGATGTCACGGAAGGGCGCGTCGTCATGGATGTCGTCGACCAGGGCCTCGAACAGCTCGCGGGCCAGGGGGCGCAGGCGCGGATCGCCGAATCCCACCCGCTCGACCGCCTCGTCATAGGGCCGGGCCCAGCCCGGGTGGTCGATGGCCGCCAGGGCGATGGCCGCGTGGAAGGGATTGATGCGCTCGACGATCTGGGCCCGGGCCACGCCCCGGATGCCGGGATCGGGCGGCTCGCGCTTGCCGTTCTTCCAGGTGCCGCGCGGCGTAAAGGGGCGCCCGCCGCCAAAGCCGCCCGCCTCATTGGGCGTGAAGGCCGTGCGCGGGAACAGGGCGTCCAGCCTGCCCAGCAGGTCGTCCTTGTAGGCCTGGGCCAGGTCCTTGTCGGCGATGGTCGCGGCGGCGGCACGCAGGCGCTGCTTCAGCCCGGCCTTGCGCTCGGGCGTGTCCAGCGGCTCGAGCTCGCGCTCGCGGGTGAAAAGCTGCTCGACGAAGGGGGTGGTCTGCGAGACCTGGGCCTTCAGGGCCGCCGCGCCCTGTTCGCGCAGGACATCGTCGGGGTCCTTGCCGCCGGTGACCATCGAGAACTTGAACGAGCGGCCGGGCTTCAGCAGGGGCAGGGCCCGGTCCATGGCCCGGCTGGCGGCCCGCTGGCCGGCCTTGTCGCCGTCAAAGCACAGGGTCGGCTCGGGATGCAGGCGCCACAGCACCTCCATCTGCTCCTCGGTCATGGCCGTGCCCATGGCCGCCACGGCCGGCACGCCCGCCCGATGGCAGGCGATGACGTCCATATAGCCCTCGACCACCACCATGGGCGTATTGTCCTTGGGGGCGGCGGCCTGGGCGGCGTGCAGGATCTTGCGGGCCTCATAGAGGCCGTACAGCAGCCGGCCCTTGTGGAAGAGGCTGGTCTCGGGACCGTTCAGATACTTGGCGCGGGCGGCGGGATCCATGGCCCGGCCGCCGAACGAGACGACCTTGCCCCGCGTGTCGGTGATCGGAAAGATGATCCGGTCACGGAAGCGGTCATAGGGCGCGCCGCCGTCCTCGGGGGCGATCAGCACCCCGGCCTCGACCAGATCGCCCGGCTTGGCGCCCTTGGCGATCAGATAGTCCTTGAGGCCCGTGCGGTTGTTGGGCGCAAAGCCGATGTGGAAGCGGCTCCACTCGCTTTCGGGCAGGCCCCGGCGCTCCAGATAGGCCCGCGCGTCCTTGCCCACCGGGCGGCGCAGCTCGGCCTCGAACCAGGCGGCGGCCAGCTCCATCCAGTCGCCGAGGCCCTGGCGCTTTTTGTCTTCCTGGGCGGCGCGGACATCGGGCTCGGGCAGGACCATGCCGGCCTCGGAAGCCAGCCGCTCGACCGCCTCGCTGAAGGTCAGGCGCTCGGTTTCCTGCAGATAGCTGATGATGTCGCCGTGCTTGCCGCTGGAGAAGCAGTGATAGAAGCCCTTGTCGTCATTGACGAAGAACGAGGGGCTCTTCTCCTTGGTGAAAGGCGACAGCCCGGCATACTCGCGCCCCTGCCGCCGCAGCTTCACCGACTTTCCGATCACGTCGGAGGGGCGAAGGCGGGACTTCAGTTCTTCAAGGAAGCGGTCGTCGAAGCGCATGGCAGGTCGGCCCTAGCATAGGCCATGGCCGGGCGGGACGCATCAGGGGATCGCGCCGGCACCCTGGCCGATCGTCAGCACGACACTGCCGCGCTTGTGGCCCTGTTCGACCAGGGCATGGGCTTCGGCGGCATGCTCCAGCGGATAGACCCGGTCGATGACCGGCTGGAAATCCCCGGCCTGGGCCAGATGGGCCAGCAGCTCCAGGTCGCGCAGCGTGACCTTCGGCACCCCGCCGATCTGGCGCAGACCGCTGGAGCGCGACGGCCCACCCAGACCCAGGGCCTGGGCGAGGCTGCCCTGCACGACCAGCAGCCGTCCGCCGGGACGCAGCAGGTGGCCACAGCGCGAAAAGGGGGCCGTGCCGGTGGTGTCGAGAATGACGTCATAGGTGCGGCCCGAGGCGGCGAGGTCGCGGGTCTGGTAGTCGATCACCGCCTCAGCCCCGAGGCTGCGGACCAGGCCTTCATTGGCGGTGCTGCAGACCGCCGTGACCCGGGCCCCGTAATGGCGCGCCAGCTGGACGGCGGCCGAGCCGACGCAGCCGGACGCCCCGACGATCAGTACCCGCTCGCCGCGCTTCAGGGCTCCCTTGTCGCGCAGGAAGGTCAGGGCGGTGGTGCCGCCGAAACAGAGGGCGGCGGCGGTCGCGAAGCTCAGATTGGCGGGCTTGTGGCTGATCAGGTCCTGCTCGCCCAGCACGCGGAACTCGGCATGGCAGCCGAAGCGGGCTCCGGTGAAGGCAAAGACCGCCTCGCCGGCCCGGAACCGCGTCACCGCCTTGCCGGTGGCGACCACCTCTCCGGCCAGCTCGGTGCCCAGGATCGGGCTGCGCGGCGCGATCAGGCCAAAGGCCGGGCGGGCCAGGGCCCCGAACCCGGGCGGCATGGTCAGGCTGCGGGCCCGCCAGTCGCCTGAACTGACCGTCGTGGCCCGGATGCGGACCAGGACCTCGTGGTCACGGGGTGTCGGCATCGGCACCTCTTCAAGGCGGACCCCGGCGGGCGGTCCATAGGTGCGGCAAACGGCGGCTTTCATCGGGCAGTTCCGGTCGGTCGAAGGGACCGGCGGGTTTTAGATCCTGTGAATTTGCATGGATATTGCCCATAGTGGCGGATGTGTTATGCGTTTTCGCATGGATTGGCGGGCGGTAAGATTCGACTGGAACCGGGCGCGGGCCTTTTTGGTCACCGCTGAGGAAGGTTCGCTGTCTGCGGCGGCGCGGGCCCTTGGCATGGCCCAGCCGACCCTGGGGCGGCAGGTCGAGGCCCTGCAGGAGGAACTCGGGGTCGTCCTGTTCGAGCGGGCAGGCCGCGGCCTGACCCTGACGCCCAGCGGGCTGGAACTGCTGGATCATGTCCGGGCGATGGGCGAGGCGGCCGGCCGGGTGTCGCTGACAGCGGCGGGCCAGTCACAGTCCGTCCAGGGCAAGGTCGTGCTGGCCGCCAGCGAGGTGCATGCGGCCTTCATCCTGCCGGGCTTCCTGGCCAAACTCCGGCAGAGCCATCCGGGCATCGAGGTCGAGATCGTGGTCTCCAGCCGGGCCAGCGACCTGCGACGGCGCGAGGCCGATATCGCCATCCGCAACTTCCGCCCGGTCGAGCCGGACCTGGTGGCCAGCAAGATCCGCGACGTCCCGGCCAGGCTCTATGCGACCCCGGCCTATCTCGAGCGGCTGGGCTCGCCGCGTCTGCCCTATGACCTGCGCGACGCCGACTTCATCAGCATCGACGGCTCGGGCCAGTTCCTGAAGGGCCTGATAGCCATGGGCCTGCCCCTGACCGTGCGCAACTTCCCGGTCCTGACCGAGAGCTATCTGGTCATGTGGGAGCTGGTGAAGCAGGGCGTCGGCATCGGCATCCTCGACGGCTCGATCGGCGATGCCGAACCGCGTGTGGTCCGGGCCCTGCCGGACCTGGAGCCCCTGATGTTCCCGGTCTGGCTGGTCGCGCACCGCGAGCTGAACAAGAGCCGCCGCTTCCGGATCGTCTTCGACCTGCTGGCCGCCGAGCTCAGGGCGCGCGGCTGAAGGCCCTGGTTCAGGGCTAGGTCTCGTGGCGGTAGGTCACCACCAGCACGTCGCGCAGGGCCGGGGCGGCGGGATCGTCGGGGCGGATCGGGGTGACCCCGTGCAGGACCCGCAGGTCGTCCAGCATCACCATGTCGCCCGGTGCCGTCAGGGTGAAGCTGCCGAGGGACTTGCCGCCCGGCGCATAGATGTCGGTGACGCCGCTCAGCACATTGATCCGGTCGACCAGCAGCACGATCACCCAGTCCACGCCGTCACGATGCGCCCCTTCCGGGGTCGGCTGACCCGCTTGCCCCGCCCGGGCCTCGATGCGGAACTGGTGGACCTCTACATGCCAGCGGGCCGGCGGATCGGCCGTGATCGGATGGAAGACATCCAGCCCGGCCCCGATCACCGCCTGCAGCACGGGATGGGCGGCGATGGCGTCCGTGACGGGTTCGAACCAGCGCTGCACGCCGCCGTTCAGGGCATTGTAGTCGCGGCTCTGGTAGTGCGGCTGGTGTGGCTTGCGGACGATCTGGCCCGGCGCGGCGGAGAAGGCGGCAAAGCGGCGTTTGCGGTAGCGACCGCCGTCGGCCATGAAACCGTCCAGGCCCAGATCGTTCCAGCTTTCGGCAAAGCCCCGCCAGTCGGCGAAGGTGTCCGGGCCCAGCAGCTCGCGGGTCCCGGTGGCTGAACTATAGGCATAGCCGTCGTTGCGCAGGGCCTGGCGCAGATCCGGCGCGCTCACGCCATCGCCTCGGGGCGGAAATAGAGGCCCAGCTTCAGGCTGCGGGCGATGCGCTCGGCCTTCTGGCCGACCACGGCGGCGCGCGGGGCATCGAACAGCTCGACACAGGTGGCGTGAAACAGGTTCAGCCAGGGCGTGAACAGGCCCTCGGTCAGGCCCTCGACCCGCTGGTGGACGGCCATGGGCGAGCCTTTGTAGGTTCCGGCCCCCTGCAGGACACCGGCCCAGAACCGTTTCAGCGTCGCCATGTGCTCGGGCCAGCCGTGCTCGCCGACCGCCTGCTCGAAGATCGGCCCCAGCCGGTGATGGCGGCGGACCCGGGCATAGAAGGTCTCGACCAGGGCATCGATCTCGGCGTCGGTGAAGGTAGGCTCGGGCGTCATGGCCGTCACATAGTGCGGCGCGGCGGTCGGCCCAACCCTGATCTGGATCAAGACGCCCTCCGGAGTGCCCCTGACTTGACCCCCGCAAGCCTCCGGTCCACGCCTGCGGCATGATCAAGTTCCCGCCCCTGAAGCCTGATTCCGACCAGATGCTGCACCTGGATGCCCTGCGCATCATCGGGGCGGTGATGATCGTGGTCTTCCACTTCAACCGCTTCATCAATCTGGACGGCCGCTGGCAGCTGGCCGACGACACGATCAAGACCTTCAGCCTGATCGTCGATCTGTTCTTCGTGATCAGCGGCTATGTGATGGCGGCGATCTATACGGGACGGCTGACGACCCCGGCCAGGTACGGCGACTTCCTGAAAAAGCGGGTAGCGCGGCTGGGGCCGCTGCACTGGGCCACGATGCTGGTGTTCATCGCCGTGGCCGCCGCCGGCGCGGCCGGCTGGATCCAGGACCGCGACCCCCGGCGCTACGACGTCGCCTGCATCGTGCCCAACATCCTGTTCATCCACGCCTGGGGCGTCTGCAAGAGCCAGACCTGGAACTTCGTCAGCTGGGCGATCAGCGCCGAGATGGGGGTCTATATCGCCCTGCCGCTGCTGTTCTGGATCACCGGCAAGGGGCGCTGGGTCACGGCAGGCCTGGCGGCGCTCAGCCTGCTGATCCTGTTCCAGACCCCGCACGGCGACCGGCCCTTTCACCAGTGGACCTGGGACCTCGGCTTCCTGCGGGCCGTGCCGGGCTTCCTGATCGGGATGCTGGGCTTCCAGATCCGGCCGCTGCTGGCCAAACTGCCGTATGCGCGGTGGGTCATGTGGGGTCTGCTGGCCGTGTTCGTGATCGCCTCGCCGCTGAAGGTGCCGCGCGATGTGCTTCTGTTCGTGATCTATGCCGTCGGCCTGGCGGGCATCGCCGCCGATGCGGCCGGACCGGTGGGGCCGGTCACCCGTCGCCTGGCCCCCTGGGCCCAGCTCAGCTTCACCCTCTACATGCTGCACCCGATCGCCCTGAAGATGGGCCTGGCCTGGGTGGGGCTGGGGATGTGGAACCTGAACGGCGACCTGATGCGGCTGTGGGTGCTGTTCTGGGTCGTGGCCCTGTTCCCGCTGGCCTATCTGTCGCTGATCCTGTTCGAGCGACCGGCCCGGGACTGGATTTCGGGGCTCAAGCTCAGCCTGCCATCCCGGCCGTAGCGAAGCGAAGAGCCGGGATGACACGTTTATAGAGCCGCCACCCGATCCACCCACGCCGGCAGCTCGGCGATCGCGCCCAGTTCGACATAGCGCTCATGCCCGACCGGGGCCTGGGCCGCCTCATGGGCCCAGACCAGCGGGTAGGGGATCAGCGCGCCCCAGGCCCCGGCCTCGAGGGCGGGCAGGATGTCGGAGCGCATGGAGTTGCCGGCCATCACCGCCTGGTCGGCCCCGGTGCCATGACGTTCGAACACCCGTCGATAGGTGTCGGCATCCTTCTCCGAGACGATCTCGACGGCGGCGAACAGGTCGCCCAGGCCCGAGGCGGCCAGTTTCTGTTCCTGGTGCAGCAAATCACCCTTGGTGATCAGTACAAGCCGGTAGCGCTCGGACAGGGTGGCCAGGGCGTGTTCGACGCCGGGCAGGGGCTCGACGGGCTCGGTCAGCATCTCGCGGCCGGCGGCCAGGATCTCGCGGATCACGCGGGTCGAGACCGCGCCGTCGGTCAGCTCGAGCGCGGTCTCGATCATCGACAGGGTGAAGCCCTTGGCCCCGTAGCCATAGATCCGCAGGTTGCGCTTTTCGGTGGCGGCCAGCTGGGCCTCGATCCGGGCTTCGTCGCCGTGCTCGGCCAGCAGGCCGACGAACCGCTGGTGGGTCAGACGAAACAGGCTCTCGCAGTGCCAGAGGGTGTCGTCGGCATCGATGCCGACGGTGGTGACAGTCATGCGGTCAGGGTCTCGTAAGGCGTGCTTTGGGCCATACGGATACGACCCCGCCCGGCGCGACGCCAGAGCCGGCTGCGTCAGAAGGTCTGGAGCGCGAAGATGACGGCGCTGACCGGAAGGGCCGTGACCAGAAGGATCCGCAGCATCGTCTCGCCCAGCCCAAACAGGCCGCCCTTGGGGGGCGAGCCGGTCAAATTGCGAGGGATGCCGAGCATGGTCATGGCGGTTCTCCTGAGACGCTCCAGCATGGACCGCAAAGTGTTAACGCCTCGATTAAGACTCGGGTTGCGGGGGCGCGACATTTTGTTTCAATCGCCCCGAAACGCTCCCCTGTCTGCCCCCTGAACCGGGGGGGCTAGGGCCGCGGCGCCCCGGTTCCCGCACAGGCCGAGTGAGCCTTGACCACCCGGCGCAACGAGGCCGGGAAGCGGTGCAGCTTGTCCTCGGGGCGGATCGGTCGCGCCACCAGGTCGCCGCCGCAGTTGGGACAGGCCCCGAAGAATCGGTGCTCTGCGCAGTCGGCGCAGAAGGTGCATTCGAAGGTGCAAATCCGGGCCTGATCGCTGGAAGGCGGCAGGTCGCGGTCGCAGCATTCGCAATTGGGGCGCAGTTCCAGCATCGGTCGTCCTCCCTCTGGCGGGGCCCGAAGAGCCTTAAGCCTAAGGGATCACGGGGCGTGGGGGCGAGGG
>NZ_QAII01000122.1:52422-59982 GCF_003060965.1 Caulobacter sp. HMWF025 | reverse complement strand
CCCCCAAACCCACAAATCCGGCTTTCGCTCACGGTCGGCGTCAGGCTGATGGCACTCTGCCATCCGGCGTCAGGCCTGGTTTTCCCCTTTTTCTGCCTTTGGTGCCATCCATAGCTGATGGCCCGGATCGCCCGCTTCATCGCCCGCGCTGGCCCGCCTCCTGTGACGGCGCGGCGCACAAGCTATAGGCCCACTTCGTCATGGCGCGCGGGCGATGGCGCGGACACCCGTTTGATGATCGCTAGGCCTCTGTCGTGATGATCGAGGTGCATCTCATGACGGCCGTACGCAACGTCGTGCTCAATCCGGTTCGGGTCCGGCTGGCGGCGAGACCTCAGGACTGGCCGTGGTCCAGCGCGAGCGACCGTCCGGTGGGGCAGAGCGATGATCCGCTGCGCGTGGCCCCGGTGCTGGCGCAGGTGGAGCGGTTCAGTGACCTGGTGACCGGGGCGTCGGCCGCCCGCTAGGCAGCAGGGATTTCATCGACAAGCTTGAACTGATCCTGGGGCGGCCGATCGCACGGCGCGCTCCGGGACGCAAGCTACACCCCTTTCACCCGCCGTCCTTGCCCAGAGAGCCTCGCGGTTATGGTAAATCGAAGTGAGGGTTTGAAATGAAGTTTCAGGCTAGAGATCCATCAATTCTACATGTGATCGATACTTCAGCCGCTGTGATCGGATGGCACATATCCTCATAAATATCTGTTTATAATAGAATTTTCGGCTAATTGATCGAGTATTTTGCGCCCTGTGAATGGGGCGCGCTTCAAGCATAAATTTACAATTCGAAGCCAGTACGGTTAATTTTAGTGTGCTTCTATCTGTTAAAATTGTGCGACTTGAAGGTCTCGTGTCCGGAATATTCGAATTATCGAAAAATTAAGCTCATTAAGTTCATTATGAAGGTGCAGACAAGCAAATCGAACGAACTTAAGTTCTGTTCGGCGATCTCATGGAAGGAAAGCGGCATGACGGTCATCGCGGATACCACCTCGCCCGGTTCAACCATCAAGTTGGAGCGCCTCGCAGCGGCGCCGGCCGAAACGACGGGGCCTGTGGGCGGATCACAATCCTTGAATATCCTTCTCGTCGAAGACGACGATGCGGATGCTTACCTTATAGAGCGTGCGCTCAGTTCCAATCCGCGGGTAGGTGCCATTGTCCGTGCCCGAGACGGTGTCGAAGCCCTGGAACTGGTTGACGCCCGACGCATGAAGCCAGATCTCGCCATTGTCGACCTGCACATGCCCCGCAAGGATGGCTTCGCGCTACTCGCGGAACTGCGGGCCCGGGTGACCGTGGAGTTTCCGTCTGTCGTCCTCACGTCATCCAGGTCGGGGGCTGATGCGCTGCGCTCACGCAAACGCGGCTGCGTGGAGTATGTCACCAAGCCAAACGGAATGGCAAAGATGACGATCGCGCTCGATCGCATCATCGCCGCAGCATAGCAGTTCTGCATCGCGCGGCGGTGGGGCAGAGCCTGCCGCTGCGGGTGTTGCCGGCGATTCAGCCGCGCCACCAAAAGGGTCATCAATGGAGACTTTGTCGCTCCTGTTCGTGGATGACGATCCTTTGTTTCTGGATCTCATCTCCCTGATCGCCGGGGGCGTCTTTCCCGGCGCGCAGGTCGTAACTTTAGAGGATCCCAACCTTGTGCGGGCGGCCTGTGAGCGCCAGCACTTCGATTGCGTGCTTCTGGACTATCGCATGCCCACGCTCAACGGGCTGGCCTGTGCGAAGGGCCTTAATCGCATTCTGCCTTACCTGCCGATCATCCTGGTGACAGGCTCGGGCGACGAAACCCTCGCAACGAGCGCTATGCATGCCGGCGTTACGGACTACATCCCCAAATCTCGGCTCAAGGCACAGTCTTTAAAGCGGGCAATAAAAAACGCCATCCAGATCACCAGTCAACGACGGGTGATCGACGAACAACGCGCGGAACTGGAAACATTCGCGCATGCCCTGGCGCATGACTTCAAACAACCTCTTCGACAGATCACCACGTTTACCCAGATGATTTCCGACGAGCTTGGTGATGAAAAAGGGCCAGACGTGGCAACCCATATGGCTTTCGTGGACGCAGCAGCGCGCCGTCTCGCCAACCTGGTTGACGTTATGTCCGACTATACGTTGCTGGGACAACCCGTGCCGATCACCAATCTAAACCTTCGAGACGTCGTATCGGACGTTTCGGTTGCGCTTTCCTGCTACATTGAGGAACGCGCCGGACGGATTTTTATTGATGTAGATCAAAATATCCGAGGCAACGCCACCTTGATGGCGCAGGTATTACAAAATCTTATCGTCAATGGACTTAAGTACAACGCCAGTTCTTCACCCACGGTCTGGATATCGGCCGCGTATGTAGATGACGGTGTTGAAATCCTGGTGCGGGACAACGGAATTGGCATTGACCGCCAGTATCACGAAGCGGTGTTTGCACCACTTGTGCGACTTCACTCCGAGGCAGCCTATTCTGGCACTGGACTGGGCTTGACGATGGTCCGCAAAGCGCTCGCTCGGCAGCAGGGTTCCATTACCTGCTCCTCCGAACCCGGGCGAGGATCTGAGTTTTGTATAAAGCTTGCGGCAGCGCGGGCGGGCCGTCGGAGCGCTGTCGGATAGGGCTTAAGGTCAGGTATACCTAGTATCGTCGTTATGGCTGGATGAGAACACGACGGTCGCCTCAGCGAGCGCGAGCGCCCCAGCAGCCAAAAAAGTGAGCGTCCACTGTGAATGTTCTGTATGTCGACGATGAAAGCGATCTGCGCGAGCTTGCGCAGTTTTCACTGGAACTGGACCCCGAGATACGGGTGACGACCGCGGATTCAGGCCCCGCCGCCCTGGAACACCTGGCCCGAGCGGCAGTTGATGTTGTGCTGCTGGACGTGATGATGCCGAAGATGGACGGACCGGCCGTTCTCGCGGCGCTGCGTGAGGAAATCGGAGCCAATACGCCGGTCATTTTCGTGACAGCCAGAGCATGGCCCGACGAGCGTCGGCGACTACTCGACCTTGGAGCCCTGAAGGTCATTGCCAAGCCATTCGATCCGACGGTGTTGGCTCAGGATGTACGCGCTGCGCTTGCGGGTCGCCATGAGCGATGATCCGCTTTCACGCCTGCGGGCTCGTTTCAGGCAAAGGTGCATCGACGACCTTGCCACGCTTCGCTCACTTCTGAATCAGGACGCAATCGTTCGGCGTGAGCCGCTGCGCACGGTGGCCCACGGCCTAGCCGGAATAGCCGGAAGCTTCGGACACGCCTCGCTGAGCGCTTTGGCCGGCGAAATCGACTATGATCTCGCCAAGGATCATTTGGTGGCCGACGAAAAGCTTTCCGAACTTGCGACCGCTCTGGAGATGACCATCCGTGAGTTTATGGGTTGAAACAATACATGAGCATCCGCCAGCCGGCTGATGTTAAAGCAAATGGCCTCCGGCAAACCCGGAGCGGTTCACTGAAGCCCGCTCCCCAGCAGCTTCACTGGTCCTGTCCGAATGAGCGCGCCGGGTACAGAACGGGGATCCCGCAAGAGGAGCTTATGGCCGGTGCGAGGGTTGCGCCGGGGCGGTCGCTACAGCGGTTTTTCCATGAACACCAGATAGGGCATCAATCGCGCGGGGTACTCCTGATAGGGGGCAATGTGTTTGAACCCCATCGACTCATACATCGCGACCGCTTCGACCAGGCGGTCCCCTGTATCCAGCCGCATCAGGCCGTAGCCGTCCTGCCTGGCCAGATCGACAAGCGCGTTTGACAGCTTTCGACCCACTCCGAGACCTCTTGCGGTATCGGTGACATAGAGCCGTTTGAGCTCACAAACACCGGCGGACAGGTGCCGGTAAGCGCCGCCGCCGACGACCTTGCCGCCAATGTCCACGACCATCGTTCGCCCATTCGGCGGGCCATACTTCGCGGCAAGAACCTTCAGTTCCTCGTCTAGCGACTGGTACCCGAAGACCTCCTCCACGAACCAGGGCATGTCGCGATAGCGCTCGCGGCACCAGCCGACATACAGGCGGCAGACCTCGCCGAACCCTTCATAGTCCGCGCCGGACTCCGCCGTTCGGATCGAGAACTCGGCATCGCTCATTGGCTTTGCGCTACAGGCTTCAGCGGTCTGGAAAGCCTATCGACAGTCGCGCTCCATTGCCAAGCGGACGAGACAGAACCCGCCTGATGCCTGGAAGCGCGAAGGGGCTTTCCGTGGCCTTGAGGCTCACCTCGAGGCCGCATTCAGCCATCAGGTCCTCGGCGTCCCTGATAGTCAGGCTAGCGCGAAAACAGAACCGGATCGCCAGCCGTGCCGTCGTCGAGGGGAAGCGGCCGCGCGTTTCCAAAATGGGTTTCACTTTCTTCTCCGGCTCAAGGCCGCATTTGCCCGGGTAACGGAGAGAAGCTAGCGTGACTGCGGCAGCTCCGATCCACGCTAGCGGCGGCGCCTAAGTCCCGGTCTGGGCCACCGCGCCCTGTCCGGTAAAAATAAGAAAAAACTGGGGACTGAGACGTGAACAGGATCGAAGCGCTGGCCCAGCTGACCGGCGAGGGGCTGCCCTATGAGCTCGTGGAGATCGAGGCGCTGGGGCGGCGCGTGCGGGCCTTCAAGAATGCCCCGGCCAACCTGAGGGCCCTTTATGAGGCCGGGCGTAGCGACCTGCCGTTCATCGTCTATGAGGACGAGCGCCTGACCTTTGAGGAGGCCTGGCAGGCGTCCCGGACGCTCGCGGCGGTCATGGCTCGCGACTATGGCGTGGAGAAGGGCGACCGGGTCGCGATTTCCATGCGCAACTATCCGGAATGGATCCTCGGCTTCATGGCGGCGACCTCCCTCGGGGCGATCGCGGTGGCGATGAACGCGCTGTGGCAGCCGCACGAGATGGCGTACGGGCTGAAGGACTCGGGCGCCAAGCTGCTGCTGGCCGACCAGGAGCGGCTGGACCGGCTGGCCGCCTGCGAGGACGTGCCTGCGGACCTGGCGGTGATCGCAGTGCGGGCGACCAGGACCCTGGCACCGGGCGTCCGGGGGTATGACGCGGTGATGGCCGGAGCGGATGACGCCGCGCCGCCGGAGCGCGAGGTCGGGCCCGATGACGACGCGATCATGCTCTATACGTCCGGCTCGACCGGCCATCCGAAAGGGGCGGTCTCGACGCACCGCAACATCCTGTCGGCGCTGCTCTCCTGGGAACTGGATGCGCAGGCCGGGATGCTGGCGGGCTTCGCCCCCGTGCTTGGCGGAGCGCAGCCGGCGGCGCTGCTGGCCATCCCCCTGTTTCACGTCTCGGGCCTGCATGTCAGCCTGCTGCAGTGCTTCCGCGCCCAGCGCCGGCTGGTCTGTCTGTACAAGTGGGATCCGGCCCAGGCCGTCGAGATCATCGAGCGTGAGAAGATCACCGGCTTCAACGGGCCGCCCGCGGTGACCGGCGATCTGGTGGAGATCGCACGGCGCGAGGGCCGCGACCTGAGTTCGCTGATCGCGGTGGGTGGGGGCGGGGCCTCTCGTGCGCCCGAGCAGGTCCGCGCCATCGACAGGGCCTTTCCCAACGCCGCGCCGAACACCGGCTGGGGCATGACCGAGACCAATGCCATCGGCACCAGCATCGCCGGTGCCGACTACCTGGCCCACCCGGCCAGTTCGGGGCGGGTGTCGGGTGTGCTGGATATCCGCATCGTCGACGAGGCCGGAGTGGCGCAGCCTGCCGGGACGCGGGGTGAGCTGCAGATCCGCGGGGCCTCGATCATGCGCGGTTACTGGAACCGGCCCGAGGCCAATGCCGAGACCTTCGTGGACGGCTGGATGCGCACCGGCGACGTGGCCTATGTCGACGACGAGGGCTTTGTCTACATCGTCGACCGTATCAAGGATCTGGTGATCCGCGGCGGTGAGAACATCGGCTGCGGCGCGGTGGAGGCTGCCCTGCTGGAACATCCCGAGATCGTCGAAGCGAGTGTCTATGGCGTCCCGGACGAACGCCTCGGAGAAGAGGTCGGTGCCACGCTCTATGTCCGCGCCGGCCTGGAGGAGGCGGCCTTGAGGTCCTTTCTCGAGCCCCGCCTCGCGCGGTTCGAGATTCCCCGTTACTTCCACTTCTCCGACGCTCCGTTGCCGCGCATCGCGTCGGGAAAGATTTTCAAGCGTCAGCTTCGAGACGAAGCCGCGCAACGCCATGCACCGCTCCTGCGCTGATACACCCCGCGGCTGTCGGGCCTCAGGCGTAGTCGGGCACCCCTCCTTTTGTTGACAATCTCCGGGACCAGTCATGCAATTCGACGATGTCATCCTCGGCCGCCGCAGCATCCGCGGCTACAAGCCCGATCCGGTTCCCAGGGCTCTGATCGAGGAAATCATCGGCCTGGCGATGCGGGCGCCGTCGTCGATGAACACCCAGCCCTGGAACTTCTACGTCATTACCGGCGAGCCGCTGGATCGCATCCGCGCCGGCAACACCGAGCGAATGGTGGCCGGCGTGCCGCAATCGCGGGAGTTCCGCCAGGGACAGGCCTTTGCGGGTCAGCATCGTGACCGGCAGGTGGGCGTCGCCAAGCAGCTGTTCTCCGCCATGGGGATCGCTCGCGACGATAAGGAGATGCGTCAGGACTGGGTTCTGCGGGGCTTTCGCCAGTTCGACGCTCCGGTCTGCGTGATCGTAACCTACGACCGCGTGCTGGACGGCAGCGACGACACGCCCTTCGACTGTGGAGCCGTCACCACCGCTCTGGTCAATGCCGCCTGGTCGCGCGGCCTCGGCACGGTGATCAACAGCCAGGGCATCATGCAGTCGCCTGTCGTGCGCGAGCACGCCGGAATAGCTGACGATCAGGTGATCATGAAAAGTATCGCCTTGGGCTGGCCCGACGAAAGCTTTCCCGCCAACGCGGTGGTGTCGGAACGCAAGTCGGTTGCAGAGGCGACTGTCTTCGTCGGTTTCGGCGACTAGGTACTTTGGAAGGCTCGGTCTTCAGTTTCAAAGCGTGATCGGGTCCGAAAGGGCGGGCCGCACGCGCTGGAGCAGCGTGGTGTGAGGTTTTGACCCAAGCAGGCTCCGCACGGCTTCCCGCGCGGTCGATGCTGTCAGCCTGGACGGCTGACGCCCTCCCGGTCGGAAGCCTCCCGGAACGGAGGCATCACCGCCCTGCGCCGGCGGCTCACGCGGCTGTTCCTGAATCGGGGCTGAAATTGCCCTTTGGGCGCGCACGGCCAGCCTGTCCCATTGCCCCTGGATGCCGTATCAAACGGGCTTGGGATCGGAAGGGAACGGCATGAAGGACTGGGTGATCGGCGTCATGGGCGGATCGGGTCTGTACGACCTGGACGGGTTGTCGGATCGGCGGACCCTCTGCGTGGAGTCTCCGTGGGGCGCGCCCTCCGATGAGCTGGTGACCGGAACCCTGGAAGGGGTTCGCCTGGTTTTCCTGCCGCGCCATGGCCAGGGTCACCGCATTCCGCCGGGCGCGATCAATGCGCGTGCCAATATCGATGTTCTGAAGCGGGCAGGCTGTACCGACCTTGTCTCGGTTTCGGCGGTCGGTTCGCTGCGGGAAGAGCTGCCGCCCGGG
>NZ_QAII01000122.1:44617-52412 GCF_003060965.1 Caulobacter sp. HMWF025 | reverse complement strand
ACCGGACCGTCGCGCGGCCCGCGTCCTTCTTTGGCCCGGGGCTCGTCGCCCACGTCTCGATGGCCGATCCGGTCTGTCCGAGCCTGTCGTCGGCAGCGGCGAAGGCGGCGCGCGCGGCCGGCGCTGTGACGGTCGAGGGCGGCGTCTATGTCGCCATCGAAGGCCCGCAGTTTTCGACCCGCGCTGAAAGCGAACTCTACCGCGCCTGGGGATGCTCGGTCGTCGGCATGACGGCGATGCCCGAGGCTCGCCTGGCCCGTGAGGCGGAGTTGCCCTATGCCAGCGTCTGCATGGTCACCGACTATGACTGCTGGCGGGCCAATACGGCCCATGTCGAGGTCGCCGCGATCCTCGAAACCATGAAGGCCAATGCCGAGGCGGCGCGCCGGATGCTGACCGAGCTGGCGCGCGGCCTGCCGCAGACCCGGACGGCCTCACCGATCGACACGGGCCTCGACTATGCGGTCGTTACCGATCCCGCGACATGGGATCCGGTGCTGGCCGGCAAGCTGGCGGGGATCTGCCCCAGACGGTTCAGCCCCGGCGCGATCGGCTGAGATAGCGCCGCAGCGACGCTCCGTCATCGACATCCTCCTGAAGCCTTAGCAGGGCGACCGGGCGGGCTTCCATGTTGGCCAGGGTGTCGGCCAGGGCGTGCTGGGTCGACCAGCGGACGCCTTCAAACGGCAGATGCATCCTTGGTCGGCAGCGAAGGCCGATCAGCCAGTAGCCGCCGTCGCGGGCCGGGCCGAACACGGCGTCGTGGTTGCCGAGCGCAGCGAAGGCCCGGGCCACGTCCTCACGCGTCACGGTCGGGGTGTCGGCACCAAGGATGACCACCGGTCCGCGCGGCAGGGCGCGGACGACCCGCTCCAGTTTCTCGCCCAGATGGCCGGGGCCCTGGGCGATCACCCGCGCCGGCGCGGCCCAGTCCGTCGGCCGGTCCGGCGAAACGGCGATCCACAGGGTCCAGCGCGGGTCGTGGCCCAGGGTACGGCGCAGACGCGCGAGGGCCGCTCGAGCGAACCGTACGGCCTCCAGGTTGCCGACATCCGCGGCGAGCCGGCGCTTGCCCACGCCATAGCGCGGCTGGCGGGTAAACAGCACCAGATGCTGCTGGGTGGGATCAGCGCCCATAGAGCGTCGCGATCCGGGCCGGAGCCACGCCCAGGAAATAGAGCATCAGGCAGCGCAGGTTCAGGGCGCTCTGGCGGACCCAGCCGCGGCGACGCCAGCGCTCGGCCGAGGTCAGGGCGGCGCCATCCAGCCGGCGAAGACGGTGGCGGCCCAGGCGGCGGGCCAGGTCGACATCCTCCATCAGGGGCAGGGCGGCAAATCCCCCGACCTCGGCATAGAGGTCGCGATGGATCAGCAGGCCCTGGTCGCCATAGGGCAGGGCCAGGAGCGCGACCCTGAGGCCGACGCCCCATTCCAGCAGCCGGGCCTGCCAGGCGGAGTCGTCGAGCTTGAAACGAAAGGCCCCCGCCCATCCCCGTGCTTGGGGGTCTGCGATATGGTTGGTCAAAGCCGCCCAGGCCGGCGCGTCGAGCCGGGTGTCAGCGTGCAGGAACAGCAGCCATGCGCCGCTGGCGGCCTCGGCACCGAGGGCGAGCTGATGACCGCGCCCCGGGACAGAGTGAAGGGCCCGCGCGCCAAGGGCGGCGGCGCGGGCGACGGTGTCATCGACGGAGCCGCCGTCCACAACGATCACCTCACCCACCGCCGGCAGGTCGACCAGGGTTCGGCCCAGGCGTTCGCCGGCATTGAGCACGGGCAGGATCACGGAGAGGTCCACCAGCCCAGGGCCAGGTGACATCATGGTGCGCTGCAACTGGCACCGCCCAGGACGCAAAACTGGGCGCAGAAAGGATGGTTCAGCTGAACGGAGCCGGAGGCCTGGTCCAGGGTCTGGCCCAGCTCGAACTGGGGATCATACGGCGTCAGGGTACAGGCGACGACGGCAGCCTCGGCTGCGTCCTTGCGGCGCACGACCATGCGGCTTGTGGCGCACATCATCTGCTCGGGCGCGCGGTCAAGAATCTGCCAGCAGGCCTCGGTGATCTCCGGCACGGCGCGGTCCGCTTCCATCTCGGGAAACAGCACCAAGGTCGACCGGTCCTCGGCGTCGACAGCCTGGCCGCGTGCGCGAAACAGCTCGCCATAGGCCTGCCGCGCGGCGCCCTCGCTCTCGTCGGCCAGTCGGCGACCGGCGATCGCGACACGAAGGCCTTGGTCGCGCAGCCAGTCCAGACCCTCCCAGGCCTTGTCCCAGGATCCCGTCCCGCGCTCGGCGTCGTGGACCGCCCGGGTGTGGTGGTCGAGGCTGACCCGAAAGGTCAGGCGGTCGCGATGCGGTCGCGCCAGATCGCTCAGACGCTCGCCCCACCGCAGCATCGGGCGCATGGCATTGGTCAGGACCAGAACCTGATGGCCCGCACCGAGGGCGGCGTCGAGCATGGCCAGGACGTCCGGGTTCATAAACGGCTCGCCGCCAGTAAAGCCGATCTCGCGGGTCGGCAGGCCGGTCTCGGCAATCTCGGCCAGATAGCGGGTGACGTCGTCCAGGCTCAGATAGGCCAGGGCGTCATTGGTCGGGGAACTTTCGATATAGCAATTGACGCAGGCGATGTTGCACAGGGTCCCGGTGTTGAACCACAGGGTTTCCAGCGCGGTCTGGGCGACCGAGGCACGGGGCGATCCGTCCGCCGTGACGAAAGGGTCCACGAAGCGGCCGGGCCCGGCAGCGGCGCGATGGGTTGCGAAGGGCGAAGCGTTCGTCGACATGGCGTCCATTGTGCCAGTTTCGCGCCGTTCGTCCCAGCGCCGAGCGGGACGACCGGCCAGATTCCGCCAGGGCGGTGGACTGGTTTCATCGGACCGCCTGGCAATCGGACTCTGGCGTCCCGGCGAGGTTCGTGGAACGGTCGCCTGACTGAGGAGAACAATCATGCTGACGCGATCGAAATTCGCCGGGCTCGCCTTGGCCTTGTCCCTGCTGGTCCCCGTCTGGTTCCTGGTCTCCGCCCTGGGGGTGAAGTTTGGCCTCTGGTCCTGGCGTATCGGGCTAGGCGTGATGATCATACAGTGGGGACCGCGTCTGCTGCTGGCCACGGCCGTGATCGCCCTCGTCGCCCTGATCCTGGTCCTGATCCGCCGTCCCCGGGGCGCGTGGGCGGCGGCGCTCGTCGCCCTGATCATCCCTGCGACCGGTCTGGGCTATCTGGGCTGGGTGCGGGCCCAGGCGGCAAACATCCCGCCGATCCACGACGTTGCCACCGACATTGCCGATCCGCCGGCTCCGAGTTCTAGCCTGCTGTCTATCCGGAAGGCGGCGGAGGCCAATCCCGTCGCCGACCTGAAGGCCCCCCTGACCGCCGCAGACCCCTACCGCGATCCCCGGTTCGCCAGCTATGGCAGCAAGAGCCTGGGGCAGGTCGGCCATGCGGCCTATCCGGGCCTGCGGACGGCCGTGTTCGACGAGGCACCGACAACGGCCTTCGCGGCGGCTCTAAAGGCGGCCAGGGACATGGGTTGGACCGTGGTGACCCAGGACCGGCAGGCCGGCGTGATCGAGGCGACGGCGGGGACCTTCTGGTTCGGGTTCAAGGATGACGTCATCGTGCGGGTGCGTTCGGGGGCCGAAGGGCAGGGCTCCCGGATTGATGTGCGATCCATCTCGCGCGTCGGGCTGAGCGATCTGGGGGCCAATGCCAAGCGGATTGAAACCTATCTGGTGCGGGTTTCGGCGGGACTGAAGACCTGAGGCGCGCGCCACGACAGCGGCTCTCCGCCCTCCGCCTCCCAGGGGCGCGGCTCGCGTGACGGTACGGTCGGTGACCCTGGTCGGGGCGGGCCACGCGCATTTGCACGTCGTGCGGCAAGCCGTCCGGCTGCGGTCCGCAGGGCTGACGGTGACCCTGATCGCGCCTGCTCTGTTTCACTATTCGGGTCTGGCCAGCGGCGTGCTTTCCGGCGCCCTGGCGCTGGATGAGGCGCAGATCGATGTGGCGGCCCTGGCGGCTGCGTTCGGCGTCCGCCATCTGGCCCAGTCCGTCGTGGCGGTTGATCGTGCAGCCCGTATCCTGACCTTGGCCGATGGTGCGACCGAACCCTATGACCGCCTGTCGCTGAACATCGGCAGCGTGGCCGTTGATCCTCACGGCCTGGTCGGCGGCCCCGGGGTCTGGCCGGTCAAGCCTTTGTCGCAGTTGTTGACCTTGCGCGCCCGGATCGAGGCGCAGGCGGCAGCGGGCGCGGCGGCCCCTCGGATCGTGGTCGCCGGCGGCGGCCCTAGCGCGCTGGAAATCGCCGCCAGCCTCTGCGGCCTGGTTGAGCGCGGTGATGGCCGGCCCCAGGTCACGGTGATTGCGCCCCGCCATGGGGCAGGTCTTCCGCCGGCCGCATGGTCCCGGCTGTCGGCGGCCCTGGCTGAGCGAGGGGCCGTCTTGCGTTCCGGTCTTGTCGTGGCGCGAACCTCCGACAGCGTTCGACTGGCCGACGGCGCGCTCGAGCCCTGTGACATCCTGGTTCTGGCGGCCGGGCTTTCCGCCCCGCCGCTGATTGGCCAGCTCGGATTGCCGCTGGACGGAGAGGGGCGGTTGCGGGTCATGCCGACCCTGCAGGCCATAGGCGACCCGGCCATCTTCGCCGTCGGGGACTGCGCCGTGATCGAGGGCCATACGCGGCCGGCGGCGGGTGTTTTCGGCGTTCGCGCCGCGCCGGTCCTGCTCAACAATCTGGTGGCCCAGGGTGATGACCGGCCCACCCGGGCATACCACCCGCAGTCTCGCTGGCTGTCGATCATGGATCTGGGCGAGGGGCGCGGCCTGGCGGTGCGCGGCCGGCTCTGGCTACTGGGCCGCGCTGCGCTGTGGCTGAAGCGCTATCTCGATCTCGGCTTTATCCGGCGCATGCGGGCACCGCCGGCTTCAAGCGCCTAGCCACGGCCGTCGCACGATCGAGACCCTTCCCTCAGGCGAAATGCTTCAGGATCGCCACCAGCCTGCGTGTGCGGTCAGAGAACAGGGCTGGGGTGTACCACTGGCCGGCCAGACGCTTGCCGATCTCGCCCCGGGTGGGATAGGGCGCGATCATGCTGGTGATCTGGCTGAGCTTTAGCCCAGCCGACATCACCAGGGACCACAGATGGATATGGTCGCCGGCCTGTCGGCCCACGAGGGTGACACCGAGGATCTTGCCCTTTTTCGTCGTGACCAGCTTGCCGAAGCCCCGCGTGTCGCCTTCGGCGATGGCCCGGTCATTTTCGGCAAAGTCAAAGTGCTCGACGCGGACGTCATCTCCATGGATCTCGCGGGCCCCGGATTCGCCCAGCCCGATCGAGGCCACTTGTGGATCACAATAGGTGACCCGGGGCACCTGCAGGGCGTCGGCATTGACGGGCAGGGCGAAGACAGCCCGCCGCACCACCAGCGAGGCGTGTGCGCCGGCCAGATGCGTGAACTGACCGCGACCGGCGGCGTCGCCGACCGCATAGACGCGCCGGTTGCTGCTGCGCAGGGACTTGTCGGTGATGATGCCGTTGCGGTTAGTCTCGATGCCCGCCTTGTCGAGGTCCAGTCCGCTCAGGGCCGGGCTGCGCCCGACTGCGACCAGGAGATGCGAGCCCGTGACCGTGCGGGTCTGGCCCTTGGCCTCCACCTCAACCACGGGACCGGACATGATCCGCGTGGCCCTGCAGCCGGTCATGACCTCGACGCCGTCTGCGCGGAGCTGGGCCAGAACCTCGGCGGCGGCGTCCGGGTCTTCGCGTCCCAGAAGGGCGTCGGCCTCGATGATCACTACCTCCGAGCCCAGTCGGCGGAAAGCCTGACCGAGCTCGACGCCGATCGGGCCGCCACCTAGCACGATCAGGCGTTCGGGCAGGGTCGTCAGGCCAAACAGGCTTTCATTGGTCAGGTAGGGGACGGCGTCGAGGCCGGGTATGGGCGGCACGGCGGCGTGGGAGCCGGTGGCGACAATGATCTTTCGCGCCGTGACGCGCACGCTGTCGCTGGCGACGGTGCGATGGTCGACGAAGCGGGCGGCCTCTCGCACCACCTGCACGCCCAGTCCTTCGAAGCGCGCCTGACTGTCATTGGGCGCGATGGCCGCGATGGCGGCGTGGACATGGGCCATGACCTTGGAGAAGTCGATCGACACCTCGCCGACCCGGATGCCGAGCGCCGAGGCGGCGTGAGCCTGATGGGCGGCTTCGGCGGCGGCGATCAGCGCCTTTGAGGGAACGCAGCCATAGTTGAGGCAATCGCCGCCCATTTCACCCTTTTCAAACAGCACCACCTTCAGGCCCAGCTGCGCGGCCCCGGCTGCCACGGACAGGCCGCCTGCGCCCGCGCCGATGACGACCATGTCGACCTTGAGGGTTTTGGAGGTCACAGGGCTTTTCCGGTTCTGGCGCGGCGGCGTTGATAGAGGGTGGTGCCCAGCGACAGCAGGCCCAGCCCGATCAGGGGCAGGAGGACGCGGGGCTCGAAGATCGCACCGGCGTTCGGCGTTTCGCCACGGGCGATCAGATCGCCGATCCCGGCCCCGATGCCGCTATAGATGAAGGTGGCGGGCATGATGCCCAGGAAGGTGGCCAGGGCATAGGCCCGTAGCGGCGCATGGGCCAGGGCGGCGGCGATATTGACCAGCCAGAAGGGGGCCAGAGGCACCAGCCTGAGGGTCAGGATATAGCCAAAGGCCCCGGCCTGAACGCCATCGATAACCGCTTTGAGCGTTCCCCCCGAGGCCTCGGCGCGACGGCGCAAGACCTCGCCCAGCGAGGTGCGGACCGCATAGAACACCAGAACGGCCCCGATCGTGGCACCGACCACAGTCGCGCCGCCGCCGATCCAGGGGCCAAACAGATAGCCGCCCGTGAGGGTCAGGATCAGGCCCCCGGGAAGGCTGATCGCCGTGGCCACGGCATAGACGGCCATGAAACTGAGCAGGGCCAGGATCAGGTGTTCGCCGACAAAGGCCCGCAAGGCCGCCTCATGGGTCCGCAGGGCCTCGAAACTGAGGTAGCGGGTCACGCCGCTGGCAAATACGGCGACCACCAGGGCGGCGAGAAGCAGCAAGGGAAGAAAGCGTTTCAACAGGCCCATCAGCGGTTTTCCATGGCATTGACCGACCAGTTATAGGTGTCGCCGGCGATCCGGTCGACCTGGAGAAGGCGGGCCTTGAGGGGCGCTGCCGCATGGCCGGCGAGGTGGTCGATGACGCGTCGGTCAGAGCCACCGAAATCGCTCGCGTACCATCTGTAGATTGACGACACGCTGAGGGCTGCGCCCTTGAAAGCCACGCCGCGGGGATGATTGACATAGGCACGCGCGGCGGCGTCCAGCGCCGGAGCCAGTCCCGCACCCCGCCAGGCTTTCCGCGGCAGGTTTGGGCAACCGAATGAGGCGCAGTTGACCGCATAATGGACGCGCGGGTCCGACCATCCCTTGCGCAGAATGCCGTGCTCGATGTCGTCCAGCGAGAGGTCGACGCCGCGAACCCGGGCGACAGTCTTCTTCCACGGGCCGGCGACCAGCCATGACGAGCGGATGTCCCGGATCGACCTGACCGGCCAGGCGTCGATGACCTCGCGAAGGGTCAGGGCATTATAGAGATTGGCCCAGAAGGCGAACTGATCTGGCCGGGTCAGGGCCCGGGGATCAAGCCCCGACAGGTGGTTGATATAGCGGCCCAATGCCTCGCGGTCAGGGTCGGAT
Source organism: Caulobacter sp. HMWF025 (assembly GCF_003060965.1). GTDB lineage: Bacteria > Pseudomonadota > Alphaproteobacteria > Caulobacterales > Caulobacteraceae > Caulobacter. The sequence goes on along the minus strand of NZ_QAII01000122.1, from coordinate 44,694 downwards.
CGACGCCAGCCGGCATAGTCGACCCGCACTACGCCGTCGCTTGAAGCCTCGGTCCAGCGCGCCAGCAGGGCGTCAAA
>NZ_QAII01000122.1:19116-44607 GCF_003060965.1 Caulobacter sp. HMWF025 | reverse complement strand
CCGCCGCGAGCCCGGCTCCGGCGATGATCAAGCCACGTCTCTTCAGGTCGGCCATGGTCGGATCCTCGCAGTTGCGGCCTCTGGCGTCGGTGGCGTCAACTCACGGACGCTGCCGGCTTGCTCCAGCGCAGCACGGCAAGGCCGAGGAGGGCGGAGGCCAGCGATCCAGCCAGGACGCCAATCTTGGTCTCGTCAATCAGCAGGGGCGTGCTGAAGGCCAGATTGCCGATGAACAGGCTCATGGTGAAGCCGATGCCGCAGAGGGCTGCCACGCCGTAGAGCTGGTGGGCCGACGCGTCGCGGGGCATGTCGGCCCAGCCCAGCCGGATGACAGCCATCGCAGAACAGAAGACGCCGAGCTGCTTGCCGACAAAGAGCCCCAGCGCCACACCGAGAGGCACGGGATCCAGCAGGTCAGAGGGTGTCATGCCCCGGAAAGACAGCCCGGCATTGGCGAACCCGAACAGCGGGACGATCAGGAAGGCCACGGGCTTGTGCAGGGCGTGCTCCAGCCGATGGAGCGGCGAATTGACCACCGGCTCGACCACCGCCTCGTCTGCCGTCGGGTCCGGGGCAGGGGTCCTGCGCAAGGGGATCAGCAGGGCCAGGGCCACGCCGGAGAGGGTGGCGTGGACACCGGATTCAAGGGTGAACCACCATAGAATCGCGCCCCCCAGAAGATAGGGCCACAGAGCCAGAACCTTGAGGCGATTGAGCGCCAGCAGCCCGCAGAGGACGCCGACAGCCCCAAGGAGCGGCAGGACGTGCAGCTGTTCTGTATAGAACAGGGCGATAATCAGGATGGCCGCCAGATCGTCGAGGATCGCAATGGCGGTCAGGAAGATCTTCAGCGAGGCGGGCACACGCCGCCCCAGCAGCGCCAGGACGCCGAGGGCAAAAGCGATGTCGGTGGCCGACGGAATGGCCCAGCCCGACCGGCTGTCGGGGCGCGCAGCGTTGAAGGCCAGGAAGATCAGGGCGGGCACCACCACGCCACCCAGGGCCGCGACCCCGGGCAGGACCAGTCTGGAGGGGCGTGACAGTTCGCCGTCCAGGACCTCGCGCTTGATCTCAAGCCCGACGAGCAGGAAGAACACCGCCATCAGGCCGTCATTGATCCAGTGAAGGGTCGTCTCGCGCAGATGGAGCGGGCCAATCGCCCAGCCGAACTCGGATTTGAGCGCTGCAAAATAGGCGGGCGCGAGCGGCGAATTGGCCACCAGCAGCGCCAGGGCCGCAGCGGCCATCAGCACATAGCCGCCTGCCGCTTCATTGTGGAGAAAGGTCCGCAGGGCGGAAAAACGGTGCCGGGGACGGCCTTGGGCCAGGGTCATGTCCAGGGCACTCCAGTCCGGGCAATGGCGGTCGAAACCGACCGTTGCCATCATAGCGGTTCGGGCGGCAGGACCAACAGAAACACGTCAGGAGCAGGGCTTTCCCGCCGGGTGGCTCAGGCCGGCTCGGCCGGCGAGGGGGGCAGATGGCCGGCGGCCTGATCGGCGAGGGTTGCGGCTCGGACCTGGTCGACGCCCAGACCGGTCAGACCCATCACGATCATGTCCCTGATCCGGCGTCCTGCGCTTTCCGGGTCCGGCTGCCGCTCGACGAGACTGGCCATCAGAATCTGGCATAGACCCAGCCAGTAGAGGACGCCGTCGTCCTGGGCTTCGGGACGCAGCAGGCCCTGCGCGCAGGCCGCATCGATATCGTCGACGAGACCCCGGTTGAGCGGATCCGCGCGGGCGGTCGAACTGCCGTGGCTGCGCAGCAGGACCGCCGTGCGCTTGGGATCGCTGATGGCAAAGGCCGCGCCGACCCGCATGCCGCCGGCAATGCGCTCGACGGGATCGGATATCCCGGCATTGGCGCGCCCGACCTGGTCTTCGAGCTGCAGCCGCACCTCCGCCGCGATGGCTTCGGCGAAGGCCTGCTTGTCGCTGAAGTGATTGAAGAAACTGCCCTTGGCGACGCCTGCCCGGGCCACGACCTCGTCGATCGGGATCGCGTCGATGGGTTTGGCCGCTAGCAGGTCGAAACCCGCCGCGATCAGGGCGGCGCGGGTCCGCGCGGCGCGGGGCGAAAGGTCGGGGTAAGAGGCCATGCCGTGCTCTACTTGACTGTCTGGTCAACTGCAATATATTTGACCAAATAGTCAAGTTTGTGGGGGGGGGATCCATGCCGGTGATCAAGGTCGATGACATCGCGCATGTGCGGTTTGCCGCGCCGGACCTGGGCGCCATGCGTGCGTTTCTTGAGGATTTCGGGCTCAGCCCCTTTGAGGTTGATGGACGGCTCTACGGCAAGGGCAGCGACGGGCGGCCGTTCGTCCATGTCACCGAGCGGGGCGCGGCCCGCTTTCTCGCGGTCGGCCTGCGGGCCGGATCACTTGAGGATCTGGCCGTTCTGGCGGCTCATGAAGGCGTGCCGGTCGAGGATCTCGATACACCGGGTGGCGGCAAGGTGGTTCGACTGATCGATCCCGACGGCTACGGGGTCGAGGTTGTCGCCGGCCAGGCCCGGGATCCCGCGACGGAGCTCCCGGCCGATCCACCGCGCAACACGGCCGCCGTGCATCCGAGGGTCCGAGCCCGAGTTGTGCTTGAGTCTGCCCCCGCCCATGTGCGGCGCATCGGCCATGCCGTGCTCAAGGTTCGGGATTTCCGCCGGTCGGAAGACTGGTACAAGGCGCGGTTCGGTTTTCTGACCTCCGACGAGGTCGAGGCTGCAGAAGGCGTCCCGCTCGGCGCGTTCATGCGTTGCGACCGGGGTGAGAAGCCCGCCGACCACCACACCCTGTTTCTTGCGCAGTTGCCGGGCGAACTGGGCCTGCTGCATGCCGCGTTTGAAGTCGCCAATCTTGATGACCTGATGCTCGGCCACCAGCACCTCAGGGCCCGCAAGCGGACGCCGGTCTGGGGCGTGGGCCGCCACATCATGGGCAGCCAGATTTTCGATTACTGGAAAGACCCGTTCGGCAACGAGCTGGAGCACTGGACGGACGGCGACCTGTTCACCGCTGCCGACCCGCCGCAGAAGCAACCCATGAGCGCCCTGCTCGCGGTGCAATGGGGCAGCCCGCATCCGATGTTCGCGGGGCGCATGCCGCCGCCTGCGGGCCTCGTTGCCTTCATCATGGCCCTGCAGATCAGGATCAGACGGCTGTTCAGCCGCAAGCCTAAAGGAACCCCCGCATGAAGCTCGCAACCTACAGTGTGGACGGACGGACCGGCACAGGGATCGTGGTCGGAGACCGGATCATCGACACCGGCGTGCCAGGAACCATGATCGATCTGATCCGTGACTGGGACGCGCTGAAGCCGGCCCTGGAAGCCCGGGCAGCGGCCGGGGGCGGTTTGCCGCTCGCGTCAGTCAGGCTTGAGGCCCCGGTTCAGCGCCCCGGCAAGATCTGGGCGATCGGGCTCAACTATGCGGACCACATTGCCGAATCGAACATGGCGACGCCCGAACGGCAGATCTGGTTCACCAAGGCGCAGACCAGCGTCAACGGGCCCTTTGACGACATCGAGATCGCCCGGGGCAACATGACGACGGACTACGAGGTCGAGCTCGTTGCGGTGGTCGGCAAGGGCGGCAAGCACATTGCCGCAGCCGACGCGGCCGGCGCGATCTTCGGCTACTGCGTCGGCAACGATGTGACCGAGCGTCTGTGGCAGCATGCTTCGCCGCAATGGTCGCTCGGCAAGAGCTTTGACACCCATGCGCCGATGGGGCCGTGGATCGTGACCGCCGACGAGGTCGGCGATCCGCACGCCCTGGGCCTGCGCTGCCTCGTCAACGGCGAGACGCGGCAGTCCTCCAGCACGCAGAACCTCGTCTTCGACATCTGGCATCAGGTCGAGCATCTCTCGGTGGGCATGACCCTCGAGCCGGGCGACTGCCTGTTCACAGGCACCCCCGGCGGCGTCGGCGCGGCGATGGATCCCCGCCAGTTCCTGAAGGCCGGCGATGTCGTGCGCTGCGAGATTGACGGCCTGGGTCACCTCGAGGGCAAGATGGTCGCGGAAGGGTGAGGGCATGACCTTCGACTGCGATGTGCTGATTGCAGGCGGCGGCCCCACCGGCGTCACGCTCGCCATTCTTCTGGCGCGTCGCGGGGTGAAGGTGATCGTCGCGGAGAAGGACGCGGCGGTGCATCCCCTGCCACGCGCGGCGCACATCGATCACGAGGGCATGCGGATCCTGCAGGAGGCCGGGGTCGCCGATGCGGTCTTCGCCACCAGTCGCCGTGCGGGGCGCTATGATTTCCTGAACGCGCGGGGCGAGGTGCTGTTGCGCTTCGAGGGGGCGGACGGGATGGGCCCCGGGGGCTGGCCGGTCGCCAACATGATCCACCAACCGTCGGTCGAGGCGGCGCTGCGGCGCTCCCTCGACAGCCAGGCCCTGGCGATCCTGCAAAGCCAGTGGGAGGTGGGGGCATTCGAGGCGGACGAGGCCGGTGTGTCCGCCCATGTTGCAACCCCCGACGGACCCCGCACAGTACGGGCACGCTACCTCGTCGGGGCCGACGGCGCACGCTCTCCGGTCCGCAAGGCTGCGGGCGTGACCTTCGAGGATCTCGGATTCGAGGAGCCCTGGCTGGTGGTCGACGTCCTGGTCGATGACGCCTCCCGGCTCCCGACCGCCAACCTGCAGATCTGCAATCCTGCCCGTCCGACCACCTGCGTGCTGATGGGCGAGGGGCGGCATCGCTGGGAATTCATGATCCGGCCCGGCGAAACCGCTGATCAGGTCAGCGACGATGCCTTCATCGAGACCTTGCTCGCGCCCTGGAACGTCAAGGGCGCGGTGCGGATGGAACGCAAGGCGGTCTATACCTTCCGGGCCCGGATCGCGAGCCAGTGGCGCAAGGGGCGGGTTCTGCTGGCCGGTGACGCCGCGCACCAGACCCCGCCCTTTGCCGGCCAGGGCCTGTGTTCGGGTCTACGCGATGCCGCAAACCTCGCCTGGAAGCTTGCCGCCACGATTCGCGACCAGGCTCCCGCGACGCTTCTGGACAGCTACCAGACCGAACGCGCGCCCCATCTGCGGGCGACGATCGAGATGGCGATCATGATGGGCCGAATGGTCTGCACGACCAGTCACTGGTCCGCCTTCCTGCGCGACACCAAGTTTCGCATTGGCCGGGCGCTGGGCAAACTTCCGTCCGGTCCGCCCGGCTATCCGCCCATTTCCGCAGGAATGATTCTGGCCGGGAGTGCCGCTGCCGGCCGCTATTTCCCGCAGCCGCTGTCGGCCGACGGGCTGCGCCTTGATGATCACCTCGGGACGGGCCCGATCCTCATGGCGCGCGATGATCTTGCCAGTCCCGCCCTTGCCCCCTTTGCTGCGGCTCTGGAGGGCTGGCTCGATGCACAGGGAGCGGAAGCCGTGCTGGTTCGACCCGATCGCCATGTGTTCGGCACTGGCGACCCTGATCGGCTGCGTGCCGCCTGGCAGGCGGCAATGGGCCTGCCGGTGACCTGAAACGGCCCTGGACCGTTACGCCGTGCGCCAGCGCCGCACGGGAGCGTATGCTCACGAGCCCTGAATTCGATGAAAGCAGAAATGGAGGCCCGGCCCGGAATCGAACCGGGGTGCACGGATTTGCAATCCGCTGCGTCACCACTCCGCCACCGGGCCATCCGGGTCAACGCAATGAGCGTCGGCGAAGAGGCGGATGGCTACCAGACCGGCGGCGTCGCTGCAATGCCTTCCTGACGCTGATTTGGCGCCACCTGCGTGGGCCCCCGGATTTCGCCGGGGGCTCCACCCGCACGGGGCGGTCAGCGTCTGCCAGGGTCAGAGTTCGCCTTCACCGGTGGGGCGAAGGCTGCGTGAGGACGAGCCGCCCTTGCGCCCGGCATTGGCCGCCAGGTCGCGGTCCTTGGCGAAGCTGCGCTTCTCGCTCGGGACGCTGGCACCCCCCTTGCGGGCGATTTCCCGTCGTCGCTCGGGATCCATGGCGGCGAAGCCGCGCCGGCCGCGGGGCCGTTCGCTCTCGAGGTCCATAGGGTGCTCCTACTCGAAACTGTTCACATTGGGGCCACGGGATGTCGCGGCATCATAGGGACGGTCGTCCCCCGGATCGGCAGGCGGAGCCGGAGCCGGACTTTCCTCCGGGGTCCCGGCCGGATCGTATTCCGGAGGATCGGGGTTGAAGGGGGGCGGTCCGGTTGGGTCGGTCATGGCGTCGTGTCCTGCGCGTTCCGATCCGATAACCAGTGAAGCGGCGTTCGGTTCATCGCAAAGTCACGCTATTTGCATCCGCACCCAATTTTCCGGCCAGGAACAAGGGATTGAAGAACTTGAGCAAGCTCGCAGCAAAGCCTCCGGCGGCACTGCCCCTCGCCAGCCACTGGCGCCTGGGGGTCGGCATTGTTGCCGGTGTCTGCGGGTGGCTGGTGGCCCAGGTCGTCGATGCCCCGAAGGGCGCGCACCTGCTGGTCGGTTGGGATGTGGGGGCGGCGACCTATCTGGCCCTGATGTGGCGGCTGTTCCTGACGGCCGACGCCGAGTCGATGCGATCCCGGGCCGCGCGGGAGGATGAGGGGCGCTCCATGCTCCTGCTGATCGTACTTCTGGCCATCCTGGCCAGCCTCGTCGGCGTGATCGACGCCATGCTGGCGGCCAGGGCCACGGCGGGGTCAGGACGGGCGATCATCGCCGGTTGTGCGGGCGTGACCCTGGTGCTGTCGTGGATCGTGCTGCAGACCGTGTTTGTGCCGCACTACGCCCACCGCCACTTCGGCGCCGGCTCCGAGAAGGGCGGGATCGCGTTTCCGGGCGAGCCGCCGTCCAGCTATATGGACTTCGTCTATCTGGCGTTCAGCGTCGGGGCGACGTTTCAGGTCTCGGACAATTCGATCCTGACGTCGCGCCTGCGCCGGCTGGTCACTGCCCATGCGGCGGCGGCCTATGTCTACAACACCGCGATCCTGGCCCTGGGGATCAACATCATCGCCGGGGTTATCGGCAGCTGAACGGCATCTAGGCGTGGCGACGGCTCTGGACCGGTGTCGGCGGCAGATCCGCCAGATGCAGCACGCCGTCCCTGTCGAGGTCCAGCAGCGCGAACCTGGCCTTTGCGGCCTTCAGGGCCTCTTCCCGGGTGATCCGGCGATTGAAATCGGCATCCGCCCCCATGACCGGCTGGGGCTCGGCCAGCAGGCTGTAGGGAGATGCCCCCTGCAAGCCACCGCCCGGAGGTCCGCCTTTTCCACCGGGCCGACCGCCACCGCCGGGAGGCCCGCCGCCGTCGCGGCCGCCCCGGCGTCCGCCACCGGACGGCCCCCCAAAGCCTGCGCCGAGCAGGATCTCCGGGACGATCGTCTTCTCGTAGGTCGAGACCTCGAACCCGTCGACCACGCCGTCATGATCGGTATCCAGAGTCGCGAAGAAGCGTGCCGCATCGGCGACGAACTCGTCGCGGGACAGGGCAGCGTCATGGTTTGTGTCGGCGCCGTCGAACCAGAGCTGTACTGGGTAGGGTGCTCCCGCCGGGGCCCGGAACGGCTCGCCGGCGGGGCTGATGAAGAGCTGAGGGCGGTCTCCCGGAGCACTGGCGCGGCCTGGCGGGCGCTCCAGCCCCGGAGGCGGGCTGCCCGGCCCGCGACCGTCCGGCCTGTCTGGAGGCCCGGAGGCGCAGGCCGATAGCGACAGGCCCGCCAGGATGGCGGTAGCGAGGGCGCTGAGGATCGGGGCGCGAGCGGTCATGGGGAACTCCTTGTTCCCACCATCAAGCCCGTCGGGATTGCGGCTGAATGTCAGGGCCGTCACGCGATCTTGCAGGTTTGCAACAGCCTGCAAGAGACGGGCTCAGATCGGCAGGCGAACCGAGGCGCGCAGGCCGCCTTCGGGCCGGTTGATCAGTTCGACGTCCCCGCCGTGGGCGCGGGCAAGCGAGCGCACAACCGCAAGGCCGAGCCCGATGCCACCCGTCTCGCGATTGCGGGACGGCTCGCCCCGGAAGAACGGCTCGAAGACCCGTTCCAGTTCACTGGCCGGAATGCCGGGGCCGTCGTCATCGACCTCGAGGATCGCCATACCACCGTCCCTGAAGACCCGGCCCCGGGCGACCTGCCCGTATTTGAGGGCGTTCTCGACCAGGTTGGCCACCAGCCGCTTCAGGGCGACCGGGTCGCCTTCAATGACAATCTTCTCGCCGCGCTCGACCGTCGCCTGACCCCCGGTTTCCGCCGCCTCGTCGACGACGCTTTCCAGCAGCGAGGCCAGTTCCAGCCGCGTTCGCTCGGCCGGGCGGGTGGTGTCGCGGACAAAGGCCAGGGCAGCCGAGATCATGGCCTCCATCTGGTCGATATCGCTGGCGAGCTTGACGCGGACATCTTCAGGCGTGGCTTCGATGCGGAACCGCAGCCGGGTCAGGGGCGTGCGCAGGTCATGGGCGATCGCTCCAATCATCGCCGTGCGGTCCTCGACATAGCGGCGCAGGCGCTCCTGCATCATGTTGAAGGCCGAGACGGCGGCCAGGACTTCACTGGAGCCGGTCAGCTCCAGCGGAACTGCGCGGGGATCACGACCCAGCCGTTCGGCCGCATCGGCAAAGGCGGTAATGGGTCCGGCCAGCCGGCGTGCGAACAGCCAGGCCAGCGGCGATACGGCCAGGATGGAGAGACCGAGGATCAGCAGGATCCGCTGCTGCCAGCTGTCCAGCCGGAAGCTGGGCTTGGGCTCGACCACGCTCCAGCTGCCGTCAGCCTGGCGTACGCCGAGTTCGAAGTCGCCGAAAATCAGCGGCTCGTCGCGCGGTGGAGGGCCCTCTCCGGGCGGCGGCGGCCCATCCCGGCGAAGGTCGGACTTGAGGTCATCCGGGCCGCGCGGCCCACCGGGCCCACCCGGGCCCCGCTCGGGGCCTCTCGCGGCGTCGGGCGAGGCCTTGCCGGCGCGCCGCACGAAGAAGCGCGGACCGTTGTCGGTTATGATCTGGATCCGCGACGGCGAAACGTCGAGAGCGCGGCCTATGGCGGCCTTGAACTCGGCCCGGCGCGGATTGTCCGGCTGGGCCGGGCCCATCCGGTGCTGGCGCTTGATCACCAGCTGGCGGCCGTCGCGAGCCTCTACGGGCTGTCCGGTCTTCAGGGCGCGGGTGATCTCGGACTGCCGGTAGAACTCCGGCGGCGGCGGCGGCAGGGTGAAGATCACGGCAATGGCCACGACCTGGGCGGCGACCAGGGTCAGGATCACCAGGACCAGAGCCTGGATAAACAGGGGCGCAGCCCGCCGGCCGGAGGTCATGGGGTTCGCACCACCTTGACCGTGAACATGTAGCCTTCGCTGCGGATGGTGCGGATCAGTTCGCTGCCGCCGCCGTCATCCAGCTTTCGCCGCAAGCGGCTGATCTGGACATCGATGGCCCGGTCATAGGCATCGCTATCGCGCCCTCGGGCGAGGTCCAGCAGCTGGTCCCGGGTCAGGACGCGCTGGGGGCGCTCGACGAAGGCCCGCAGCAGCGAGAACTCGCCGCTGGACAGATTGACCACGACCGATTGCGGCGACCGCAGTTCCCGGCGCACCAGGTCAAGGCGCCAGCCCGCGAACTCGCAGGCTGCACCCATGGCATCGTCGATGCTGCGCGGTTCCTGGCGGCGACGCAGCACCGCCCGGATGCGCGCCAGCAGCTCGCGGGGATTGCAGGGCTTGGGCAGATAGTCGTCTGCCCCCAGTTCCAGGCCGACGATCCGGTCGGTTTCCTCGCCCATGGCCGACAGCATGATGATGGCCGGGCCGTCCTGGGCCGAGAGTCGGCGGCAGATGGCCAGGCCGTCCTCGCCAGGGAGCATGATGTCGAGGACCACCAGATCGACGGAGCCCCGGGCCAGCACCTGTTCCATGCTGCGGGCGTCCTGGGCGGTTTCGACGGCATAGCCGTGCCGTCCCAGAAACTCGGAGACGACGTCACGGATGCCGGGATCGTCGTCGACGATGAGGATACGCGAGGCCGCGCTGCGCGGGGCGCCCGTATCGGCCGAAGGGCCTGTCTGTTGGATGGTCTCCATGAGACGCTCCTGTCATGTCCCCGTGGCGCTGAGATTTCACGCCTGCAACAGGGACGCAACCCGACCGCACGATTTGAGCCGCATTCGGCCCCTGGGGCAGTCCGGTACGACAGCTCCGCAACCCCGGTCGAGACGGTCGATACTCTGTTACGCGGTACCTCCGGAGCGACCCGGTGGAACGATCCGGTCCTTCACACGGTGTGTCTGCAGGCCTGAAGGAGACCGCCATGACCCCTGCCGCCAATGATGCCGACGACGTCGATCTGGCCCAGGCCTTTGACGAGGATAACCAGAATCTGGCTGGCGAAGGTGAGATGAAGATCTTCGAGGACTTGCCGGAAGTGCTCGATGTCACCGTCGCCGAGGGCGACGCAGATGATGAAGACGCCCTGATCGCCGAGGAGCTGGACGATGATGAGATCATCGCCCTCGAGCGTGAAAGTCTGGCTGAGGCCGAAGATGCCGAGCGCTGAGCGGGCCTAGCCCGGGGAGGTGTTCTTCGGGATCACGAAATCCGGACCCGCGACATTGGCGGCCTCGATGGCGAGGTCGCTGACATAGGGGTTGCTGCGCCGCTCGGCCGCAAAGCTCGACATGGGTCCGTGTCCGGGCACGAACCGCACATCGCCGCCCAGCGGCCAGAGCTTGCTGGTGATCGAGTCCAGCAGGTCCTGGTGATTGCCGCGCGGAAAGTCGGTCCGGCCGATGGAGCCCTGGAACAGGACGTCACCGACCTGGGCAAAGCGGGCCTCGCGGTGGAAGAAGACCACATGGCCGGGCGTGTGGCCGGGGCAGTGATAGACCTCGAACCGGGTCTCGCCGAGGGTGACGACGTCGCCGTCCTCAAGCCAGCGGTCGGGCTCGAAGATGCGGGCCTCGGGAATGCCATAGCGCTCGCCGCTGGTCTGGATCTGGTCGATCCAGAACTGGTCGTCGCGGTGGGGCCCCTCGATCGGTGCGCCGGTCAGACGCTTGAGCTCGGCTGCTCCGCCGGCGTGATCCATGTGGCCGTGAGTGATCCAGATCTTCTCCAGCGTCAGTCCCTGATCGGCGAGGGCCCGCATCAGGCGTGGCACCTCGCCGCCGGGATCGATCACGGCGGCCTTCAGGGTTTTGGCACACCAGACGATGGTGCAGTTCTGCTGCAGGGGCGTGACGGGCGCGATGACGGCGCGGATCGGGGGCTGGGACTGGCTCACGGAAACTCCTTGTGGAGTCCAGCATAGGCGCTGGCGATCGCGCAAGAAAGAAGGCCCGGGATCGCTCCCGGGCCTTCGGTCGTCTTGCAGGCCTTTGAGCCTACTTCTTCACGTCGTCGACGCCCTTGCCGAAGGCTTCCGAAGCGCCCTCGAGTGCGGTGTCTTCGGTGATGTCGATGCCCTTGGCCAGCTTGGAGTGCCAGTAGCCGTAGGCGATGTAGATCACCGCGCCGACCGCGCTGTAGCCCGCCAGGATCATCAGCGGCAGCGGGTTGTTGTTCATCGCGTGGATGATCATCGGCTGGAAGTTCTGCCAGGCGAGGAACAGGCAGGCCAGGATGCCCAGCACGGCGGTGAAGATGCCGCCCGGGACGCGGAACGGACGTTCCATGTCCGGGTGCTTGATCCGCAGGTAGATCACCGAGAGACAGACGATCGAGAAGGCCACGGCGGTGCCCAGCGACACCAGATCACCCAGCAGGCTGATCGGCAGGAACGAGGCGGCAACGGCAATCACGACGCCCAGCAGGATAGTGCCCATCCAGGGGGTGCGGAACTTCGGGTGGATCGCGGCGAAGACCTTCGGCAGCAGGCCGTCACGGGCCATGGTGTAGAAGATCCGCGTCTGGCCGTAGCACAGCACCAGCATGACCGAGGACAGGCCGGTGATGGCACCGATCTTGATGGCGAAGCTGATCAGGTTCAGCTTGCCGCCTTCGGCTGCAGCATAGGGAATGTCGGCCCATTCCAGGGCCATGCGGTCGATGGCGACGGCGATGGGAGCCGGGCTGGCCAGTTCCTTGTACGGGACGACGCCGGTCATGACGGCGGCGACGGCCATGTAGATCAGGGTGCAGATGACCAAGGCACCCAGGATGCCGATCGGCACGTCCTTGGACGGGTTCTTGGCCTCGGCCGCAGCAGTCGAGACGGCTTCAAAGCCGACATAGGCAAAGAAGATGATCGCCGCGCCGCGGAAGATGCCGCCCGCGCCGAACTCGCCGGGCTGGCCGGTCGGCTCGGGGATGAAGGGGTGCCAGTTGGCCGGGTTGATGTACTGGACACCGACCGCGATGAAGACCAGCAGCACGATGACCTTGATCACCACGATGGCGTTGTTGACGTTGGCCGACTCGCTGACGCCCAGCACCAGCAGGGCCGAGACCAGGGCGATGCCGATGGCCGCGACGATGTTGAGCGTGCCGGTCAGGGCGAACGTCGTGCCGCCTTCCGGCGTGGCGACGGCCTGGATCAGCGGCGTGGCCCACATCGGCGCATCCGCGCCGGCGACCATGATGGTCGGGAAGTTTATCCCCAGGGCATGGAGCGTGCTGACGACATAGCCGGACCAGCCGACCGCGACGGTCGAGGCGGCGACGCCGTATTCCAGAACCAGAAGCCAGCCCATGATCCAGGCGAAGACTTCGCCCAGGGTGCCGTAGGCATAGGTATAGGCCGAGCCGGAGACCGGCATGGTCGAGGCCAGTTCGGCATAGCAGAGGCCCGCCAGGCCGCAGGCGATGCCGGCGACGATGAACGACAGCATGATCGCCGGGCCGGCATTGGCCGAAGCCACCTGGCCGGTCAGAACGAAAATACCTGCGCCGATGATGGCGCCGATACCCAGGCTCATGAGGTTGAGAGGACCCAGCGTGCGCTTCAGCTGGCTATGGGCGGCTTCCTTCTGGATGCTCGCAATCGACTTTTTCAGAAATAGCCTGTTTCCGGCCATGTGTTTCGTTTCCCCTTCGACCAGCGAACCCCCGCTAGTCAGGCATTGGGCCGGGACGTTAGTCAGAGAGGGAGCCTCGCGCAACGCCTTGCGGTGACGGATGCGATTTGAGGGTCTATGCCTCCCCCTGATGCTTCCGATCCAGAATGTCCTGCCCGCACTCAAGGCGGCACTGCTCGCTTCCGATGCGACGGTGCTGGTCGCCCCGCCGGGCGCGGGCAAGACGACGGCCGTTCCCTTGGCCCTGCTGGAAGAGCCATGGGTGCTGGGACGCAAGATCATCATGCTCGAGCCGCGCCGTTTGGCCGCTCGCGCCGCCGCCGCCCGCATGGCCGACACCCTGGGCGAAGCCGTGGGACAAACCGTCGGCTTTCGCGTGCGCCTGCAGTCAAAAGTTTCGGCCCGGACGCGGATCGAGGTCGTCACGGAAGGCGTCTTCACCCGAATGATTCTCGACGATCCGGGTCTGGAGGGCGTGGCGGCCGTCATCTTTGACGAGTTTCATGAGCGCAGTCTCGACGCGGATCTGGGTCTGGCCTTCGCCCGCGATGTCCAGAGTGTGTTGCGTGATGATCTCCGGCTGCTGGTCATGTCGGCCACTCTGGACGGTGCCCGGGTCTCGGCCCTGCTGGGCGATGCGCCGGTGGTGGAGAGCGAGGGCCGGATGTTCCCGGTCGACACCCGCTATCTCGGCCGCGACGACCGCTTGCGCCTCGAAGAGCGTGTCGGGCGCGCCGTCGAGCGGGCCCTGGCCGAGGAAACCGGCAGCCTGCTGGTCTTTCTGCCGGGCCAGGGCGAGATTCGCCGGGTCGAGACCTGGCTGGCCGATCGCCTGCGCCGGCCCGAGGTTGATCTGGCCCCACTCTATGGGGCGCTGGATCCGGCCGTACAGGACCGCGCCATCGCCGCCGCGCCGCCGGGACGGCGCAAGGTGGTGCTGGCCACCTCGATCGCCGAGACCAGCCTGACCATCGAGGGGGTGCGGGTGGTGATCGATGTCGGACTTTCCCGGGTCCCGCGTTACGATCCCGCCAGCGGCATCACCCGGCTCGATACGGTCCGGGTCAGCCGTGCAGCCGCCGACCAGCGCCGGGGCCGCGCCGGCCGAACCGAGCCCGGTGTCTGCTATCGCCTGTGGGACGAGCAGGAGACCCGCTCGCTGCCGGCCTTCGCCCGACCGGAGATTCTCGAGGCGGACCTGTCGCGTCTGGCGCTGGATCTGGCGCGCTGGGGCGCACGGGACGCTTCGGGCCTGTGCTTCATGGATCCGCCACCGGCTGCGGCCTTCACCGAGGCACGGGGGCTCTTGCAGCGCATCCAGGCCCTGGACGGGCAGGGCGATCTGACCGCTCACGGCAAGGCCCTGGCTGACATGCCCCTGCCGCCGCGTATCGCCCACATGGTGGTCCGTGCCGCCGCCTCGGGTCAGGCGCTGCGTGGCGCGCAGGTTGCCGCCCTGCTGACCGAGCAGGGGCTGGGCGGCCGTGATCTCGACCTGCGTCGACGGCTCGAAAACCTCGGCCGGGATCGCTCGCCCCGGGCCCGCGACGCCCAGGCCCTGGCCGACCGCTGGGCCCGGGCGGCCGGCAAGCCGTCGGGGGCCACGCCGCTGGACGAGGGGCTGATGCTGGCCGAGGCCTATCCCGAGCGCGTGGCCCGGGCGCGCGGCAAGCTGGGCGAGTTTCAGCTGGCCGGCGGACGAGGCGTCTATATGGAGCCCACCGATCCCCTGGCCCGCGAGACCTGGCTGGCCGTGGGCGAACTGGGCGGCGGCGACAGTCGCGACCGCATCCTGCTGGCCGCCGCCGTCGATGAGGCGGCCCTGCGCGAGGCCTTCGCCGATCGCCTCACCGCCGAGGATCGGCTGGAGACAAGCCCCGGCGGCAAGGTCCGCGCCAAGCGCCTGCTGCGTCTGGGCCGGCTGGTCCTCGAAGAACGGCTGATCGACAAGCCCGATCCCGCCCTGATCGCCCGGGCCCTGCTGGATCAGGTGCGGGCCGAAGGCCTGTCCGCCCTGCGGCTGGGCGACGGCGTCCAGGGCCTGCGTGCCCGTTTGGCCTTCCTGCGCGCACTCGACGGCGATGTCTGGCCCGACCTGTCGGATGAGGCGCTGCTCGAGCGCCTCGACGACTGGCTGGAACCTCTGCTGCACGGCCGCGCGTCGCTGTCGGCGCTGGATGAGAGCCTGTTGGACGGCGCGATCCGGTCGCTCATCCCCTGGGATGCGCAGCAGAAAATCGACGCCGCCCTGCCGGCCCGTTTCAGGGCCCCCACCGGCACCACCGTGGCCATCGACTATGCCGCCGAGGCGGGGCCGCGCATCGATATCCGGGTGCAGGAGCTTTTCGGCCTGACCGAACATCCCAGCATCGCCGGCGGCAAGATCCCTCTGGTGCTGTCGCTGCTGTCGCCGGGCCATAAGCCGATCCAGATCACGCGGGATTTGCCGGGTTTCTGGAAGGGCTCCTGGCGCGAGGTGAAGGTCGAGATGAAGGGGCGCTATCCGCGCCACGTCTGGCCGGATGATCCGGCGGCGGCCGCGCCGACGACACGGGCCAAGCCGAGGGGAACCTAGGGCAGGGCCGCGAAGCCTTCCCTGAAGCCCTTCAGGCCAATCGGGATGGCGACGCCTTCGGCGGGGGTTTGCATCAGGGTGAAGGTGGCGGTCGTTCCTGCCGATAGTCTGGCGATCTGATCCGCGGTCATTTCGATCTCGGCGACGCAGCCGCTGGGCATGCAGCGGAGGAAGGCTGCTTCTCCCATTTCGGTCTGGTCGATCCTCAGGCCAACGCCCGACGGCAGAAGGACGCCCAGCGGCGTGACAACCCGCAGGATTGAGGTCCTGTCCGTGGTCTTCAGGGCGACGATCGATAGACGGACCTTGGTGCGGGCCTCGTCGACAACCGACTGAACCAGGGCGCATGCCCTCGCGGGCGCCGTCTCGCAGCGAAGTTGCCAGTCGCCGATAGTCCTGATCGCCGAGGATTCTGCAAAAGTCGGCGATGCACTCGCGATCCCTGTGGTCGCAACCAGTATGGCCGCGAAACGGCGTGTGGAGCGCCTGATCATCGAATTATCCCTGTTCCCCAGATTGGAATTTGAGGCCGTGCCTGCGCCAGGGTCAAGTCGATCGGCTACCCCGTCACCGTGTAGATCATGATCCCCGTCGCCACCGACAGGTTCAGGCTGTCGGCCCGGCCGCGCATCGGGATCTTGACGTTGACGTCGCAGGCGGCCGCCAGTTCCGGCGGCAGGCCCTGCTGCTCATTGCCCATCAGGATCAGGGACGGCTTCACATAGTCGGCGGACTTGTGATCGACCGTGGCGGTCAGCAGGGTGCCGACCACGCTGCCGGGCCAGGTCTCGCGCCAGGCCAGGAACTCCTGGATCGTCGCCTTGGCGATCTTGACCGCGAAGATCGAGCCCATGGTCGCGCGCACGCCCTCGACCGAATAGGGATCGACGCAGTCGCCGACCAGGATCACCCCGCCGCAGCCGGCCGCATCGGCGGTGCGGATGACGGTGCCGAGGTTGCCGGGGTCGCGAACAGCCTGCATGGCTACCCAGCAGGGCGCGCTTTCCGGGACGATCGCTGACAGCGGCGTGAACACCTGCCTGAACACCCCGACCACGGCCTGCGGGTTGTCACGGCGCGAGACCTTCTCGAGGATTTCCCGATTGACCTCAATGACTTCCCCGCCGGATTTCAGGCAGGCCTGGGCGGCCTTCTGCAGCATCGGATGATCGGCGGCGTCGCGGCCGTACATGATGATCTTGGGGGCATGGCCACAGTCGATCGCCTCGATGACGATCTTCAGGCCCTCGGCCAGGAACAGGCCGCTCTCCTCGCGCTCCTTGCGCATGTGCAGGGCGCGGACGGCCTTGACGGTGTTGTTGGACAGCGAGGTGACGGCCTTGGCCTGGTTCGGAGCGTTCATGTCCCTCACCCTTCCGACGACCAGCGGGCGAAGAACGACAGGCCGATCTGGCGGTCGCCCTTTTCCTCGACCAGGGAGAGCTCGCCCCAGTCGATGACGCCGCTGCGCCCGTCCAGAACCTCCGCCAGCAGACCCGACATGGCCGCGCCGGAGACGCGGGCCGCATAGGCGTTTATCAGCAGGAAGTCGGCGTCGTCGCTGAGCAGCTGGGCGCAGTCCCTGGTCAGGGCGGCCAGATCCTCGAACAGCCGCCAGACCTCGCCGTCGGCCCCGCGTCCGAACTTCGGAGGATCCAGAATGATGCCGTCATAGACATTGCCGCGCCGCACTTCGCGGGCCACGAACTTGCGGGCGTCCTCGACGATCCAGCGGATCGGCCGGTCGGCCAGGCCGGCGAGGGTGGCGTTCTCCCGCGCAAATCCGACAGACTTCTTGGAGGCGTCGACATGGGTCACGGCGGCCCCGGCGGCAGCGCAAACCAGTGAGGCAACACCGGTATAGCCGAACAGATTCAGGATCTTGGGCTGACGTCCTGAAGCCTTGGCGAAGGCGCGGACCCGCTCGTCCTGCCAGGCCCAGTTGGCGGCCTGTTCCGGGAAGAAGGCCAGGTGCCGGAACGGCGTGAACTGGCCATGGAAGCGGGCCTCGCCCCAGGCGAGATCGAACTTTTCAATCGGCCGTCCCTTGAAGCGCCAGCGCCCGGCCTCGTCCTCGTCGGTCGGGTCGAACACGGCGTCAGCGCCGTCCCAGGCCGAAGCCGGCAGGCGCGGGCTCCAGAAGCACTGCGGTTCGGGTCGAACCACCGTGTAGGGACCATAGCGTTCCAGCTTCTTGCCGTGACCACTGTCCAGCAGGGCGTAGTCGCTCCAGCCGGTGGTGCGCATGACAAGGGGGGCGGCGGCGATCGTCGGGCTCATGGTCTCGCCATACGCTTTCAGGGCGCGTGTCGTCCAGCGCGCGGCGCATGCTGGGTCTTGTCCCAGTGGTGCGGGGCGAAGAAGAACTGCAAGAGGGCGCGGGGCGAGGCGAGGATCCACATCAGCCAGTAGGGCACCAGGCCGAAGAGATGCAGGAAGCGCGGTGCCCCGCCGCTGCGCAGCACGCCGAGGGCACCGCCCAGGGCGCAGATCGCCCAGCAACCGACATAGAAGACCATGTGAGCGATCGGGATCGATACGATCCCGTCGACGCGCCAGTCCTCAAGCATGGCCAGCAGGGCGATCAGCATGGCCGGAGCATGCAGGTTTGAGGCGGCGACCGGCACCGCCAGGGTGATGAGCAGCGCCGAGAAGGTTCGCAAGCCGAGCCTTGGCCCGGTTCTGCCATGACAGACAAGGGTTTGCAGGTGACCCTTGATCCATCGGGCCCTTTGCGGACCCCATTGGCGCAGGCGGGTCGGGGCTGTTTCGAGGGTCGGCAGGTTGAGGGTGTCCAGGCTGTAGCCTGCGGCGGCGAGGCGAAAACCAATGTCGGCGTCTTCAGTCACATTGTACGGATCCCAGCCGCCGATGGCGCGCAGGGGGGCGATCCTGAAGTGGTTGCTGGTGCCGCCCAGCGGAAACGGCAGGCCCCAGCGGGCAAAGGCCGGCAGGATGACCTCGAACAGGGCTGCATATTCCAGCCTGAACTGCTCGGCGATGAAGGCGAGATAGGCCGGCGTTTCGATCCTCAGGGGGGCCTGAAGGCAGGCGAGCTCCAGCGATCCGGCGGCAAAGCGCGCGGCGGCTTCGCGCAACTGGCCGGGATGCGGGGCGTCTTCGGCGTCATAGATCACGACATGGGCCCCAGTGGCCTGGTCGAGCGCGAAGTTGCAGGCCCGGGGTTTGGTCCTCGGGTGGCCCTCCGGCACGATCAGCACTTCGATGTGGTCGGGCAAGGGCAGGGCTGCGAAGGCCGCCTGGGTCGCCTGATCGCTGGCTTCCAGGGCGATCAGGACCTGAAGGCGGTCGCGCGGGTAGTCGAGGCGGTTCAGATTGACCGCAAGCTCGGCGGCAACCTCGGCTTCCCGATAGAGCGGCACGATGACGGTGTAGGGCGGCAGGGCGTCTTCGGGCAGGGGCGGGGCGGAGTTGCCCCGTCGCGGTGTCAGGATGGCCGCCAGGCGGATCAGGGCACTGGCCAGAAAGATGCCGAGAAACCCCGTCGTCAGGGCCGTCAGGCCGGGATGAGGCGCCGCAAGGGTCAGGGCCAGTAGGGCCAGGACAACAATGCCAA
This sequence comes from Caulobacter sp. HMWF025, assembly GCF_003060965.1. Lineage (GTDB taxonomy): Bacteria > Pseudomonadota > Alphaproteobacteria > Caulobacterales > Caulobacteraceae > Caulobacter. The sequence continues at coordinate 25,511 of NZ_QAII01000122.1, read as the reverse complement.
GGACGATGCTCTCGACGGGTCGAAGTGTGACATGGGACCCGACCGGCCATTCGCGGATCTGACGTCGCTGACCGGAAGGCGCGGCCGGCAACACAGGTGCGCAGGCCAGCCCGGGTTTCGCTGCTGCGGGCTCTTCGTGCGCCATGCTGCTTTCCCGGTCTGATCCTGGGGATCTACGGGCGAGTACTAAAAGAAATACACCCTAAGGATGTCAAAAGGAAAAACGCAAGTTTTCCGATTTTATGTGTTTCTTGCGACGGCTGAGTGATTCCCGTTTAGTGTCGAAAACCGGGGAAATGCTTGGGGGATCCGAACCGTGACGGTCGTTCTGAAAAAGCCGCAGAAATCAGCGCGCAAGCCCAAGGGTGACGGCCATCTGCGTCGCGGCGAAATTCTGGCGGCGGCCGAGAAGATCTTCATCGCCGAGGGCTATGCCGGGGCCACCATCCGCAAGATCGCCGATGCCGTAGGCGTCTCGTCGACGGCGCTCTACATGCACTTCCGCGACAAGGACCAGATCCTGCTCGAGATTAGCGACGGAGCCATCGGTCGCTTGCTGAGCCTGAATACCGAGGTCAACGGCCAGCCGATCGATCCGGTGTCACGGGTCCGGCTGATGCTGGAGGCCTATATGCGGTTCGCCCTCGAGAACCCCAATACCTACCAGCTGGTCTTCTGCGGCTCGACCCAGACCATCTCGCTGGACAAGCAGGCTGCAACCCTGGCCCTGGGTGACCGCTGCTTCGAAGCCTTCAGCCAGCCATTCCATGAGATCGCGGCCGTGGGGCGGCTGCGCTACGGGACCGGCCAGAGTGCGGCCGAGGTGCTGTGGTCGGGCTGTCATGGACTTGTGTCGCTGCTGATCACCAAGACCACCCGTGACTGGTCGCCGGCCGAGGATCTGATGGCCGTCATGCTGGACGGCCTGCTGCACGGCCTGGTCGCGGACTGATTCCATGGCGTTCGTCCGTGGGCTCGGCGTCGTTGTCGCCACCCTGGTTGTGGCCCTGCCGACGATGTCCCGGGCCCTGGAGGCGCACCCCCGGGTGATGTCGCTGGATTCCTGCGCCGATCAGTATGTCCTGGCCCTGGCTCCGCGTACGTCCATCGTCGGCCTGTCGCATCGCGCCGGTGCGCCGGACAGCTATATGCGCGCGGCCGCAGAAGGGCTGCCCCGACGCCGGGGCACGATCGAAGCTCTGGTCAGCGCCCGCCCGGATGTCGTGGTCCGGCTCTGGGGCGGCGATGCCCGACTGGTTGCGGCTCTGGACCGTCGGGGCGTCCGGACCGTGCTGCTGGACGATGCGCCGGACTTCCCGGGTGTCCGCGCCAACATTCGCCGGGTTGCCGTGGCCCTTGACCGGCGGGCCGCCGGTGAAGCCCTGATCGCGCGGATGGATGCCCAGCTCGCCGTCGCGCGGGGGCGGGGGCAAGGGATCCGCGCGCTCTATCTGACGCCGAGTGGTTATACGGCCGGCAGCGGTACGCTGATCGATGCCCTGATGGCCGCTGCCGGACTCACCAATGCCGCCCGCAGCCCCTATTACAGCCCCGCTCCGCTGGAGGCGCTTGTCCTGCATCCGCCACAGGCGGTGGTGCTGGGCCTGTTTGATCGGACCAGGGCTGGAGCCGACCGCTGGGGTCCCGGCCGGCACGCGGCGCTGCGGCGGGCGGTCCAGGACCGGACCCTGGCATCGCTGCCGGGCGCGGTCGTCGGTTGCCCCGCCTGGTTTGCGGCCGAGGCCAGCCTGACGATCGCCAGGGCAGCGCAATGAGCCTTTTGCGCCTGTGCCTCGTCATGCTGGGCCTTCTGGCCCTGGCGGCGATCCTGGCCGTCGGCCTGGGCGAGATCCCGCTGGCGGCAGACCAGTATGTCCAGGCCTTCGCCCATCCGGCCTCGGGTCCCGGCGAGGTCCTGTGGACCATCCGGGCTCCCCGAGTGGTGATGGCGGCCCTGGTCGGTGGCGCGCTGGGTCTGGCGGGGGCCGCCATGCAGGGCCTGCTGCGCAATCCGCTGGCCGATCCCGGGGTGCTCGGGGTTTCGGCCGCATCGGGCCTCGGCGCCGCCCTCTGCATTGCGGCCGGCCTTGCCGTCGTGCCCGGTGCGATCGAGCTCGGGGCCCTGGCCGGGGCCCTGGCCGCCGGCATCGGGGTCGTCGCGATCTCGCTGCGCCTGCGCGAGCCCGAGGCCCTGATCCTGTTCGGGGTCGCCCTGTCGGCCTTTTGCGGGGCCCTGACGGCCCTGGTCTTCAATCTGGCCTCATCGCCCGTGGCGATTGCCGAGATCCTGGCCTGGCTGATGGGCTCGGTCGAGAACCGTGACTGGACCGACGGCCTGCGCGCCGTCCTGCCCATGGCCGTCGGGGCCTGGCTTTGCCTGAAGTCGGGGCAGGGGCTGCGCATGCTGACGCTCGGCGAGGAGGCTGCGCAGCTGTCGGGCCTGAACATGACGCGACTGCGGGTTTTTGCCGTAGCCGGCGCGGCCCTGCTGACCGGCGCGGCGGTCGCCGGTGCGGGTGTGATCGGTTTCGTGGGCCTGGCCGCGCCGCATCTGGTCCGGGCCCTGGTCCGCGATGATCCCCGGCGGATCCTTTGGCCTTCGGCCCTGGCGGGGGCCCTGCTGCTGGTTCTCGCCGATCTGGCGGCCCGGATCGTCCCCACCGAGCAGGAGCTGAAGCTCGGGGTCGTCACGGCCTTGTTCGGGGCCCCGGCCTTCGCCCTGCTGGCCTGGCGCGCGGCGCGGAGCTGGCGGACATGACCCTCGCCTGGAACCTCGAGGCCGTTGCCGCCCGGCAGGGGCGCAAGACCGTCCTGAACGCCGTCAGCCTGTCCGTCCGCCCGGGCGAGGTCGTCGGCGTGGTGGGGCCCAACGGGGCCGGCAAAACCAGCCTCCTGCGCGCAGGCCTTGGCCTTCTGCCGCTGCAGGCCGGATCGGTGCGGCTTTCCGGACGTGACCTGTCAGGACTGGGCGCGGTCGAGCGCGCCGGCCTGGTCGGCTATCTACCGCAGGATCGCCGGCTGGCCTGGAACCTGCCGGCCGAGGAAGTCGCGGCGCTGGGTGCGGTAGATCTTCCGGAAACCCGGGCCCTGGACCTGGCCCGTGACCGTCTGGCCCGGGTCGGGGCAGGTGATCTGACCCGACGCGGCGTTCTGGACATGTCCGGCGGCGAGCGGGCCCGGGTCCTGCTGGCCCGGCTGCTGGCCACCCGCGCGCCCTTGCTGGTGGCTGACGAACCCGTGGCCGGCCTTGATCCTGACGCGCAGTTCCTGACTCTCGACCTGCTGCGTGCGGAAGCCGCGGGCGGCGCTGCAGTGGTCGTCACCCTGCACGATCTCAGCCTTGCAGCGCGCAGCTGTGATCGCCTCGTTGTGATTGCGGCCGGACGCATCGTCGTCGACGCCCCGCCGGCCGTGGCCCTGTCACCACAGGTCCTGGCCGAGGTGTTCAATCTGAACGGCCGGCTGATCGAGACCGAGGCCGGACCCGTCGTCGCCGGAACGCGTCTCTAGGCTCAGGGCTGGGCCGAGACCGTATCGGCCTGGGCGACCGACGGCGCATAGACATAGCCCCCGCGCTTGAGGTCCTGCGACAGGGTCAGGGGGGCGGTGCCGCCGTTCAGACGGGCGCGATAGACCATGGTCGTCTCCAGGGTCCGCATCACATAGTTGCGGGTCTCGGAGAACGGGATGCACTCGATGAAGTCGAGCGGGTCGGTGGCCGCGCCGCGCGGGTCGCCGCACAGGGTCGCCCACTGGGCGGGCCGCCCCGGGCCGGCATTATAGGCGGCAGCGGCCATGATGTAGGAGCCGCTGAAGGTGCTGACCATGCTGCCCAGATAGGTCGAACCCAGGCGCATGTTGTAGCTGGCGTCCGTGAGGCGATCGACCGAGTGGCTCTCGCCCAGCTGTCGGGCCACGAGGGCGGCGGTCGGCGGCATCAGTTGCATCATGCCGCGTGCGCCCACGCCGGAGCGGGCATTGGGGTCGAAATTGCTCTCCTGCCGCGAGATCGAATAGACGAAGGCCGTCTCGGCGGCACCAGGACCCGGCGTGAAGTGATGGTCCAGCAGCGGATAGCCGCGCTCGGGCAGGGTGAAACCACGCTGTGCGGCCGTGCGGACCGCACGCATGGCCAGGTCCTGATCGCCATAGTCGCGGGCCAGATCGACCAGCAGGGCCGATTCCTCGGCATTGGGCAGGTTGTCGTCGATGAACAGCACCAGCGACCGGAACTGATCGCGGGCCCCGATATCGGCCAGGATGCGGGCGGCCCGGACCAGTTCGCGGCCATAGAAGCGGGCGCGGTCGGCCTGGGTGATGCTCGGGTCGCGGTCGAGCCGGATCTCGGTCAGGCCCGCCTTCTCGGCAGCCAACTGGCCATAGAAGGTGGTGATGTAGCGCGCGCCCTCGCCGTAGAAGGCCTGGGCCCCGATCATGTCGCCCTGGGCCTCTGCGGCACGACCCTGCCAGTAGAGGGCGCGACCCTTGGTGATCGGCGAGGCCCCGATGGCCCCGATGGCGGCAAAGTGCCGGGCCGCTGCATCGGGCTGACGCAGGCGGCTCAGGGCGATCCAGCCGGCATAGAACTCGGCCTCGGCGGCATCGGCACCGGCCGTCAGGCCCGCATTGGAGGCTGCGGCATAGGCCCCGTTGCTGTCACCGGCCTTGAGGGCCCCGACCACCAGGCCGCGGCGTTCCTTCCAGATCGCAGCGGCGGCCTCTTCGGTCGGCGGAGCCGGGAAGCTGGAGACGAGGCCCAGCGCCAGGCTGTCGAGACCCTTGCGGCGCAGGAAGGCGGCGCGCTCGAACACGACGCCGGGCAGGGCCTGGTCGGACGGGCCCAGGGCCTCGAACAGGGCGGTGGCATTGGCGGCATTCTGGCGGAAGGCGATGCGGACCTTGGCCGTCGCCTGCTGCTCGGCCGGCAGCAGCTCGACCAGTTCGCGGGCGGCCGGACCTTGCGGGCCATACAGCAGGATGTCAGCGCGGCGGGCATAGTCGTCGGCGGTCAGCAGGCTGCCGAACCGGTTGGCCATGCTGCGCTGGGCGTCGGCTTCGAACACCTTGTCGCGCCAGGTGCGGCGGATCAGGTCGGTGGCCTGCTGCGCCTGGCCGTTGGCCTGATAGGCTGTGGCCAGGGTCATGGCGCCCTCGGCCGTGGCCGGCTGGCCGCCGCCGAACCAGGCAATGATGCGGGCCGGGTCGAGCCCGGATACCGACAGCTGGCGTTCGGCGGCACTTTCCCGGCGGCCACTGCGGGGCCAGCCCGCGAGGTCATGGCGGGCCGAGTCGAGTTCAAAGAAGCTCAGGGAGTCGGCGCAGTTGTCGACCAGCGCCCACAGGGCGATCTTGCGGGCGACGGGATCTTCCAGCGCGCCCATGGCCGCGCGAGCCCGGGAGATGTCGCCGCTTTTGGCAGCCGACAGGGCCTGGCGCAGGTTCTCGGCATCGACATCCGACAGGGATGATGGAATGGCGGTCGGCGGCGTGGTCACGAGCGCCGGCGTTTCAGCCGTAGCCGGGGCGTTCTGGGCCCCCGCAACGCCGCTGATCAGGACCAGGCTTGCGCCACCCAGCAGAAGCCGACCCAGAAATGATGCCAAAACGCGATCTCCTGTACGCACAACCGAATCGAATTCGTCCCCTCCGGGAACCCTTCAAACCCGAAGACACCTAATGAAGGGTTCTTAACCATGGCTCCGGGGGCTTGACCCTCGGGGCTTGGACCCTCAAACCGCTGCCTGCTCCGACGCACCGGTTGCGGGACGGCGGGGCAGGGACATATTGTCCGTACCGATCGTCCGGCCGCAACCTTCGTGGCCCCTTCTCACGGCAAATTGCAGTTATGGTCCATTCCCCGTTCAAGGGCGTCATTCCCGCCCTGGTCACGCCCTTCCGCGACGGCGCGGTGGATGAGGCCGCCTTCGTGGCCCTGGTCGAGCGCCAGATCGCCGGCGGCGTCCACGGCGTCGTGCCGGTCGGCACCACCGGCGAGACCGCCACGCTCAGCCATGACGAGCACCGGCGCGTGGTTGAGCTGTGCGTCAGGACCGTCAAGGGACGGGTGCCGGTGATCGCCGGGGCCGGCAGCAATTCCACCGCAGAGGCCATCGAACTGGTCGCCCATGCCAAGGCCGTCGGGGCCGACGCGGCCCTGGTGGTCACGCCCTATTACAACCGTCCCAGCCAGGAAGGCCTGTATCGTCACTACGAGGCGATCAACAACGCCGTGCAGCTGCCGGTGCTCGTTTACAACGTGCCGGGCCGGACCAGCGTCGACATCAGCAACGACACCCTGGTCCGCCTGTCGAAGCTGCCCAACATCGTCGGGATCAAGGACGCCACCGGCGACCTGACCCGCGCCAGCTTCCAGCGCATCCAGTGCGGCGACGACT
>NZ_QAII01000122.1:11268-19106 GCF_003060965.1 Caulobacter sp. HMWF025 | reverse complement strand
CCCCACGGCGCTGGGCTATTTGGCCCATGGCGGCCACGGTGTGATATCGGTCACCGCCAATGTCGCCCCCGAGGCCTGCGCGACCTTCATGAACGCCTGCATGGCCGGCCAGTGGGAGACTGCCCTCTACTGGCAGGATCGTCTGGTCAGGCTGCACAAGGCCCTGTTCCTCGACGCCTCGCCGTCGCCGACCAAGTTCGCCATGGCCCATCTGGGTCTGTGCGGCGAAGACGTGCGCCTGCCGATCGCGCCGTGCAGCGATGCGGTCAAGCCGGCCATCCTGGAGGCCATGCGCGAGGCGGGTCTGGTCTGATGACCAAGCCGATCGCCGAGAACCGGCGCGCCCGCTACGACTACTTCATCGAAGAGACCTTCGAGGCCGGCATCATGCTGACCGGCACCGAGGTCAAAAGCCTGCGCGTCGGCCGGGCCAATATCGCCGAGTCCTATGCCTCGGTCGAAGGCTCCGAGATCAAGCTGATCAATGCGGACATCCCGCCCTACGGCCATGCCAACCGCTTCAATCATGAGCCGCGCCGGCACCGGAAGCTGCTGCTGCACAAGAAGCAGATCGTCAAACTGATCGGGGCCGTGCAGCGCGACGGCCGCACGCTGATCCCGCTGAAGCTCTACTGGAACGACAAGGGTCTGGCCAAGCTGGAGATCGGCCTGGCCAAGGGCAAGAAGAACCACGACAAGCGCGAAACCGAAGCCGCCCGCGACTGGCAGCGCGACAAGGCCCGCCTGATGAAGGGCGACCGGGGCGACTGAGGCACCAGGCTCCAGACGGTCCCGCAGGATCGGCCGTCAGACGTGCGTCACAATTTCGGCGCATCTTCGGGTTGACCTGCAGGGCGTGGCCGCACCGCTACGGAGGGGGCCACGCCGTTATGGAGAGAGCCCAATGCGTTCGGTTTCAATGACCGTCATGGTCCTGTGCAGCCTGGCATGCGCCGGCACGGCCCTGGCCCAGGACAGTGTCCAGAACGGATCCAATGCCGCCAAGGCCTCGACGGAGGTCGTCAAGGACCTCGGAGTGTCGGGCGTCCAGACCGCCTCGGCGGTCGCCGTTTTGCCGCTGTCGGTGGCCGCCACCGGATCGGTCGTGGCCGGTACCGCCTCCACCGCCACCGGGGTGGATGCCAGCCAAGCGGCTGGCGACTCGGCCGCTTTCGCCTCGACACCCTTGCCGGTGACCAAAAAGGTGATCCTGGCCCAGCCGGTGCCCAATCTGCCCTATGACGCCAAAGCGGCGGACGCTCCCAAGCCATGATCCGGCTCGACCGGCGGGCGCGGCAGGGGATCGGTGCGGCGATCGTCCTGGCGCTGACGCCCCTGGCAGCCACGCCGGTGCTGGCCCAGGACAGTATCTCCACAGGGGCACCGAGCGGGCACTTCTCGGCGGAGGAAGTCGCCCGTTTCTCCAAGCAGATCGAGACGAATCTGGCCGCGCGCGGCGCTCGGGTCGCGATCGTGTTTCGCGCAGGACGGGCGCGCGAAAAGCTCCCCAAGGGCATCGCCTATACCCACGGCGCCTTCTGGGTTTACCGCGATATCCAGACCGATAGTGGCCAGACCGAGCCCGGCTATGCGGTCTACAACCTCTATGCCGGTGACGGTAAGGCCTTGCCCAGCACCGCCTCGCGGCTGGTCCAGGACTTCCCCTATGACTTCACCAGCGGCTCGTCCGTCGATGACGTGGCGGTGATCGTGCCATCGCCGGAGGTGCAGCGCAGGCTGCTGGCGGTGATCGACTCCCCGATCTATGCGGCGCTGCACAACCCGGCCTATTCGCTGATCGCCAATCCGTTGTCGCCCAAATACCAGAACTGCAACGGCTTCATGCTTGACGTTCTGGCCGCCGCCGTCTGGGACATCACCGACCGGGACCAGATACGGGCCAATCTCAAGGCGAACTTCAAGCCCACGACCGTCGAGGCCGGGCCGGTCACACGGCTGCTGGCCCCCCTGGTGACCGCAGGGCTGAAAACGGATGACCACTCGGGACGCTTGCGGACTGCCACCTATGAAAGCCTGGCCGACTTCATGCGCGCCAACGGGATGCTGCAGGCTGCCTATAGCGTGAGTTTCCAGCGGTAGCTTCCCGCATGGCGCAGAGCTTCGCGCACGGCCTTTGTGGTCGTTAGAGGCGCTTGTAGCCCTTTTCTACGAAATAGGGGTCGACGGTGTCTTTCTGACCCTGATGGGTGGCAGGGGTATCGGCCACGGCCTTCAGGTCAAAGCCGACCAGAGCTCGGGTCGGTTTGGCCAGCAGTTGTTTGGTGGCAGGATCAAGCTCTCCGCGAGGTGTGATCCGCCAGCCGCCCTCGTCCCTGAACAGCACGGCCGTCATATACCGCTGACCCGTCGATGTATCGGAGTCGATGCAGGTCATGGCGAGGTGCCCGGCATCTTCCCATTCGACCGCATCGCAGCCGGCCAGATCACTGTCGGCGACCAAGTTCAACCCGCCGGGTCCTGCCTCGAAGACAGACACGGAACCGCCCAAATCGGGGTCGTTATAGGCGAGCACCATCAAGCGGCCGTCGGGTGAAGCCGATGGCTCGCCTGCGGCACCGAACAGGGCACCAGAGGTGTCGGTGAAAAAGGCCATCTCTTCGCCCTCGCCATGGAAGAAGGTCAGCCAGGGATAGTCTCGTCCGCCAAGATGCCAGACGCCCCTGAAACGCCAGCGCGCGCACTGGTCGAAGCCGTCGCAATAGCCGCTGTCGGTAAAGCTGGCGACGTCGTGGCCGGCCATGCGGATGATCAGGGCGTCCCCCTCACGCCGGGCCATGGCCGACCACCTCGCCAGGGGAGCCGTCTCCTGGTCACGATCGAGGGCGAGGTTCTCAAGGCGGTCGGCCTCGATCTCGGCGGCGCTCATCTCACCGGAAGGCGGTTCGACCATCGCAATGGGCAGGGTGGGTTGCTGCCGTGTGGCGAGATGCCATGCGAGCGTGCCAGTGAGCACTACCCCCAAGGCAACGGCGACCAGTCCGAGCTTGCGGATCATCGTCAGCCCTCTCCAGATGACAGCGTGCAGCGCGCGATGATTGCGACTTTGCGTTGATCTTTCAAGCCGGTGCGGCAAAGGCCCGTCGCCTAACCCCGCACCCCCACCCAAACCACATGCCGCGCGCCGCGCCCCTTGTGGGCCCGCACGCCGATCTCCTCGACGCCGTAGCCCGCCCGTTGCAGCCGCTTGGTGAAGGCGCTGTCGCGGGTGGAGGACCAGACCTCCAGCACGCCGCCGGGGCGCAGGGCGCGGCGGGCGGCGGCAAGGCCGGCCTGGTCATAGAGGCTGTCATTGCCCTTGCGGCTGAGGCCGCCGGGGCCGTTGTCGACGTCGAGCAGGATGGCGTCGTAAAGGCCCTCGGCCGCGCGGATCTCCGCGCCGACATCGCCGAGGCGGATCGCGACGCGGGGATCATCCAGGCTGTCGCCGTGCAGGCCGCCGAGCGGACCGCGCGCCCAGGCGACGACGGCCGGGACCAGTTCGGCGACCACGACCTTCGCATCGGCGGCGAAGGCCCCCAGCGCCGCGCGCAGGGTGAAGCCCATGCCCAGGCCGCCGATCAGGATCCGGGCCCCGGGCCGCTGGCCGATGCGGTCGAAGGCCAGGGTGGCCATGGCCTCTTCCGAGCCGCTGAGCCGGCTGTTCATCAGCTCGATGGGGCCGGCCATGATCGAATATTCGCTGCCGCGCCGCATCAGGCGCAGTTCCACGCCGTCGCCGGGCACGCTGGCGCTGTCGAGATGTTCCCAGGGGATCATGACGTCGCCTTCAGCCGTTGGTCAGGGCCAGCAGGGCGAAGGTCGCCAGCCAGTGTTCGCCCATATAGTCGCCGGAGATGTGGGGGACGGCGGCGCTCAGATGGTTCAGGGCCGCATTGATCGCGTGCATCTTTGCCGGGTCGAGGTCGGGCAGGGCTCCGGCCAGGGTCCGCCAGCACCAGGCCCGTGACAGGTTCAGCCCGTCCAGATGGGCGATCTTGCCGTCGGAGCGGTCGCTGACCCGGGCGGGGGTGAACAGGGTGGCCGGCTGCTTGCTGGCCAGATCCGGCAGGAAGCGCACGATCCAGACGTCGAACATGTCCTTGGACATCAGCCGCCGCATGGCCTCGGCCTCAATCAGGGCCGGGGACAGGAAGTCGTCGCCCGAGGGTTCCCAGGCCTGGCAGGCGGCGTCCTGGCCGTACCAGATCATCGCCCGGGTCGCGAGCAGCTGGCGCAGGGCGGCATCGCCGGCCATGTCGGCATATTCGCTGGCCAGCACGAGGGCAAAGGCAGTGTTGGAATGGACTCCGGCCCGGACCGGATAGTCGGCCAAGGGCAGGAAGGCGCGAAACCGGTCAGCAAAGGCCTCGGCCAGGGGCGCGTGGCGGGCGGCCCAGGGTCGAGCAGGGTGGCGCAGCAGCTCGGCCTGCAGCATCAGGTCCCAGGCCCAGCCATAGGGGCGCTCGAAGCCCCGGCTTTCGGGGCGGGCCAGATAGGCGACCTCGGCGGCGACCTTGTCGGAGGTGAAGGCGTCGTCGAACAGGGCGATGATGGCCTCGGCCTCGGGCAGGTCCGGGCGAATGCGCAGCAGGGTGGCCAGCAGCCAGTAGCCGTGGACGCAGGAGTGCCAGTCGAAACTGCCGAAGAAGATCGGATGCAGGTCACGCGGTGTGCGGGCATCGGCGTCGCCGGCCATCACATGGTCCAGCTTGTTGGGATATTCGCGCGTCACGTGGCCAAGGGCGATGCGGGCAAACCGCGAAGCCGTGCCCCGGGCCAGGCTGGAGGCGCTGCTGCGCTGGGGATCAGGCCCGGAAGGCGAGGGCATACATCAGAACCATATTGACGATCAGCAGGAGAACGGCGGTCGGGGCCTGGGCGCGGATCACGCCGTAGCGATCCTTCAATTGCAGGAGCGCCGCCGGCACAAGGTTGAAATTGGCCGCCAGCGGCGTCAGCAGCGTGCCGCAGAAGCCTGACAGCATGCCGATGGCGCAGACCACGGCCGGATCGCCGCCGAACCGCCCGATCACCAGGGGCAGGGCGATCCCGGCCGTCATGACCGGAAAGGCGGCAAAGGCATTGCCCATCAGGATCGTGAACCCGGCCATGCCCAGGCAGTAGGCGGCGACTACGGCAAAGCGACTGTCGACCGGGGTCCAGGCCACGGCCAGATCGCCGATGGTCTTGCCGACCCCGGCGGCGGCAAACACCGCGCCGAGGGCGGCCAGCATCTGCGGCAGCAGGGCGGCCCAGCCGACCAGGTCCATCAGTCGCCGGCCTTCCTGCAGGGCGGCGACGGGCGGCTGGCGGAACATCATCTGGGCCAGCAGCGCCGCCAGGATCGCGGCCAGGGCCAGGGCGATCAGGGTGGCGTTCTTGGCCTCGACCAGGGGCTGGCCGTGCAGGGTGGCGGCCTTGAGGACGAAGGTTCCGACCAGGGTGACGACCGGGATCACGAGGGCGGGCAGGAACAGGCGCAGGCCCAGCCGGCGGGCCAGGTCCTGGCGCTCGTCGGGCGAGGTAGTGTCCGGCGCGCCGACCCCCAGCTGCCCGGTGCCGGCCAGCAGGGCCAGGGCCAGGACCAGGAGGCCGTTGCCCAGATCACCCAGGTGGTCGCCCAGCAGGAAGCTGACCGCCACCAGGCCCCAGAAGGCGGCATTGCCGAAGCGCTTGCGATTGGCCCGGTCGCCGAGGCTGAGCCCGGCAAAGGCGGCGAACATGGCTCCGGCGATCAGATAGACGAGAGGAAGCCCGATCATGGCCGGGCCTCGGTTGTCGGGGCCAGGCGTCTGTCAAACAGCAGCAGCCGCGCGCCGTGCACGATGAAAGCGGCGATGGCCGTGGGGATGGCCCAGACCGACAGGTGCAGCGGCTCGACCGTGATGCCGCTCTGGTCGAGGAAGCCGACGATCAGCAGGATCGAGCCGATGGCCATGAAGATGTCCTCGCCGAAGAACAGGCCGACATTGTCGGTGGCGGCGCTCATGGCCCGGATCCGCTCGCGGTCGGCGTCAGCGACCGGACCGGCGGTCTCGGCGGCGGCCTCGGCCATCGGGGCGACCAGGGGGCGCACGGTCTGCGCCTGTCCGGCCACCGAGGTCAGGCCAAGGGCCGCCGTCAGCTGACGCAGCAGCAGATAGGCCAGCAGGATGCGTCCGGCCGAGGCCCCCTTCAGCGCCTGGATAGTCAGGCGGGCCCGCTCCTGCAGGCCGCAGCGCTCCAGGACCCCCACGGCCGGCAGGACCAGCCAGGCGATGGTGACATAGCGATTGGTGTTGAAGGCCTTGCCGAAGGCCTCGATGACCTCGACGGGGGACAGGCCCGCCGCGAGGCCCGCCGTCAGCGCCGCCGCGACGACGACCAGCAAGGGATTGAATCTCAGGGCAAAGCCCAGGACGATCACCGCGACGCCCAGCAGGGTCAGCATGTCTTGAGGGGCTCCGTCCCGACGATTCCGCCCCAGCGTCGGGGTTGCGGGCGCGGCTGGCAAGGCCTGAGGTCGAGAAGAGTGCCCTTGACGCTGGTGCCCCCCGGCGCGACCTTCAACTCAACAACGATAACCTACTGGAGGAGGCCCCCATGGCCGACGGCACAGCACCCATCGTCACGTCGCTTAAGGACAAGGTCAGCGAGGCCGAGTGGCAGGCCCGCGTCGAGCTGGCAGCGCTCTATCGCCTGGTCGCCCTGCACGGCTGGGACGACATGATCTTCACCCACATCTCGGCCCGCATCCCGGGACCCGAGCACCACTTCCTGATCAATCCCTACGGCATGTTCTTCGGCGAGATCACCGCCTCCAGCCTGGTCAAGGTCGATCTGGACGGCAATGTCATCGACAAGACCCCGTACTTCATCAATCCGGCGGGCTTCACGATCCACTCGGCCATCCATGCGGCGCGGGACGACGCGCATTTCGTCATGCACCTGCACAGCGACCAGGGCGTGGCGGTTTCGGCGCATAAGGACGGCCTGCTGCCCCTGACCCAGCACGCACTAATTGTCTTGCCACAACTCGCCTATCACGACTATGAAGGTATTGCGCTCAATCTTGACGAGAGGGAACGGCTGGTGGCCGATCTCGGAACCAAGAAGACCATGATGCTGCGGAACCACGGCACCCTGTCGGTGGGCCAGACGGCCGCCGAATGCTGGCTGGGCATGTTCTTCCTCGAGCGCGCCTGCGCCCAGCAGGTCATGGCCCTGTCGATCGGCCGCGACAATGTGCTGCTGGCCCCTGAGGAGGCCCAGGCCGAGGTCCGCAAGCAGACCGGCATGGGCATGGGCATGATCGGCGGCCTGGCCTGGCCGGGCTGCCTGCGCAAGCTGGACCGGGAGTCTCCCGGCTACGCGGATTGAGGTCCCAGGTCGGACAGATCCGGGCCGTCGCCGTCTTCACGACTGCGGCGGCCCTTTTCTTTCCGGCTCTTGAAGGGGCCCGGGCGGGAGCCTGGCCTGCGCCCGAGGGCAAGACCCAGGTCATCGCCAAGTATGAGCGTCAGGCCGCCGACGAAGGCTTCACGCCGGACGGTGAGCGGGTCGCGATCGATCACCGTGAGGAGGAGGGGGCCTCCCTCTTTGTCGAGCACGGCCTGACGGGCCGGCTGACGCTGCAGGCCCGGGCCGGACTGATCCGCGGCCGTGACCGGTTTGTGGTCTACGAAGGGCGTGGCCCGCTGGAACTGGGCCTGCGCTACACCGTCCTGCAAACCGGACGGACCGTGGTCTCGGTCTATGGCGGAGCCGCCGAGCCCGGAGCGGGGCGCAATGCCGGCTATGCGGCCCCGGGGCAGGGAAAGGCCGACCTCGAAGCCAGACTGCTGCTGGGACGCTCCGGT
>NZ_QAII01000122.1:0-11258 GCF_003060965.1 Caulobacter sp. HMWF025 | reverse complement strand
GTGGCGGGGCCGGCCGGTCTATCTCGACCTGCAGGCAGGTCGGGTGGCCCGTGCGGGCCTGGCCGACGAGACCCGGCTGGACGCCACCCTGGGCATCGCGCCGCGGCGCGACTGGCTGCTTCTGGCCCAGGCCTATGCCGGCGAGGCCGATGCCCAAGGCTTGCGCGCCCGCTGGCTGAAAACCGAGCTTTCGGCGGTTCGCCGATTTGACCGCTGGGGCGTCCAGGCCGGCTGGAGGCAGACGGTTTCCGGCCGCGAAGCCGCCCGAGATCAGGGCATTGTCATCGCCTTATGGCGCGGCTTCTGACTCTATTTCCATCGTGAAATGTTTCGTCATCCTGCTGTCACTGGACGTAGCTTTAGGGGAGCGGCATATGTCGCCGCACCTTGTCCCGACCGCCGACTCTCCTCGGCGATAGGAGTCGTTCCGTTGATCCGCAGGCACTTTTTCCTCGTGGCGGCGCTCGCCGCGATCTTGCTTTTGCTCGTCGCCGGCGGCGTCAAGCTGGCACTCGGCAACAAGGCCGGCGGCGCAGCGGGCAAGGCCGGCGGTCCGGGAGGCCGGGCCACCAGCGTCTCGCAGACCCAGGTCGCCACGCGGGCCTTCACCGATCGCATCGAGGTTCTGGGTGTCTCCAAGGGACGTCAGTCGGTCACCATCACCTCCAACACGGCCGAGATGATCACGGCGGTCCATTTCAGTGACGGCCAGTCGGTGTCGCGCGGCCAGGTCCTGGTGGAGCTCAAGGCCGACAGCGAAAACGCCGGCATCGCCGAGGCCAAGGTCCGCCTGGCGCAGGCCGAGCGGGACTATCAGCGCTGGAAGGTGCTGGCCGAGCGCGGCGTCGCACCGCGTGTCACGGCCGAGCAGTATCTGTCGGCCCTCGAGACGGCCCGGGCCGGTGTGGCCTCGGCCCAGGCCCAGAAGCTGGATCGGGTGATCCGGGCTCCGTTCGCGGGTCGCGTCGGCCTGTCGGATGTCGCGCCGGGGACCCTGATCAGCCCCGGCACGGCCATCGTGACGCTGGATGACGCCTCGGTGATCCGCGTCGATTTTTCGGTCCCTGACCGCTACCTGCCGACCCTGCGGGAGGGCCTTGCCATCGTGGCGCGGCCCGATGCCCTGCCGGGCGAAACCTTCCAGGGGCGCGTGGCGCAGATCGATACCCGCATCGATCCGACGACCCGGGCCCTCAAGGCCCGCGCCGAGTTTCCCAATCCCGGTGGCCGGCTGAAGCCCGGCATGCTGGTCAAGGTCGGCATTGACCAGGGCCAGCGGACGGCTCTGGCGGTTCCTGAAGCGGCCATCCAGTTCGAGGGCGAGCAGGCTTCCGTCTTCCTGATCGCCAAGGGGCCCAAGGGCAAGATCGCCAAGCGCACCAATGTCGAGACCGGCCTGACGGACGGTGGTTTCGTCGAGATCCGCTCCGGCCTGAAGGTCGGTGACAAGATCGTCGCCGACGGCCTGAACCGCGTTCAGGACGGGGCCGCGATCGGGGGTGGCAAGCCCCCCGGCGGCAAGGACCCGTCGGGCAAGGATCAGGCGGGCAAGGGCCCGACTGAACGCAAGGCCGGCTGATGCTGTCCGACCTTTCCGTCCGCCGTCCCGTCTTCGCCGCCGTTGCGGCGATCATTCTCTGCGTCATCGGTCTGGCGGCTTTTGCCGGCCTGCCGATCCGTGAGCTGCCCAATGTCGATCCGCCCGTTGTGTCGGTCTCGACCGCCTATCGCGGGGCGTCGGCCGAAGTCATCGAGGAGCGGATCACCCAGGTGATCGAGCGCCAGGTCTCCGGCATCCAGGGCATCGACCGGGTCAACAGCAGCTCGCGCGATGGCCGCTCCCAGATCAACATCACCTTCACCCTCGACCGCGACCTCGATGACGCGGCCAATGACGTGCGCGACGCCGTCAGCCGGGTTTCGGCCAACCTGCCCGATCAGGCCGACCCGCCGCAGATCGCCAAGGCGACCGCTGACAGCTCGCCGATCATCATCCTGAACCTGATCTCGACCTCGCTGTCGCCGCTGGAACTGGCCGACTATGCCGACCGCTATCTGGTCGAGCGCATGTCGACCGTGCCCGGCGTGGCCCAGGCCGGCCTCAACGGTCAGCTCTATGCCATGCGGATCTGGCTCAATCCCGACGCCATGGCCGCGCGCGGCGTGACGGTTGATGACGTTGAAAACGCGCTGAACAGCCAGAATGTCGAGCTTCCCGCCGGTTCGCTGGAAAGCGAGTCTAAGGACTTCACGATCCGGGTGGCCCGCAACTACTCCAAGCCCGAAGACTTCGCCCAGCTGCCGATCCGGGCCGCCAATGCCAGCGGCTTCGTGGTCCGGCTGGGCGATGTGGCCAAGGTCGAGGAAGGCTCGAACGAACGTCGCAAGATCTTCCGGGGTAACGGCATCAACCAGGTCGGCATCTTCCTGACGCGCCAGTCCCAGGCCAATGACGTGGCCATTTCCAAGGTCGTTGACCAGGAGATTGAGGAGATCAACAAGACCCTCCCGGCCGGGACCAAGCTGATCAAGGCGGTCGACAATTCGATCTTCACCGCCGAGGCCATCCATGAAGTCTGGGTGACCATGGGCATCTCGATCGGCCTGGTGGCGCTGGTGAATCTCGTATTCCTGGGCAGCTGGCGGTCGGCCCTGATCCCGTCGATCATCGCGCCGATCTGCATCCTCTCCACCTTCATCGTCCTGGCCCCGCTGGGCTTTTCGCTCAACCTTCTGACCCTGCTGGCCCTGGTGCTGGCGGTGGGTCTGGTGGTCGATGACGCCATCGTCGTCGTCGAGAACATCCAGCGCCGCGTGGACGAGGGTGAGCCCGCGCCGGTGGCCGCCCTGCGCGGCACCCGTCAGGTATTCTTCGCCGTCGTCGCCACCACGGTGGTGCTGATCTCGGTCTTTGCTCCCCTGATGTTCCTGCCGGGCTATATCGGCCGGCTGTTCGTCGAGCTGGCCGTCGCCATCGCGGCCGCCGTCGGCTTCTCGGCCCTGCTGGCCCTGACCCTGTCGCCGATGCTGGCCTCAAAGCTGCTGAAGCCGGCCTCCAGCGGCGGCTGGTTCAACCGCAAGGTCGATTTTGCAATGGACCGACTGCGCGACAGCTACCGCCACTCGCTGGAAAGCCTGCTGGGCGGCCGCGCGGCCGCCATCGGTACGGGTCTGTTTGTCCTCGTCCTGGCCGGTGTCGCCGGCGGGCTGTTCCTGGTCCTGCCGCAGGAACTGGTTCCGGCTGAGGACCGGGGTCGGGTCGACGTCAACATCAGCGGGCCTGAAGGGGCCGGTTTTGACTATACCGCCAAGGCGGCAGCGGCCGTCGAAAAGCAGCTTGAGACCTACCGGGCGTCCGGGGTTGCCGAGCGGACGATCATTTCGGTGCCGCGCTTTGGCCAGAGCCAGTTCAATACCGGCAACGGCGTGCTGGTCCTGAAGGGCTGGGGCGAACGCGAGCAGACCGCTGACGAGATCGCGGCCGACCTCAACAAGTCGCTGGGCAAGATCACCGGCGTCCGCGCGGTGGCCAGTGTGCGCGGGGCCTTCCAGCGCGGCGGTGGCGGCGGCGGCGGTGGCGGCGGCACCAATGTCGACCTGATTGCGGTCGGCAACGACTATGTCCAGCTGGCCGAATGGCTGAAGCCGATCCTTGAGGCCTCTCAGGACAATCCGGGCCTGTCACGGCCTCGCATCGACTACGAGCCGACCTCGCCGCGCCTGTCGGTGCAGATCGATCGCGACAAGGCCGCCAGTCTCGGCGTTTCAGCCCAGTCGATCGGCCGGGCGCTGGAGACCATGTTCGGCTCGCGACGGGCCACGACCTATATCAAGAGCGGCCAGGAATATGACGTGATCCTGCAGTCGGCCCTGGATCAGCGCCGCAGCATCTCCGATCTCGACCAGCTTCAGGTCCGCACCCAGTCCGGGACCCTGGTCCCGCTGTCGACGGTCGTGACCACCCAGCTGCGCGGGGATACGCCCGACCGTCCGCGCGTCGACCGCCTGCGCTCGGTGACCCTGACCACCCAGCTGGCCAAGGGCTATACCGTCGCCGATGCCGTGGCCTTCTTCCAGGACGAGGCGGCAAAGCGCCCGACCCCGGGGGTCAGCGTCAAGTGGGGCGGACAGGCCAAGGACTATCTGGAAGCTTCGGGGGCTGTCGGCATCGCCTTCGGTCTGGCCCTGCTGCTGGTCTTCCTGGTTCTGGCGGCCCAGTTCGAAAGCTGGATCCACCCCGCCGTGATCATGCTGACCGTGCCGCTCGCGGTGCTGGGCGGCCTGTTCGGCCTGCTGATGACGGGTTCGACGATCAATACCTACAGCCAGATCGGCCTGATCATCCTGGTCGGCATCGCGGCCAAGAACGGCATCCTGATTGTCGAGTTCGCCAACCAGCTGCGCGATGAGGGCCTCAAGGTGAAGGAAGCGGTGATCGAGGCCGCCGCCATGCGCCTGCGTCCGATCATCATGACCTCGATCGCCACGGCCATGGGGGCCTTGCCCCTGATGCTTTGGACCGGGGCCGGGGCGGGCAGCCGCCAGACCATCGGGGCGGTGATCTTCATGGGGGCGATGTTCGCCACCCTGCTGACTTTGTTCGTGGTTCCGGTGTTCTACAACCTCCTCGCACGCTTCACGAAGTCTCCGGAGTGGACGGCGCGGCAGATCGAGGACTATGAAGCCCGTGAGAAGAGCGGTGAGGGGCAAACCTCACCGGCATAATCGGGTGAGGAAGCATGCCTGACGGCTCATTGACGGCGAAGCGGCAGGAAATCGCACTCCTTCGCCGTCTCGAGGAACGCATTCTCTGGCTGGCGTCGTGGACCATCCACAATGCCAACCATCTGCGGGAGTGCCGGGACGGGCTGAAGGTGGGCGGCCACCAGGCCTCCTGTGCCTCCATGACCACGTTGATGACCGCGCTCTACATGAAGGCGCTGCGGCCGCAGGACCGGGTCGCGGTCAAGCCGCATGCCAGCCCGGTCTTCCACGCCATCCAGCACCTGTTCGGCCGGCAGAGCCTGGACAACCTCAAGCGCTTCCGGTCGCTGGGCGGAGCGCAGTCCTATCCCTCGCGCACCAAGGACATCGACGATGTCGACTTCTCGACCGGCTCGGTCGGGCTGGGTGTTGCCATGACCGCCTTTGCCTCGCTGGCCCAGGACTATCTGGCGGCCCGGGGCGCGGTGAAGGCCGAAGGCGTCGGGCGGATGATCTCCCTGCTCGGCGACGCCGAGCTGGACGAGGGCAATATCTACGAGGCCCTGATCGAGGCCTGCAAACACGACATCCGCAACACCTGGTGGATCGTCGACTACAATCGCCAGAGCCTGGATGCGACCACCCAGGACCGCATGTTCACCCGCTATGGCGAGATCTTCGAGGCCGCCGGCTGGACTGTCGAGACCCTGAAATGGTCGCGGCGGCAGCGGGACGCCTTTGCCCGGCCGGGTGGCGAGGCGCTGCAGCACTGGATCGAGACGACCCCCAACGACCTCTATTCGGCCCTGACCTACCAGGGCGGCGCGGCCTGGCGCGAGCGGTTGAATGCAGACCTTGAGGCCCATCCCGAAACCCTGGCCCTGATCGCGGGCTACAAGGATGCCGACCTCGCCGAACTGATGACCGAGCTGGGCGGCCACTGCCTGGAGACCCTGCTCGAGGCCTTCGAGCGGGCCGGCCAGGACGACGCGCCGCGCTTCTTCATCGCCTACACCGTCAAGGGCCTGAGGCTGCCGTTCCAGGGGCACAAGGACAATCATGCGGGCCTGATGACGCCCACCCAGATCGCCGAACTGCGCGACCGCCTGGGCGTGACCGAGGGGCAGGAGTGGGATCCGCTCTCGGGCCTTTCGTCGGCCGAGCGGACCGCCCTCAAGGGCCTGATCGCCCGTGCCCCGTTTGCCGCCGACGTGCGGCGTAGTCATGTGGCCCCCTTGGTGGCTACGCCGTCCGCCGATGAGTTGCTGGCCGCCGTGGCCGGGAACGGGGAGCAGTCGACCCAGGCGGCCTTCGGCAAGGTGATGTTCGAAATCTCCCGGCGCACCGACGAGTTTTCGGGCCGGGTCGTGACCACCTCACCGGATGTGACGGTCTCGACCAATCTGGGGGGCTTCGTGAACCGCCGGGGCGTCTTCCACCGCCGCGCGACCGAGGACGTCTTCAAGCGCCGCCGGATCCCGTCGGCCCAGGTCTGGTCGATGGCCGAGACCGGCCAGCATATCGAGCTCGGCATTGCCGAGAACAACCTGTTCATCGCCCTGGCGGCCCTGGGCCTGACCGCGCCGCTGTTCGGCGAGCGGCTGTTCCCGGTGGGAACCCTGTACGATCCCTTCATCGCCCGGGGCCTCGATGCCCTGAACTATGCCTGTTACCAGGACGCCCGCTTCCTGCTGGTGGCCACGCCCTCGGGCCTGACCCTGGCACCCGAGGGCGGCGCGCACCAGTCGATCAATGCCCCGGTGATCGGCATGGCCCAGCCGGGCCTCGATACCTACGAGCCCGCCTTTGCTGACGAGACAGCAGTCCTGATGGCTCATGCCTTCGAGCGCATCCAGGCCGTCGACGGGGCCTCGACCTATCTGCGACTGTCCACCCGGGTGATCGATCAGCCCCAGCGGCTCGACGACGCCTGGCGCACCGGCGTGGTCGAAGGGGCTTACTGGCTGAGGCCGCCGGCTCCGGGGGCGCGCCTGGCGATTGTCTATAGCGGGGCCCTGGCCCCGGAAGCCCTGGCCGCCTTCGAGGCCCTGTCGGAGGACATGCCCGAGGCGGGTCTGCTGGCCGTGACCTCGTCGGACTGCCTGCACCGCGACTGGACGGCGTCCGGGCGCTCCCGCTGGACGGGGGAGGGGCCCCGGACCTCGACAGTCGAGCGGCTGCTGGCCGATCTCGATCGCGATGCGGGTCTCGTCACCCTGACCGACGGCTCGCCCCTGGCCCTGTCCTGGCTGGGTTCGGTGAGAGGACAGCGGGTCAGGGCGCTCGGGCTGGAGACTTTCGGCCAGTCGGGCGACCTGCCGGATCTCTATGGCAAGTATCGCCTGGATGCCGAGGCCGTTCTCGACGCCTGCGCCGATCTGCTGGCCTAGAGCATCGTGCGGAAAAGTGGGCACCGGTTTTCCGCAGAAACGATGCGAAGACAAAAATCTGGAGCAAGGTGAGCGCGTTTGATTTCGCGCGCCTTGCGCTAGAGACCGGACAAGACCGTCATCCGGATGATCAGGTCATCCTGGAAGTCGTAGGCGAGGGTGGCAGCGGTGTCCGACCACAGCCGGCCCTCAAGGCTGTGAACGGCATATTGCAGGTCGACTTCCAGTCGTCCCGGGGCGACCAGGCGGGTGCGGATGATCCGGGCATCGGGGATCATCACCTCGAGCTGCCGCCCGAAATAGGCCTGTACCGCAGGACGCCCGGTGATGACGCCACCTTCGAGGATGTCCGGCCATTCCACCAGCGGATGGAACAGGTCGGCCAGGGCGCTGAGGTCGCGGGCATTGAAGGCGTCATAGGCCTGGACCAGCAGGTCGTGTTCGCGGCTCATGGCCGCTCCGCGTCCGGGCCGATATCCAGACGCGCGACCCGCCCGTCCTGCAGCGTATAGACGTGATGGACGTGCAGGTCGGACCAGAGGCTGCCGGTGGTGCTGCGCACGATCTGGTTGATCAGCACGTCGATCCGGCCGTCCGGCAGGGTCGTAAACGCCAGCGGCGTGACCTCCAGCCGGATGACTTCGTGGTTCCGGCGCCAGTAGGCCTCCAGCGCCGCCTGACCGACGACCCGCCCTTCAGCGATCTGGTCGGGCCAGTCGATCCCGGCTTGCACGCAGGCCAGAGCGGCCGACCAGTCCCGGCGATTATAGGCGTCGAAAAGACGGTTCAGCAGCGCTTCGGCGTCAGGCATCAGGACGCGGGCTTGTAGCCCGTCTCAACCTTCAGATAGGCGATCAGGTCGATGCGGTCCTTGGGGTCCTTGACGCCGGCGAAGGACATCTTGGTGCCCGGCATGAAGCCGCGCGGATCGGCCAGCCACTTGTCCAGGTGTTCGCCGTCCCAGATGAACCCGGCCGCCTTGACGGGGTCGGAATAGCTGTAGTCAGCGACCGATCCGGCCTTGCGCCCGAAGACACCATAGAGATTGGGACCGGTCATCGACGGCCCGCCCTCGGCGATGGTGTGGCACGAGCGGCAGAGGGCGAACTTGCGCTGTCCGTTGGCCAGGTCGCCGGTGTTGTAGGGCGCGGGCAGGCTGGCCAGGGCCGCAGCCTTCTGCGCATCAGTCGGACCTTCGGCCACAGCCGGGGTCGCGGTGGGCGTGCCTGCCGCAGTCTTGTCGTCGCTCTTGGAGCAGGCCGTCAGGGCGAGGCACAGGGCGGCCGTCGCGGCGAGTTGCAGTTTGAGCATGGACATTCTCCTGGGCCTGGCGGGCGGACTGAAGCCGTTGTCTGTCAAGAAGGCCAAAAGCCTCAAAATTCGATTAGGAAGACGCACTGAAGTCATGATGCCGATCACGGCTGGCGTCGTGACCAGCGACGTTTGGACGCAAATTGTGCGACCGCGCGCCACATTCAATTCCGGCAGATCATCTGGGCCGAAAATATCTCGTATAGCGCCGTTATCCCGTCAAGCTTCCGCCACCTTGAAAGCGGCACCCCTGCGACAATAGCTGGTAACCTGTTGATTTTACGCAGAGAAATTTAGACCAAGAAACGTGGGTATGCACATAACCGTTTGACGCCCGTTAACCATAATCCTACGCAAATGAGGCGGGGAATTACCCCGACTTGGCTGGGATGTCGCGTAATGGACTGGAGCGAGGAAAGAACGGCTGTCCTGAAAAAGCTTTGGCTTGAAGGACTTAGCGCAAGTCAGGTTGCCCGGCAGTTGGGAGGCGTGAGTCGCAGTGCCGTGATCGGCAAGGTGCACCGTCTCGGAATCACGGCGCGTGAGGCACCCGTTCGCACAAGGTCTGTTTCAGTGCGCGTTCCGAGCCGCACCACGGTCCGCCCCCAGGTTGTTCGCACCGCGGTGCCGGCCTCGCCCCGGGCACCTATCCGGGTTCCGGTCGAATTGTCGGCGACGTCCAATATTCTGGGCCTTGAGGTTCACTCCTGCCGCTGGCCGATCGGCAATCCCGACCAGAACGATTTCGGGTTCTGTGGCCGGGAAAAGCTGGCGCGGGGCTCCTATTGCGACCAGCACGCCCAGGGCGCGTTCCGGCGCTGCTTGTCGCGGGGCGAACTTGACGCCTGGGCCCAGGGATCCTCGGCCGGCCGACGGCTGCAGCAGGGCCGCACCTGATCCGACGAAACTTTTCCGCTGACTTTCATCGTTTCTCTCATTTGCCGAGCAGATCGCCATGAACATGGTCCTCATCGAAAACACCGCCGGCAGCAGCCAGGTCATCACCATCATCGAGGAGTTTGCCGGGCACTCGGTGTCCCGCGACCTCAATCCGGGAGATCACGCCCGCATCCCGGTCAGCCAGTTTAAGTCGATCACCGTCCGCGAGACCTGCCCCGACGACTGGCTCAGCCGGGCCCGGGCGCGCCGGAACGCCGCTGCGGCCGAGGCCTGAGGGCCGCTTCCCGCGGCACGGATCCGGCCAAGGTGAGCGCTACCGGTGCAAATGCGCACAATTTTAACCCGATCAAATCAGGCCTGATTGCACAGCTTCAGCGCGCATGACATGAAAGCCCCCGACCTTCGCCTTCGCAGAATGGGCAGGGTCAAGGATCGTGGGGGAAGCGCGCGCCGTGCCGTTGCCAAGCTATCTCAGTTATCTGCTTTACCAGACCGAACAGCATCGCCGTTCGGTTGCGGCGGAGCGCGTTGCGAAGTTCGGCCTGACCTTTCCGAAGTGGGTGGCGATGGTCGCCCTGGCCCGCTTCGGGGCCTGCTCGATGACCCGGCTGGCGCGACTGGCGGCGACCGACAGGACCACACTCACCCGCTCGGTCGATGGCCTGATCCGCGACGGTCTGGCGGTACGGGCTGCCTCACCGACCGACCGTCGCATCGTCTTCGTCAGCCTGACCCCGGCCGGTGAGGACCTGCTCGTGCGTATTGGTGAGGATCTGGCCCCGGCCCATGACGAGCTCTATGCGGCCCTGACGGACGAGGAACGGGCCAATCTCAGCCGCTATCTGAAGAAGATGGTGACCGGCCTGATCGACGAACCCGAATGGCAGCAGGACGTTCTGGCGTTCAATCGCAAGGCCGAAGCCCTGACGGCCTGAGGGCTGTTCAGTCGTCGCCGCGCGGCCGGCCGCGCAGGCTCTTGATCCCGGCGCGTTTGCCCTTGGTTTCAAGCCTTTTGAGCTTGCTGGAATAGGTGGGCTTGGTCGGCCTGCGGGCCTTGGGTCGCTCGGTCGCCTTCAGGATCAGTTCGACCAGACGGGCGCGGGCCTCCTGGCGGTTCATTTCCTGCGAGCGGCTGCCCTGGGCGAACAGGACGAGGACGCCGTCCTGGGTCAGGCGGCTGCCCGCCAGGGCCTCGAGCCGGGTCTTGACGTCCTCGGGCAGCGACGGCGAACCGCGCACGTCAAAGCGCAGCTCGATGGCGGTCGAGGTCTTGTTGACATGCTGGCCGCCGGGCCCCGAGGCGCGGGCCGCCTTCTCGATGATCTCGTCGTCCTCGATCCGCAGCCAGGAGGTGATCTGGATCATCGTCGGCCCCGCGTGGCCTTGACCACCAGGGTGTCGAGGGCCTGCAGGAATTTGCTGCGATCCTGCGGGCCGAAGGCCTTGGGACCGCCGGTCACCTCGCCCATCGACCGCAGATGTTCGCCGATGGAGCGCGAGGCCAGGGCCGAGCCGATCATGTCGGGGCTGAATACACGACCATTGGGGGCCAGGGCGGCGGCCCCGGCCTTCAGCACCCGATCGGCCAGGGGAATGTCATTGGTCACCACGACGTCGCCGGGCACGGCCCGTTCGGCGATCCAGTCATCGGCCACGTCAGGTCCGGCATCGACGACGACCTGTTCGATCGCGACAGTCGCCGGCACCCGGATCCAGCTGTTCGACACCACGAAGGTCTTCAGCCCGTAGCGCGCAGCGACCTTGTAGATCTCGTCCTTCACCGGACAGGCGTCGGCATCAATGAAGATCAGGGGCGGGCGAGGGGCGGTCACGTCGCGGTTTCCGGTGGGGGGCGCAGAAGCCGCAGACTGGGCAACGGCGCGGGCAAGAAATGGTGCCGGATGAGGGGATTGAACCCCCGACCTTCGGTTTACAAAACCGCTGCTCTACCGC
>NZ_QAII01000121.1 GCF_003060965.1 Caulobacter sp. HMWF025 | reverse complement strand
GCGCGAGCATCACGCCCAGCGCCGACCCGCCGACCAGCGAGGTCTTGTTCCGCATTGTAGAATTCCCCTTAAGGCTGCCCCTGGCCTCTCGCCCCCTTCGGGGTGCGGGATCAGGATGATTGCGGCTTAACGGGGAGCCATGACGGTTCCGCCACCGATTTGTGACAGCCCGGTGACAAGCGTTTTCAAAGTGTTAAGCTGTGGCAAAGGGGCAACTGCGGAGTCGATGCACCGGATGCAGACCATCCGTACACCCACAGGTATTTGCCCCCAAAACGACTCTCTCCAACCGGTCTTGCGGACACGCCGCGCGCCCTAGAGCAGACGGGTGCGGATCACCTGGGACAGCAGATCGATCATCGACACCGCCACAACGATGACGAGCACGATGCAGCCGGTCTGGTCGAACTGGAAGGCGTTGATCGAGTCGAACAGGATCTGGCCGATGCCGCCGGCCCCGATGATTCCGAGGACCGTGGCGGCGCGGCTGCTGGATTCGAAGCGGTACAGCGCATAGCTGGTCCATAGCGGCGCGACCTGCGGAATGACGCCCCAGGCAACTTCCTGCAGCTTGCCGGCACCGGTGGCCCGCACGCCCTCGACCGGACCCTTGTCGATCGACTCGACGGCCTCGGCGAACAGCTTGGCCAGCACGCCGCCGGTATTGAACATGATCGACATAACGCCGGCGAAGGGTCCCAGGCCCACGGCGGTGATGAAGATCAGCGCCACCACCAGGTCGGGGATCGAGCGGATCAGGTCGAGCAGGCGGCGGACCGGTTGCTGGATCCACCACGGGGTGATGTTGCGCGCGCCGAGCAGGCCCAACGGGATGGCGATGATGACGGCCAGGGCCGTGCCCCACAGCGCCATCTGGATCGTCTGCCACATCTTGGAGATGAACAGCGACCAGTCCATCGACAGGAACAGCTTGGCATCGCCGAACGGGGCGAAGAACTGCCGGGCAAAGCCGCCGGTCCGCTCGGTATCGGCGAACAGTTGCGGGAACTTGTCGATCTCGGCCGGGCGGAAGCTGATCACCAGGACGGCCAGAAGGCCGCCCCACAGCAGGACGTCGAAGGCCAGGGCCGAAGCCGGACGC
>NZ_QAII01000120.1:9311-15711 GCF_003060965.1 Caulobacter sp. HMWF025 | reverse complement strand
CGACTACACGGGACGTGGGGGCGCTCCGCGCGGGGAATCGAATTTTTGGTGCGCAGACGAACAACCCTGACCGTGCTGACCGCCCTGCTGCTGGCGGCAGGGGTTGCGCGCGCCGAGGAGCCGTCGGCCATCGTCTCGGGTGTGGACGACAAGGCCTTGCGCGATGCGATCATGCGCGTCCTCGGCACGGCGAAAGGTCCGCCCCAGAGCCGGGCCGAGGCCCGTCGGCGGGCGCGGGATGCCGGCGATGACGTCGTCGCCGTGCTGCGGGCCGAAGGCTACTACGCCTATGCCGTCGAGCCTGACGTCAATGAAGGTGATCCGCCGCGCGGCATCGTCAAGGTCACGCCCGGTCAGGTCTTCAATCTTGCTGATCCCAGGATCGTCTGGCGCGGGACAGCGCCCGATGAAGGCGTCGTCAAACGGGCGGATGCCGCCATGCAACTGACGCCGGGCCAGCCTGGACGGGCGGCGGACATTCTCGGAGCCGAGGGGCGCATCATCGCCCAGGTCCAGGGGCTGGGCTATGCCGACGTCGCCGCCGAGCCCCGCGAGGTCATTGTCGATCACGCCGACCACTCTGTCCGACCGACCTTCAATATCGTGGCTGGAGACCTCACCCGCCTGGACGGGGTGGAACTGGTGACCAAGGGGCGAAGCAATCAGGCCTGGGTGGCCGACCTGGCCCCCTGGACCCCGGGCGAGGTCTATGACCCCGAACATGTCGCCGAGCTGGAGCGCCGGCTTCGCGATACCGGCGTCTATGACTCGGTCTCGGTGTCCCTGGCACCGCTCGAACGCCTTACGCCAGACGGGCGGCGTCCCGTCGTGGTCGGTCTGGCTGACCGGCTTCCGCGCACGATCGAGCTCGGGGCCGGCTTTTCCACCAGCGAGGGGCCGGGTGTCGATGCGCGCTGGATCCAGTACAACCGGCTGAGGCGGGCCGACACGACGACCTATACCGCCCGCCTGGCCAAGCTCGAGCAGCGGGTCGGTGGCGAGGTCTCGCTGCCGCACTGGCGACGGGTCCAGCAGACCCTGAAGCTGAACGGCGCGCTGTTTCGCGAGACGACGGACGCCTATGACGAAACCGGCGCAACCATCAGCGCCGACCTGACGCGGCGACGGAAAACCACGTCCTATCGCACCTACGGGGTGGCGCTGGACCTGTCTCAATCCAAGCAGCTGGCGACCACCAAGGGGGTTTCCGTCAAGGAGGTCCTCAACCTGGCCACTGTAACCACCCTGGCCGCCGTGGCCTGGGACCGGTCCGACAACATTCTCGACCCCAAGCGCGGCTGGCGGTTCGAGGCGCGGGGCGAGCCGACGGCCATCGTCGGCGATACGACCCTGGCCTATCTGAGAACCCAGGTTCAGGGCTCGGCCTACCTGCCGTTCGGCAAGGATGCCGATACCGTTCTGGCTGCCCGCCTGAAGCTCGGGGCGATCTTCGGTGGGCTGCTGGAGGAGGTCCCGGCCTCCCGGCGCTTCTTCTCCGGCGGTGGTGGCTCGGTTCGGGGCTATGCCTATCAGGCGATCGGCCCGCGGCTGGCCGACAATACCCCGCAGGGCGGGGTTTCGCTGGTCGAGAGCTCAATCGAAGTCCGGCACCGCTTCAGCAAGACCTGGGGCGGCGTGGCCTTCATCGATGCCGGCGCGATCGGGCCGGAGCGCACACCCAAGGCCGATGACTTCCGCGTCGGGGCCGGGGTCGGGGTCCGCTATGATCTGGGCTTCGGGCCGATCCGCGCCGATATCGCGGTTCCGCTGGGCAAGCGGTCCGGCGATCCGGCCTTCCAGATCTATCTCAGCATCGGGCAGAGCTTTTGACCGGCGCGCCTGAAACGCCAGAGGCCGGCATGCCGTCCAACGACGGTGCTGCACCGGCTTCACGTCCGGCGCGGCGCAGCACCGGACTGGCCAAGGCGCTTATTGCCGTTCTGGCGGTTCTCGCCATAGCGGTGCTGGGTGTGCGCCTTGCCCCCCTGACCACGCCGGGTCGGCAACTGGTCGAAAGCCATGCCAACGGCCTGAAGCTGGGTCCGATCGGCCATCTGAAGCTTGAAGGTCTGTCCGGCGACATCTGGCGGGACTTCAGTGTCCGGCACCTGGCGATCGCCGATGCCAAGGGCGTCTGGCTTGAAGCCCATCAGGTTCGGGTCAACTGGGTTCCGGGGGCGTTGTTGACACGACGGTTCCAGGCCCGGGCTATCAGCGCGCGCGATGTCATCGTCATGCGTCGACCGGTCCTGACACGTAGCGGCAAGGGCGGCTCGACCCCGATTTCGGTGTCACTCGACTCCGTCCGGTTGCGGCTCATCACCCGGCCTGCCTTCAGCGGCAAGGCCGGCGATTTCGATGTCGCCGGGGCCTATCGCCTTGCGCGCCAGGGCGGGCAGGGCGGCAGGGTCAGCATTTCCAGTCGCCAGCACCTGGGCGATCACCTGCGTCTGAGCTTCGATCTCGGACGCAAGCGGACACTCAAGCTCGACGCCGATGCCGTCGAAGCCAATGGCGGTGCCATTGCCGGAGCGCTGGGCCTGCCCGTCGACCGGCCCTTCGATCTCAAGGCGAAGGCCAATGGGGCGATGAGCCAGGGTCAGTTCAGCATCGTGGCCAGGACGGGCCCGGATACGCCGCTGGATGCGACCGGCACCTGGACCCCGGACGGCGGCTCGGCGCGAGGGCGACTGGACCTGCGCGCCTCAACCCTGACCCGACGCCTGGAGCACATGTTCGGCCCGGAGGCAGCCTTTTCGATCGAAGGACATAAAGCCACCGAGGGCCTGTTTGACCTGCAGACCCGCATCCGCAGCGAGAACCTCGTGCTCGATTCCCGGGGCCTCGCCGATCTCGGCCAGAAGCGGACGGGACCGGCAGGGCTTCCTTTCAAGGCTCGCATCGGCACCCTCGGGAAGATCGTGACGATCCCTCAGATGGGCACGGGGGCCGTCGACGGGACGTTCCGGCTCGAAAAGGGTGGTTTCTCGGTCGAGGGCGACGTCGATGTCGCGGCGCTGGAACTGCTCGGCTATCGGCTGGCGCGGGCCCGAGGGCCGGCCCTTGTCCGCTGGTCGAAAGGCGAGCTGACCATCAAGGCTGACGCGGTCGGTCAGGGCGGCGGCGGAAGCGGGGTTCTGGCGCTGCTCGGCGCGGCTCCCAAGGCCCAGTTCGAAGGCCTAAGGCTTCGGGATGGCCAATTCCTGATCCGCTCCGCCCGGATTACGGCGCCTAACCTGGTGGTCACCGGTGAAGGCCAGCGCGGGATTCTGGGTGGTCTGAGCTTCAAGGGCGATGCCCAGGTCGCCAGCCTGGGTCCCGTTCGCCCGGGGGCGACCGGTCGCCTGAAGGCGGTCTGGACGGCCGGAAGCAGCAACGGCAAGCCCTGGGACTTCACGGGCGATGTGCGGGCCGAGGGTTTCGCGGCCGGTGTTTCCGAGCTGGATCGCTTGCTGGGTACCGCGCCGCGCCTGACGACCAAGGGGAACTGGTACGCCGGTGTTCTCTCCATCGCCGACGCGCGCCTGGAGGGCGACAGCGCCCGGGTGCATGCTGCGGGCCGGATGACGCCGGGCAATGTGCTGGGCTTCACCCTGGACTGGACAGCCGACGGTCCCTTCCGGGCAGGTCCGCTTGAGGTCACCGGCAAGGCCCGGGGCGACGGGACCCTCAGCGGCACGCTGGCCGCGCCGCGGGCCGACCTGACGGCTGACTTTGACACCATCGACTTGCCGAAGCTGGCCCTGACCAAGGCGCGACTGGTCCTGACCTTTGCCCGGACGTCTGGGGGCGGGGATGGTGTGGCCCGTCTGACTGGCGACAGCGTCTACGGTCCGGCCCGGGGCGGGGCGGCTTTCAGTTTCGCGCCCGGCGGTCTGGATCTGACGGAGATCGACATCGACGCAGGCGGGGCCAAGGCTTCGGGCGCGGTCTCGCTCCGGCGGGGACGACCGGCGTCGGCCGATCTGCAGCTCGCCGTCGGGCCAGGTGCCTTCCTGACCCAGGGACGGGTGGCCGGTTCGGCGCGGATCGTCGACGCGCCCGGTGGCGCATCGGCCAAGCTCGACCTGATGGCCGAGGACCTCAGCGCCGGGTCCTGGAAGGTTCGGACGGCACGGATCCGCGCCGACGGGGCCATGGCCAGCCTGCCGCTGACCCTCGACGCCCAGGGGGTGGCTCCGAACGGACGCTGGCGGCTGGGCGGCAGCGGCAATCTCTCCCAGACCGGCGACGAATTCACCCTGGCTCTCGATGCAGCCGGCAAGCTCGGCCGCACCGATATCAAGACCCGCGAAACGGCGCGCCTGCGATTCGGCGGTGCCGAGACCGGGGCGAAGCTGCGGCTGGCGGTCGGCGACGGCCAGGCTGATATTGATGCCGAGTTCGGCGGTGAGGTCGCCGAACTGATGGCCAGGCTGACGGGCGTGAGCCTGACAGCCTTCGATCCCGATCTCGCGGGCGACATCGACGGGGCTTTCAACCTGCGGGGCCAGGGCGACGTGCTCAACGGTGATTTCCAGGCCCGGCTCACCGGGGCCCGGGAGCGCGGCGCGCGCCTCAACCAGTCGCTGGACGCCCGGATCCAGGGCAACCTCAAGGACCGGCTGCTGTCGATCGACGCCGACGGCTCAAACCCCCAGGGCCTGAAGGCCGAGGCGCATCTTGTCCTGCCGACTGAAGCCTCGGCACGCCCCCTGCGGCTGGCCATCGACCGGCGCAAGGCCATGCAGGGCACCTTCCTGGCCCAGGGCGAGATCAAGCCGCTGTGGGACCTGCTGCTGGGGCCGGAGCGGTCGCTGTCGGGCAAGATCGACGCCCAGGGCTCGCTGGCCGGGACCCTCGCCGATCCCCGCATCGTCGGGCGTGCGGCCCTCGACGGCGGGGCCTTCGAAGAGGGGCAGACCGGCCTTCGACTGAAGAACATGACCCTGCGCCTGGCCCTGGCGGACAACGCTATCGACGTCAGCCAGGCCACAGGCGAGGACGGCAAGGGCGGGACCGTGTTCGGGGGCGGGCGGATCAGTCTGAACCGCGATGGGATCAGCGGGTTCAAGCTGGAGCTGCGCAACTTCCAGCTCATCGACAACGACCTGGCCTCGGCCAGCGCGACCGGCCAGGCGACGATCAACCGCTCGGCCGACGGCAAGATCAAGCTGACCGGGGCCCTGGTCCTGGATCGTGCCGACGTCTCGGCACAGAGCAAGACCCCGGCCGGCGTGGTCAGTCTCGACGTGGTCGAGCGCAACCGGCCGCCGGAGCTGGACCAGGGCGTCCAGCCGCGCCGGGCCAGTCCGGGCGGCGGGGTGGCCATGGACATTACCCTGAAGGCCCCGCGCCGGGTCTTCGTGCGGGGTCGGGGCCTCGATGTCGAACTCTCGCTCGAGGCCCATGTCGGGGGGACCTCGTTCTCGCCGATTCTCGACGGCACAGCCCGGGTCGTCCGGGGCGAATATGACTTTGCCGGCAAGCGCTTTGAGTTCGACGACAGCGGCGTCGTCACCCTGGCGACCCAGCTCGACCGCATCCGACTCAATCTCAGCGCCAGTCGCCAGGACACTGCCCTGACGGCCGTCGTCAGGATCCAGGGCACGGCGGCCAAGCCCGAGATCACCCTGACCTCGACCCCAGAACTGCCCAATGACGAGGTGCTCAGCCAGGTGCTGTTCGGGGCCTCAGCCGCCCAGCTGTCGCCGATCGAGGCCGCCCAGCTGGCCTCGGCCCTTGCGGCCCTCGCCGGGGGCGGAGGCTTTGACGTGATCGGCAACCTGCGCAGCCTCGCGCGCCTGGATCGACTGGCCTTTGCCGAGGGCGCGACCGGCATGACGGTCGCCGGCGGCAAGTACGTGACCGATGACGTCTATCTCGAAATCATCGGGGGTGGCCGTGAGGGTCCGGAGGCCCAGGTCGAGTGGCGGATTCGCAAAACCCTGTCGCTGGTGTCGAGAATTGGCGGTCAGGGCGACGCAAAGCTTTCCGTCCGCTGGCGAAAGGACTATCAGTAGCGCAAGGCTGTTGCGCGGGCGCCCGGTTTCCTCCCAGGAGGAAGCACGTTTTACCCGCGGCCCTTGGTTTATTGTGACTGAGGGAGGATCGGCATGTCTCTAAGTCTGAACGCGCAGGACCGTAGGGTTCTGGACGCCATCGCGGGCGAAGGTCCCCGGATTATCGACCGGGCTGTGGCCTGGTGCGCCATTAACTCCGGAAGTCGCCATCTCGCAGGCCTTGAGCGTCAGAGGCAGATTTTGCTCGACGCCGTGTCAGTGCTGCCGGCCGCGCCCACCGAGATCCCGCTCGGCCATTCCGAAGAGATCGGAGCCGACGGTCGGGTCGGCGAGCAGGCCCACCCGCCCGCGGTGGCCGTGGTGGTCCGTCCGGACGCCCCGTTGCAGGTCGTGCTGAC
>NZ_QAII01000120.1:0-9301 GCF_003060965.1 Caulobacter sp. HMWF025 | reverse complement strand
CGGCTCCGATCCTGAGCCAGTTTGCCCGACTGGGCCATGTGGGCCTGACCTATGAGCCGGCCCTGGCCGATGGGTCCCTGGCCTCGTCGCGCAAGGGCTCGGGCAATTTCCACATCGTGGTCCACGGCAAGGCCGCCCATGCCGGGCGTGATTTTGCCGCCGGCCACAATGCGGTGATCGGGGCGGCCCGGATCGCCGAGGCCCTGCACGGTCTGAACGGCCGCCGGGACGGGGTGACGGTCAACATCGCCCGCATCGACGGCGGCTCGCCGCTGAACATGGTCCCCGACGTCGCCATCGCCCGGTTCAACGTCCGCTTCCCGGATGCGGAGGCGGCGGCCTGGTTCGAAGCCGAGGTGGCCCGTATCGTCGCCGAACCGCGCCATGGACTGCATGTGCACCTGCACGGCCTGATTACGCGCGGCGCCAAGCCGTTCAACGCGGCCCAACAGGCCCTGTTCGGGGCGGTCCGGGATGTCGGGGCCATGCTGGGCCAGGATATCGCGTGGAAGCCCTCGGGCGGAGTTTGCGAAGGCAACAACCTGTTTGCCTCGGGCCTGCCCAATGTCGACACCCTCGGCGTTCGTGGCGGCGACATCCACAGCGAGGCCGAACACGCCTGGCCTGAAAGCTTCGTCGAGCGCGCCCAGCTTTCCGCTCTGATCCTGATGAAACTGGCCAGCGGCGAGATCGACGGACGGTCGATCCACGCGGCCATGACTGCCCCCCTGGAGACTGCTTGATGCTTGTTGTCCGTCCCGCCGGTCCTTCCGACATCGACGCCCTGATGGAGCTCGCCATTCTCTCGGGGCGCGGCTTCACCAGCCTGCCCGAGGATGAGCAGACCCTGCGCTCGCGGCTTGACCTGTCGGCCGCCAGTTTCCGGGCCGAGGTTGCGGCACCCGAGGCCTGGTACACCCTTATGCTGGAGGATCTCGAGGCCGGTGACGTGATCGGCGTCGCCGGCGTCAAGGCCGGGGTCGGGCTCAAGCGCCCGCACTTCTCGTTCCGGGTCGTGACCCTGGCCCAGTCTTCACCGACCCTCGACAAACGCTTCGACCACCGCGCCCTGGTGCTGGTCAATGAGTGCGCCGGCTGGTCGGAGGTCGGCTCGCTGTTCCTGCGTCCCGAGCGTCGTAAGGGCGGGGCAGGGCGTCTGCTGGCCCAGTCGCGTTACATGCTGATCGGTCTGGAGCCCCAGCGCTTTGCGGAGATGGTGCTGGCCGAGCTGCGGGGCTGGTTCGACGAAGACGGGGGCTGCCCGTTCTGGGACCATGTCGCCAGCAAGTTCTTCCGGCTGAATTTCGACGAGGCCGACATGATGAGCGCGTCGACCGACGGCCAGTTCATCCTCGACCTGGCCCCCCGTCATCCGATCTATGCCGAACTCCTGCCGGAGGCGGCGAGCGCGGTGATCGGCCGCGTGCACCGCGAGGGCGAGGCCGCACGGGCCATGCTGGAGACCGAGGGCTTCCGCTATCAGGGCCTGATCGACATTTTCGATGCCGGCCCGACCGTCGCGGCGCGGCGCGATGACATCAAGACGGTCCGCGATGCGCGGCGCCTGCGGCTGAAGCTCGGCGAGGACGCCTATGGCGAGGAGGCCCTGGTGTCCACCGGCGAGATCGGCCAGTTCCGGGCCGTGCGGGCACCGGTCCTGATCGACGGCGAAACGGCGATCCTGGGGCGCGATGCGGCCCAGGCGCTGCGACTTTCCGAAGGCGACATGGTGAGAGTGAAGGCATGAGCGGCGGGGTATTTATCGACGGCGTCTGGCGTTCCGGCGCGGGCGGCGAGGCAGTCTCCATCGACCCGACCACGGGCGAGACGATCTGGCGCGAGGCCACGGCCTCGCAGGGTGATGTCGCTGCAGCGGTGGCGGCGGCCCGCAAGGCTTTTCCGGCCTGGGCCGACCGGCCGCGCGAGGAGCGCATCGCCATTCTTCGCCGCTACAAGGAGATCCTCGTCGAGCGGACCCAGGCCTTTGCCGAGGTCCTGAGCCGCGAGACCGGCAAGGCGCTCTGGGAAACCCGCACTGAACTGGCCTCTATGGCCGGCAAGGTCGACCTGTCGATCAAGGCCTATGACGAGCGCACCGGCGGGTTCGAGAACGCCATGCCCTTCGGCCGCGCCGTGCTGCGTCACCGCGCCCATGGGGTGATGGCGGTGCTCGGCCCGTTCAACTTCCCGGGCCACCTGCCCAACGGCCACATCGTTCCGGCCCTGCTGGCCGGCGACACGGTCGTGTTCAAGCCCTCCGAAGAGACGCCCTACACGGGTCAGTTTCTCGTCGAAGCCCTTGAAGCGGCTGGTGTTCCGGCGGGTGTCATCAACCTCGTCCAGGGCGGGCGGGAAACTGGTCAGGCCCTGATCGCCGAGGAGATCGATGGCCTGCTGTTCACCGGCTCGGCCCAGGCCGGGGCCTTCTTCCGGCGCTATTTCGCTGACCGGCCCGAAGTGATCCTGGCCCTGGAACTGGGCGGCAACAATCCGCTCATCGTCTGGGACGCCGGCGACGCCGAAGCGGCAGCGGCCCTGGTCGTGCAGTCAGCCTTCATCACGACGGGGCAGCGCTGCTCCTGCGCGCGTCGCCTGATCGTCTCGGACGATGCGGCCGGTGCTGCGGTGATTGAGGCCGTGGCGGCCCTGTCGGACCGTCTGACGGCCGGACCCTGGAACGGCCCTGCCGAACCCTTCATGGGCCCCCTGATCTCGGCGCGGGCCGCAAGCCTCGCCCGCGCCGGGGCCGAGGCCATGGGTGGCCGCAGGATCCGAACCCTGGGCGCGATCGACGGCCTCAGCGAGGCCTTCGTTTCGCCGGGCTTCGTCGACGTAACGGGGATTGATGTGCCGGACGAGGAGCTGTT
Source organism: Caulobacter sp. HMWF025 (assembly GCF_003060965.1). Taxonomy (GTDB): domain Bacteria; phylum Pseudomonadota; class Alphaproteobacteria; order Caulobacterales; family Caulobacteraceae; genus Caulobacter. The sequence goes on along the minus strand of NZ_QAII01000120.1, from coordinate 6,434 downwards.
TGCGCCGCTTCTGCAGGTGCGCCGGGTCGCCAGTTTCGAGGAGGCTATCGCGGCCGCCAATGCTACGCGCTACGGCCTTTCCGCCGGGCTTGTGTCCAATGATTCAGAGCTTTGGAGGAAATTCCTCAACCGCATCCGCGCGGGTGTGGTGAACTGGAACCGGCCGACGACCGGCGCGGCGGGGTCCATGCCGTTCGGCGGGCTCGGGGCTTCGGGCAACCATCGCCCCAGTGCCTACTATGCGGCCGACTACTGCGCCTATCCGGTGGCGAGTTTCGAAGCTGATGGGGTCCAGGATACGCTCATGGATATCAAGGGGTTGCGTCCGTGATTTCAGCTCAGGAAGCCAATTGCGACGGCCTGGTCGGGCCGACCCATTCCTATGTCGGCCTGTCGCCCGGCAACCTCGCCAGCCAGAAGAATGCCGGCGAGGTCTCCAATCCCCGCGGTGCCGCCCTCGAGGGGTTGGGCAAGATGCGGAAACTGGCCGACTGGGGCGTCCCCCAGTTCGTGCTGCCGCCGCATGAGCGTCCGGATGTAAGTCTCCTGAGCGCCTTGGGATTTTCGGGCTCTGATGGAGCTGTGCTCGAACAGGCCTGGAAGACGGCTCCGGCGCTTGCCGCTGCGGCCTGTTCCGCCTCGCCGATGTGGGCCGCCAATGCCGCGACGGTGACGCCCAGCGCCGATACGGCCGACGGTCGCGTGCACTTCACGCCGGCCAATCTGCTGACCAACCTGCACCGCAGTCTGGAAGGCCCGCAGACGGCCCGCAGCCTGCGCCGGCTGTTTGCCGATCCCGATCGGTTTGCCGTGCACGACCCGCTGCCGGCCCAGCCCTATTTTGCCGATGAGGGCGCGGCCAACCATGTGCGGCTCTGCGCGGAACACGGGGCCCCCGGGGTCAACCTGTTCGTCTGGGGCCGCGGGGCCTGGGAGCACTGGGACGGCCACTTTCCCGCTCGCCAGACCCGCGAGGCCTTCGAGGCGGTCGAGCGTCGCCATGGTACGGCCCGCGGCGTCTTCCCGCGTCAGGGCAAGGCCGCGATCAATGGCGGGGCTTTCCACAATGACGTCGTTTGCGTCGGGACCCGCGAGTGCCTGTTCTTCCACGAGCGGGCCTTTGAGGACCGCGCAGGCATGGAGGCCGAGGTTCGCGCAGCGGCGAAAGGCCTGTTCGAACCGGCCTTTGTCGAGATCTCTGAAGCTGACCTGCCGATGTCCGATCTGGTCGCCAGCTACCTGTTCAACTCGCAGCTGCTGGTGATCCCCGGCGAGGACCGGCTGGTGCTGCTGGCCCCGGCCGAGACGCGGGACAATCCGCGCGCCTTTGCCGTGGCCGAAAGCCTTGCCGCCTCGAACGGCCCGATCGGCCGCGTCGAGTATGTCGATGTGCGCCAGAGCATGCGTAACGGTGGCGGCCCCGCCTGCCTGCGGCTTCGGGTGGTGCTGACCGATGCCGAGCTGGCGGCCGCCAATCCGGCCCAGCGGTTTGACGCGGCGCTGCAGGCCCGGCTGGCCGACTGGATCGGACGCCGCTACCGCGACCGCCTGGCCCCCGCCGATCTGGCCGATCCGGCTCTGCTGACCGAGAGCCGTGAGGCCCTGGACGAGCTGACCGGCATCCTCAATCTCGGCAGTGACTTCTATCCCTTCCAGAGGACAGCGTGACCCAGGTGCCGACTCTCCGTCTGGCGACCCGTGACGACATCGAAGCGGTCGTCGCCCTGCATCAGGCTGCAGCGGCCAAGCCCGACGGCCTGGCGCGCCGGCCGGACGAGGTCACCCGCGACTATGTCGAACACGCGCTGACCGCTCCCGGTGCGGTGAGCATTGTGGCGGTCGGGCCGGACGGTTCGATCTGGGGCGAGATCCACGGCCGTCGCGAGAGCGTGGCCCTGTTCGCCCACGTCCTGTCCAGTCTCACCGTGGCCGTGCACCCGGATCGTCAGGGGCTGGGGATCGGGTCCAGTCTGTTCGAGGCCCTGATCGCCCATGCCCGGACGATGGATCCGCCGATCCTGCGGATCGAGCTGGCGGCGGGCGCGGGCAATCCCGGGGCTGTGCGGCTCTATGAGCGCCTCGGCTTCCGGCAGGAAGGCCGGCAGGTCTCGCGCGGACGCTATCCCGATGGTCGCCTCGAGGACGACATCCTGATGGGTCTGCTGCTTTAGGTCTGGGCCAGCCGTCCGCCGTTTGCGGCATAGGCCTGGCTTCCCCGGGTGAGTACGCTGTCGCCTGGAAGCATCTCGGCGATCCCGATGTCGGCAGCCCCCGCCAGGCGCTCATAGATCGGTGCGAAGTCCTGCAGCGTGACCTCTTGCAGGGTCTGGATCGAGTCGATGACGAAATAGGCCTGCTGGAAGTCGTCGATCCGGTAGGGGGTGCGCATCACCCGCTCGAGGTCAAAGCCGATGCGGTTGGGGGAGGTGTCCTCCAGGGCAAAGATCGATTCGCTACGCGACGACACGATGCCGGCTCCATAGATCCGCAGGCCCTGCGGGGTCTGCATCAGGCCAAACTCCACCGTGTACCAGTAGAGCCGCGCCAGGTTGGCCAGAACGCCGAGGTCGAGCGCCCGGCGCCCGCCCTCGCCATAGGCCTGCATATAGTCGGCGAAGACCGGATCGGTGAGCATCGGCACATGGCCGAAGACGTCATGGAAGATGTCCGGTTCCTGCAGGTAGTCGAGTTCTTCGGGCTTACGGATGAAACGGCCGGCGGGGAACCGGCGGTTGGCCAGATGGTCGAAGAAGACGTCGTCGGGGACGAGGCCGGGTACGGCCACGACACTCCAGCCCGTCAGGCGCTGCAGTTCCTCATTGATGCGGGCAAAATCCGGAATGCCGGCGCGGTGCAGGTCGAGCGCATCCAGACCCTTCAGAAAGGCGTCGCAGGCGCGGTCGCGGAGCAGGGCCGTCTGGCGCTCGTACAGGGTGATCCAGACCTCGTGCTCGGCCGGGCTGTAGGTCTCCCAGCCCTGGTCGATGGTCCAGTCGGCCCGGGCTCCGGGCGGGGGCGATGCGGAAAAGCCGTCTGCGCTCATGCGACGACGTTACGCCTCGTGCGTGGCAAATATCGTTCGGACTTTGCGCGAAATTGCGGTTTGTCCGGATAGGCCGTGCGTCTAGTGGGAAATTCGGGGTCGAAGCTTGTAGGCTCCGTCGTCGAAGGACTCGAAGATCACGGCTGTCTGCGGGTGCTGCACCGGCTCACCGGTCTCGTCGGCCAGCAGATTCTGCTCGGAGACATAGGCGACGTAGGTGTTCTCGTCGTTTTCGGCCAGCAGGTGATAGAAGGGCTGGTCCTTGGTCGGCCGGATATCCTCGGGAATCGACTCCCACCATTCGTCCGTATTGGCGAACACCGGATCGACATCGAACACCACGCCCCGGAACGGAAAGATCCGGTGCTTGACCACCTGGCCGATCGCAAACTTGGCGTGTCTCGAATTCATGCGGGAAACGATAGCAAAAGCACCTGACTGAAAGCTGAACGTAGGCTTCCGTCGTCTGATGACAAGGCTGAGCCTTCCGATGCGTCGGTCCCGTTGCTATGTTCGACCCTGAAGTGAGGTTCGCGATCTGCGAAACCTGCGAGACAAGGTGGAAAGACCATGTCGGAGGCGCCGAGTGCGCCCGACGCGTCGCCCTCTCCGGGTGGAGAGCGTGTGCGGCGTCGGCGTTCGCCGGTCGAGGTGTCGTGCTATGCGGCGCTCGATCTGGGGACGAACAACTGCCGCCTGCTGGTGGCCACGCCTTCGCCACGCGGTTTCCGCGTCGTCGAGGCCTATTCGCGAATCGTCCGTCTGGGGGAGGGGCTGTCGGCCAGCGGTCGCCTGTCCGATGCCGCCATGGACCGCTCCATGGCCGCGCTCAAGGTTTGCGCCGAAAAGATCCGCCGTCGCCGGGCCATCCGCGTGAAGGCCGTTGCGACCCAGGCCTGTCGCGGAGCTGATAACGGGGCAGAGTTCGTCCAGCGGGTCGCGGACGAGACCGGTCTGCGCCTGCAGATCATCACGCCCCGCGAGGAAGCCCAGCTTTCGGTGGCCGGCTGCATGAGCCTGTTCGACCGCGATGCCGAGGCGGCGCTGGTGGTCGATGTCGGGGGCGGCTCAACCGAGCTCTCCTGGGTCGACCTCAAGGGCGGGGGTCTTGACGCCAAGCCGCGCCAGTTCGCGGCGTGGAAGCTCCCCATCAAGGCCTGGCTGTCGATCCCGGTGGGGGTCGTGACCCTGGCCGAGCGCTTTCCCGAGGGCGAGCGGGCCGAGGCCGGCTGGTTCCGGGCCATGGTCGACGACGTTAAGGCCCGCATCGAGGGCTTCCCGCATGCCGAGCCGATGCGCGAGCTGTTCCAGCAGGACCGGGCCCATCTTGTGGGCACGTCGGGGGCCATCACCAGCCTTGCGGGTCTCCACCTGGGCCTGCCCCGCTATGACCGCAACGTCGTGGACGGGCTCTGGATGACCCGTAGCGACTGCGAAGCCGCGGCTGACCGGCTGCTGGGTCTCACCGCGGCTGAACGGGCCCTTGAGCCCTGTATCGGCAGTGACCGAGCCGATCTGGTGCTGGCCGGCGCCGCGATTCTTCAGGCCGTTCAGGAGCTTTGGCCATGTTCGCGGGTGCGCGTGGCCGATCGAGGGCTTAGAGAGGGGCTCCTGATGTCCCTGATGTCCGATCAGCAGCGACGCCCGCGCCGGCGTCGCCGTGGCGGTGCGTCCAAGTCCAAGCCGGTATCCGAATGAGCGACGAAGAACCGCCCCGCAAGCGAATGGTCAAGCCGCCGGTCGGTGGGCGTGACGAGGGGCGCACAAAGCCGGCGCGCCTGAAGAAGACCTATGGCCGCACGCCCAGCCAGCAGGCCTGGCTGGAGCGCCAGATCAATGACCCGTTCTCGGCCAAGGCCCGGGCCATGGGCTATCGCAGCCGCGCAGCCTTCAAGATCAGCGAGATCGACGAGAAGTTTCACTTCTTCAAGAAGGGCGCGCGGGTCATCGATCTGGGCTGTGCCCCGGGCGGGTGGCTACAGATTGCGGTCGAGCGGGGTGTGAGCCAGCTGGTCGGCGTGGACCTGCTGCCCGTCGATCCGGTCGCCCCGGCCCACATCCTGGAGATGGACTTCACCGACCCAACCTGCCCGCCGAAGCTGATTGAGCTGCTTGGGGGCGCGCCGGACGTGGTGCTGTCGGACATGGCTCCCAACACTGTTGGCCACCGCGAGACCGATCACCTGCGGATCGTCGGCCTTATCGAAATGGGGGCCGAGTTCGCCATTGAGGTGCTCAAGCCCGGCGGAGCCTTTGTCGCCAAGGCCTTCCAGGGCGGCGAAACTTCGGACGTGATCGCCCGCCTCAAGAAGCACTTCGACAAGGTGGTGCACTACAAGCCCAAGGCCAGCCGGGCCGACAGCTCGGAGGTCTTCCTGGTCGCAACGGGGTTCCGGGGGCGGTGAGCGGTTCGGGGCGCGCATGGTCCGGCCTGACCGCACGCCCGTTCCGCAACCTGCTGATCGCGATCCTGTTCGTCCTCGCCGTCGCGATCGCGTCGGTCGGGGGCTACATGGCCGCCGGATGGTCGTTCGGCGATGCCCTCTACATGGTCACCCTGACCATCTTCACGGTCGGCTACGGCGAAGTCCGTCCCATCGACGGCGCCTACTTGCATGGCGTGACCATGGCCACGATGCTGTTTGGCTGTACGGGCGTCATCGTCGTGACCGGAGCGCTCGTCCAGGCCCTGACCCAGTCCCAGCTCGAACAGTTTTTTGGAAAGCGCGTGGAACGCGACATCGAACGGCTCGACGGCCATATCGTCATCTGCGGCTTCGGCCGCATCGGCCTGATGCTGGCGGCGGAGCTGTCCGCGGCGGGCGAGACCTTTGTCGTGGTCGAGCGCGAGGAACCGCGCTGCCAGGAGGCGCGGGAGCTCGGCTATCTCTGTCGTCATGCCGACGCGACTGACGAGGACGTGCTCAAGGCGGTGCATGTCGAGCGGGCTCGCGTCCTGGCCACCGTCCTGCCGGATGATGCGGCCAATGTGTTCATCACCCTGTCGGCCCGCAGCCTCAATCCGACCCTGGAGATCATCGCGCGCGGCGAGCGCCCGTCGACCGAGCGCAAGCTGATCCAGGCCGGGGCCGACAAGGTGATCCTGCCCACCCATATCGGGGCCGAGCGGATCGCCGAGCTGATCCTGTTTCCCAAGTTGGCCCAGCAGATCCGGGATACGGAGACCGATGAGGCGGGTCTCAGCGAGACTCTGGCGGGGCTGGGGCTGGATCTCGGCGTTCTGGTGGCTCCGACCTCGTTCGGGGCTCGCGCCGTCACGGTCGCCGAGTTTGAACGGCGGGGCGGGGGAATCCTCGTCGTCCGCATCGATCGCGGCAATGGCGTGGTTCTGCAGCGCCCCTCTGCGGAGGAGGTTTTGCGCCCTGGGGAC
>NZ_QAII01000119.1:26378-28191 GCF_003060965.1 Caulobacter sp. HMWF025 | reverse complement strand
GCATCGAGGCGGGGGGGATGACCCCGGGGTCTGATGGGGAGCGGCTGGTTCTGGCGTTGCTGGAGCAGGGTGCTGTCGCCCTCGAGCGGGCGGAACTGGCGACGGAGGCCGTTGAAACCGAAACGCTCCGGCGGGCCGACCGTTTCCGCTCGGCGCTGCTGAACTCCATCAGTCACGACCTGCGCACCCCGCTTTCTACCGTGCTGGGCGCGTCATCCACGCTGATCGACTATGGCAAGACCCTCACGACCGAAGTTCGGGACGACCTGGTCGTGAGCATCCGCGAGGAAGCCGAACGCCTGAACCGGTATGTCGGCAATCTGCTGGACATGACCCGTCTGGAGGGCGGAGCCCTGCGGCTGCGGACCGACTGGACGGATGTCCGTGATGTCCTGGGGGCGGCTGCCGGCCGCGTGACCCGACGGCTCGGCGACAGGGTCCTGACCCGGGACTATCCGGCCGAGCTCAGCCTTGTGCGCGTCGATGGCGGTCTGCTGGAGCAGGCCATCGTCAATATCCTCGAGAACGCGATCGCCTACAGCCCGCCTGGCACCCGGATCGAGATGGCCGCCTATGAGGATCGCGCCAATGTGGTGATCAGTCTGGAGGACGAGGGGCGGGGCATTCCAACCGCCGAACTCGAGCGGGTCTTCGAGAAGTTCCGGCGCATGGAGGAGCCGAGCGACCGCAGCCAGGGTGCCGGTCTGGGCCTGTCCATTGCCAAGGGCTTCATCGATGCGATGGGCGGGCGGATTGCAGCAGCCAGTCCTATCCGCGACGGCAAGGGGACCCGTATCCTGATCAGCGTCCCCAAGGCGGTTGCCACGCCGCACCACCTGCTATGATGACTCCATGAGTGCCTTGCGACAGCGTATCCTCGTGATCGATGACGAGCCCCAGATCCACCGGTTCCTAGGCCCGGCGCTGGATGCTGCAGGATATGAACCCCTCAGGGCCGATGGTGGGCAGGAAGGGCTGCGCGGGATTGCACTGTGGTCTCCGGATGCCGTGGTTCTCGACCTGGGCCTGCCCGACATGGACGGCGGCGACGTGCTGCTGCGGGCGCGGGAATTCTATGACGGTCCGATCCTGATCCTCTCGGCGCGTGACCGTGAGGCCGAGAAGATCAAGGCGCTCGACAACGGGGCCAACGACTATCTCGAAAAACCGTTCGGCGTCGGGGAGTTGCTGGCGCGCCTTCGGGCTGCGCTGCGCCAGCGGGTGTCGGCCCAGGCTCCTCCGGGGCCCATCCGGTCCGGTGCTGTCGAGATTGATATCGAGAAACGGCGGGTGACCCGCGGCGGAGAGATCGTGAAGCTCTCGCCCAAGGAATATGACCTGCTGGTTCGTCTGGCGCTCGGGCACGGAAAGCTGCTGACCCACAAGGACCTGCTGGTCGCGGTCTGGGGGAGTGCCCATTCCACCGACACCCAATATCTGCGCGTCTTTGTCGGCCAGCTCCGCCAGAAGCTCGAGGCGGATCCATCACAGCCGAAGATCATCGAGACCGAGCCGGGGGTCGGCTACCGCTTTCTGGCCGAATGACGCTCCGGCTTGCAGTGCGCGGCACCCGGATCGGCGCATGACGCGGGTCCCGGCCCAAAAAGTCGCGGAACCGACCTTGTTCCGACGCGGCAAAGGCGTAGGAGACCCCTGAAGCTCATGACTCGATCCCGACTCCCCTTCAGACGCAACGGTCTCCGTGGGGCTTGATCGAGCGGTGAGAGGATCCGACGGAACAGACCCCTGAAAAACTTCTACAAGACCCGTCTCGGCACATTTCGTTTTCGTCGCGGTCCGGGATGGCGGACCT
>NZ_QAII01000119.1:21477-26368 GCF_003060965.1 Caulobacter sp. HMWF025 | reverse complement strand
GCTCCAAGGGCCGCGAGGACAGTGCCGCGCAAGTTGCGACGGCCCCGCCGATCCCGAAGGTTCTTCCGCAGTCCCCGCAGACCTGGCACGGCCAGATCGACTACCGCATCCTGGATGCCCGCATCCATGCCATGATGGCGGATCCCAGCATGCAGGGCCTCGCGATCGCGGTCGTCGAGGATGGACGGCTGGCCTTTGTCCGGGGCTACGGCCAGACCGCTCCGGTCGGCGGCGATGCCGTCGGGTCCGGGACGATTTTCCGCTGGGCCTCGCTCTCCAAGACCGTCGCCAGCACGCTCACCGCGCGTCTGGCCGGTGACGGGATACTGTCGCTGTCGGACCCGCTTGGGAAATACGACACCAGCCTTCGTCTGCCGGGGCAGGCCGAGACCACGCTTACGGTTGAAGAGCTCCTGTCCCAGCGGACCGGCTTGCCCCGGAATGCCTATGACGGCTGGCTGGAAGGCGGGCGGGACCCAAAGGTCATCCGCCAGAGCTTCTCCACCGTACCGCTCCAGTGTCCGCCTGCCACCTGCCACAGCTATCAGAACGTCGCCTTCGACACGATCACCGAGGTCATTGAGCGGGCGACGCGCCGGACCTATGCCGACCTCGCCCAGCAAAGGCTGTTCGCGCCGCTGGGCATGACCAGTACGACCATCGGCCTGCAAGGCCTGCAGGCCGGCGCAAGCTGGGCCCGTCCGTCGCGGAACGGCAGCGCCATGCCCTTGAGCGAGTTCTATTATCGCGTGCCCGCAGCGGCCGGCGTCAATTCGAACATCGTGGATCTGGCTCGCTGGATGCAGGCCCAGATGGGACTCGCCCCGGGCGTTCTGTCCGGCTCCGTGCTGTCCGAAGTCCAGCGCCCGCGCGTCAATACCAGTCGGCCTTACGGAAACTCGGCGCTGGGCCGTTCGCTCATCAGACCGACCTACGGGCTGGGTATGCGCAGCTTCACCTATCGGGGCCATCGCCTGGTCGGCCACAGTGGAGCCGTGACCGGATACCGCTCGACCATGATGTTCGACCCGGCCACGAAGATCGGTGTCGTCATGCTTTGGAACAGCGAGTCGAGCCTGCCCTTCCGCCTGCAGCCCGAGGTGTTCGACCTCGCCTATCGCCAGCCCTTCACGGACTGGCTGGAGTTGCGCAGCGCCCAGACCATGGGCGAGCCCTGATCCGGGTCGTTCCTTAGGGAAAGATCGACGGGCTCGTCAGGTCTGGGGCGGCTGGTCGCTCCTCGGGCGGTGTCGTCGTCGGCAGCTCTGGAGCATCCAGGCTTTCGGGATCAATTGGATCAAGCTCGATGGGCTCGAGGTCGCGAAGTTCCAGATCCTCCACGCCGACCGTTTCGTCCTCAAGGACTGGCGCGGTGGTGTTGCGACCCAAGGCTGAGGTCATGAACCGACGCCAGATCTTGGCCGGTTCTCCGCCGCCGACCACGCCATGCATCGCGCTGTTGTTGTCGTTGCCCACCCAGACACCGACCACCAGATCGTCGACATAGCCGATGAACAGGGCGTCGCGGTAGTTCTGGGTCGTCCCGGTCTTGCCGAAGGCACCCGGGATGGCCGCCTCCAGGCCTGTTCCGCGATGGACCGCCGAGCGGAGCATGTCGCGCATGTTGACCAGCTCGGCCTGGCCCAGCGGGCGGGGCTGCACCTTCGGTTTCCAGCCCTCCAGGCCATGAGCCACAATCGGGGCCTTGCCTGCGGCGATCGCGGCATAGGCCGCCGTGAGGTGGGTCAGGCTCATCGGACCGGTGCCGAGGGCCAGGGTCAGGTCGTCGGGAATGGGATCGGTGACGCCGAGGTCACGCGCCGTCCTGACAATCTCGGCCCGACCGAGCTGATGCGCCAGGCGGACGGCGGCGACGTTCGACGATGCGGCAAAGGCCGTGATCAGCGGCACCTCGCGCCCGGCATATTTGCCCTCGTGGTTGCGGGGCTTCCAGCCCGAGAGCTCAACAGGCGCGTCCGAGATCGGCGTCGTGATGGTCATGCCCTTGCGGATGGCCGCGAGGTAGACAAACAGCTTGAAGGCCGAACCGGGCTGACGGGCCCCGTCGGCGCGGTTGAACTGGCTTTCCTGATAATCACGGCCGCCGACCATGGCCACAACCCGGCCGTCCGAACGCATGGCGACCAGCGCGCCCTGGGTGATGTTCAGACCCTCGCCGTCCTCGTCCAGAGCCTGCCTGAGAGTCGCTTCGGCCATGGCCTGGAGTCTGGGGTCTAGGGTCGTGCGGACTATGGTCTCGCCATAGCGGGCTCCCGTTGCGGCCCGTGCCTGGGGCAGGGCCCAGTCGGCGAAGTACGAGCCGGTCGGCATCTTGCGCCGGCCGTCACTGACCCGAACCTCCTCGGGCGCTCGCCGGGCCTCGGTTGCCGTAATGGCGCCCGTCTCGACCATCGTCGCCAGGACCGCCCGCATGCGCTCTGTCGCCCCTTCGAGATTGCTGCTCGGTGCCAGGCGGGAGGGGGCCTTGACCATGCCCGCCAGCATGGCCGCCTCGCCGAGGGTCAGCTGCTCGGCCGGCTTGTCAAAGTACTGACGGGCCGCAGCCCGGACGCCGAATGCGCCATTGCCGAAATAGACAGAGGAGAGATAGCGCGACAGGATCTCGTCTTTGGACAGCCGCGCTTCCAGATAGACGGCGATCAGGGCTTCCTGAACCTTGCGCTTCAGGTTCCTGTCGCTGGACAGGAAGGCATTCTTGGCCAGTTGCTGGGTGATCGTCGAGCCACCCTCGGACACGCCCCCGGCCTTGGCATTGGCCCCGACAGCCCGGGCGATGGCCCGGAAATCCACGCCCATGTGGCTGTAGAAGCGCCGGTCTTCAATCGAGATGAAGGCCGCAGGTACATAGTCGGGCAGGGCCTTCAGATCGACCGGGGCCTCCTTGTAGGACCCGCGGCGGGCGATCGGGGTGCCGTCGGCGGCCACCAGGACCAGGGCGGAATTGTCCAGGGGCTCCAGCGCCCGGCTCAGCGGCAGGGACCACAGCAGGGTCAGGATCATGGCCAGGACCAGGGCGACGGTGACACCCGCGCCGATCTGCCAGGGGCGGCGCCGCCAGAGCGGCAGGCGCGCGGCAACGGGATCCTGGCCTGCTTCTTCGCCCTCAGGCGGGGTTGAAGCCTGTTGTTCGTCCTGAACCTCGCCGACAGGGTCGGTTTCACGCAGGTCGGCCTCCGGCCCGGCGGGAAGTTCTGATTTCGGGTTTTCGGGATCCGACATGGACAGGCGCGCGCTCCGGGGCGGGGCGCTTCGGCCCTGCGGGTGCATAGCATATCCGCCTTGTGCGCCAAGCCCGGCACAATGCCGTTCCCTCGGTGCCGGACCGCGAAACACGCTGGACGGGCTGGGCGTTCCTGCGGACTATCGTCGGATGATGTGAGGAGAGACCATGCGCGGCTTGAAGCAGACCCTTGTGACGGTGGCCGCCCTGGCCGCCCTTGGCGGCGCGCAGGCGGCGTTTGGTCAGACGGCGACACCGGCGGCCATGGCCCCCTCTCCAGCTGATGTACCGGTTCCCAAGCCCGTAGCCGTCGGTCTGGCGGGAGCCGGCAAGCCGGACCTGGTGCGCTTCCTGATGGTCAAGGGGGCCTCCCAGGCCCGCCTGTCGCCGGACGGAACCCGGATGGCCTATCTAAGCAATATCACCGGCGAGCCGCAGGTCTGGATCGTCGATGCGGTGGGCGGCGCGCCCCCGGCAGCTGACCTTCGGCTCGACGGTCGACAGCGTGGACTGGACGCCGGACGGCTCGGCCCTGCTCTATGCGGCCGATACCGCCGGTGATGAGCGGCAGGGCTATTATCTGCTGAGCCCGGACGGCGCCCGCGAGCGTGTCCTGCTTCCCAAGGCCGAAGCCTATCGCCAGTTCGGGGTCTTTTCGGCGGATGGAAAGCGCTTCGTCTACAGCTCAACGGAGCGCAACGGCCGCGACTACGACGTCTATGTCGGCGACGTTGCCACCCGGGGCCACCCGGCTCGTGCATCAGGGATCCTTTGGCGTCTATGTCGCCGCCTGGCAGCCGGGGGGCGAGCAGGTGGTGCTCAGCGAGACCCGGGGTGAGGACGGGGCCGATCTTAGCCTGCTCGACCTCAAGACCGGCCAGGTCCGCTCTCTGATCAAGCCTGCGACCCCGTCGGCCAATGAGGACGTTGTGTTCACCGCCGACGGCCGGGGCTTCTATCTGGTCACCAATGTCGATCGGGACTTCCGGGCCATCGCCCATTATGACCTGGCCACCGGCAAGCTGAAGATCGTTGAGCAGGCCGCCCACGAACTGAACCAGCTCAGCCTGAGCAAGGACGGGCGCTGGATGGCCTGGACCTCGAACGAGGACGGATTTGCCGTTCCGCATGTTCGCGATCTCAAGACCGGCCAGTTGCTGAAGACGCCCGATCTGCCCCGTGGTGTCGTCAGCATCGCATTTGCGGATTCGGCTCCGGTGGCGCTGGTCAATATCGTTGCCCCGGACGCGGTGGCAGAGCCCCGGGTCTGGAACCTTGTAACCGGCGCCGTGACCCGTCCGGTCCGCACCAGCTGGGCGGGTCTGGACCCGGCCAGGATGGCCCGTCCCGAAACCGTTCGCTTCAAGGGGCGCGACGGGACGCCGCTGTCGGGCCTGCTGTACCGGCCCGCACCGGCGGCGAATGGCGCAAAGCCGCCGCTCGTCCTGCTGTTGCACGGCGGCCCGAGCTCCCAGGCCCGTCCGGGCTGGAGCGCCTCGACCCAGTATCTGGTAGCGCGCGGCATGGCCGTGCTCGACTTCAACTATCGGGGCTCGACCGGGTTCGGAAAGGCCTTTGCCATGGCCAATGACCGTCGCGAGCGGCCCAAGGAGCTGGGCGATATCGAGGATGCCGTCGCCCACGTCCGGG
>NZ_QAII01000119.1:0-21453 GCF_003060965.1 Caulobacter sp. HMWF025 | reverse complement strand
GGGTCTCGCTGGTCGGCGTGATGAACTGGGTCTCTGCCCTCGAAGGGGCCTTCCCGGCCCTGAAGGCTTCGGATCGGGTCGAGTACGGCGATATCGATGACCCGTCCGATCGGGCTTTCTTCGCCAGCATCAGCCCGATCAACAATATCAAGCGGATCCGGACGCCGCTTGTCGTGGTCCACGGGGCCAATGATCCGCGCGACCCGACAACCGAGTCCGATGCCCTGGTCCAGGGCGTTCGGGCCAACGGCGTCGACGTGCTCTACCTGCGTTTTGCCGATGAGGGGCACCGGGTCTCGAAGGTCGCCAACCAGGTCCATATGTGGAACGCCATCGGCGACTTCCTGTCGGCGCGCTTCGGCCTGACCCCCTGAGCGTCATCGGCTAGGGCGCGGCGCGGCGGACGACCTGGCCGGGTCGGGCCCCTGTCGCCGCGCCGCCCTGGAAGACGACCACACCATTGACCCAGACCCTGTCAACACCGGTCGCCAGGGCGTTGGGGTGTTTGACATCGGCGTGGTCGGTCACGGTTTGCGGATCGAGCAGTACCAGGTCGGCAAACGCACCGGGGGTGATGGTACCGCGTCCGGCGATGCCCAGCTGTGCCGCCGTCTGGCCTGTCATTTTGTGGACGGCCTGCTCCAGGCCCAGAACCTTCTCGTCCCGGACGTAGAGCCGCAGGATCTTGGCGAAGGCTCCAAAACCCCGGGGATGCAGGCCGTGGGTCATGCCGTCGGAGCAGATCACCGAATGGGGCCAGGCGATGAAGGCCGCTATATCCGAGGGCGTCATCGCGGTTCCGATTACGGCATCCACATGATCCACCTCAGGATGGGCCAGGCGGTAGGCCTCGGCCTGTCGGGTCAGGGCCAGATAGGTTTCGGCCGGGTCGGCTTTCCGCTCGGCGGCTATGTCCGCAATGGTCTTGCCGACCAGTGACGGATCCGGCGCAAAGACCGCCAGACGCATGCCGGCCGGGGTGGTCAGCTTGGTCAGGGCAAAGCGGGCGGCGGCCAGATCCTCGAAGTCTCGCTCGGGCAACAGGACAGCCAGATTGCTCTGCCAGTACTCGTAGGGATAGACGTCAGCGGTGATGTCCACCCCCTGGGCGCGGGCGGCGTCGAGCCTGGCCAGGATCTGCGGGGCCTGCCCCCAGCGGTCGACGATGGCGATCTTCAGATGCGAGATCTGCACCGGCAGACGGGCCTCGCGGCCGATGGCGATGATCTCGTCCAAAGCCGCATCCAGCTTCACATCTTCACTGCGCAGGTGGCTGATATAGCGGCCATGGCCCGCTGCGGCGGTCTTCGCCAGGGCCATGACTTCGGCCGGGGTCGAGTAGATGCCGGGGTCATATTCAAGACCCGTGGACAGGCCCAGCGACCCGGCTTGCAGATCAGCCGCAAGCTCTGACTGCATCGCACCGATCTCTGCCGGCGTAGCGGGGCGCTTGTAGTCCTGGCCCATGGCGTGCTCGCGCAGGGTGCCGTGGCCTGTGTAGGAAGCGACGTTTATGGCCAGTGGTGTCTTCTCCAGCTGGCTGAAATAGCGCCTCACAGGCAGGGCCGACTCGCCGTCCTGGCCGGTCACGATGGTGGTCACGCCCTGGGCCGTGAGCGGGATCATGTCCGGCGTCTGCTCGGCCTGACGATCATGGTGGCTGTGCGCGTCGATGAAGCCCGGGGCTAGGACGAGGCCGTTGGCGTTGACGATCGTGTCGGCTGCCCCCGGGGTCAGGGTCCCGACGGCGGTGATCCGGTCTCCGTCCAGTCGCACACTGATCGCCCGGGCGGGGGCTCCGGTACCGTCCACGACACGGGCCCCGACGATCAGGGTCGAGGCCAGCGCTGAGGAGGTCATAAGCAGGCCCAAGCCCAGCCCGGCGAGGGTGCGGGTGAGGTAATGCGTCATGACGGGGCCCCTGAAGATACTCGTGTAAATCATAGTCTGACCGCGCGAGGGTTTTCGCTGTTTCCCGCCGTGTGAGCGGCAGGATCGTGGGCGCGCCGCCCGATCACGGCCTTACCTTCGGCAGCATTTGCGCTAAGCAGGACAGGGACCTCAGTGGGAAAGACCGGATGACGGCGAACGATCAGCGCAAGGACATCGACCGCATCGATATCAAGATCCTCGCCCTCCTGCACCGGCAGGGCCGGGTGACCAAGGCGGCGATGGGCGAGGCGGTCGGCCTGTCGGCCTCGCGCTGCTGGGAGCGGATGAAGAAGCTCGAAAAGGCCAGGATCATCCGGGGCTATCATGCCGAGGTTGATCTCGGTCGGCTGGCCAAGCTCTCGACCTTTGTCGTCCAGATCAAGCTGACGGACTATTCCTATGCCAAGGCCAAGACCTTTGAGGCCGGCATCGTGTCCGACCCCAATATCGTGGCCTGCCAGGCCGTGCTCGGCGATGTCGACTATCTGATCACCGTGGCGGCCTTCGGGATCGAACACTACCAGGCGATCATGGAGCGCCTGCTCGACACCCTGAACGTGCCCTTCGACTATGTGACCTTTCCGGTGACCAAGAAGCTCAAGGGGGAGGCGGGCCTGGACCTGGCCCGGCTGCTGGCCACGGCTGAAGATCTCGACGACTAGGGTTTGCGGCGCTTAGCCCCACAGCGCAGCGGGCGGTGGGCGTAAGGTCGCGTTGCGATAGCCGAAGCCGTGCGCGATGTCCTGAACCAGCTGGATCGGGCAATCCAGGTCGATGATCTCGCAGGCCTGGGCCACCAGCAGGCCCGGAGCGATCCCCAGGGACGTGCCCTCCATGCAGCCCACCATCAGTCGCAGCCCCCGGGCCCGCGCCGCGTCAACCAAGGCCAGGGCCTCGGTCAGACCCCCGCACTTGTCCAGCTTGATGTTGCAAAAGGCATAGCGACCGACGAGCCGATCGAGATCCCTGCGGTCATCGAAAGATTCATCAGCGCAAAGGGGAACATCCCCCTGATAGTCCAGAAGGGCGTCGTCCTGGCCCAGAGGCAGCGGCTGCTCCACCAGTTCGACCCGCAGGGCCGACAGCGTGGGCGCATAGGCGTTCAGCTGTTCCAGCGTCCAGCCCTGGTTGGCGTCGGCGATCAGGCGCGCCCGCGGGGCCGCCTTTCGTATGGCCTCCAGTCGGGCGAGGTCTTGCTCGTCGCCGAGCTTGACCTTCAGGGACGGGAAGTCGCCGACCCAGCGCGCCGCCTTGGCCGCCATCGCACCCGGACTGTCCATGCCCAGGGTCACGAAGGTTTCGACCGGGTGCAGCGGGTGAAGCCCGGCCCGAACGGCCACCGGCACGCCGGTTAGCTTGGCTTCAAGATCCCAGAGGGCGCAGTCGACGGCGTTGCGCGCGCCACCGGGTGGCAGGCGCTCGGCCAGACCGGTCAAATCCAGGGCGCGGCCCGCCTCGAACTCCCGGGCCAGGGCTTCGACCTGAACCAGCATCGTCGCGGGCGTGTCGCCCAGATAGTCGACCCCTGCGGCTTCGCCCCGACCGATCACGCCGCGCGCCTCGACCTGCACACTCAGGACATTGGCTTCGGTATAGACCTGCCGGGCAATGACGAAGGGCTCGGTGAGGGCGTGGGCCTCGACCCGGGCAGTCAGGCGCATCAGGCCGCGTCCGATCGGGCCCGTCGGGCCAGCAGTCCGTCGACGATGGAGGCGACGCCGGTGCGCACCGGATCGCAGCAGGGCAGGCCCAGCGCGGCCTCCGTCTCTCTCAGACAGGCGTGGGCGGCCTCGGGGGACAGGCGGGACGTGTTGATGCAGATCCCGCCCATGCGCACCGCTGGATTGGTCAGTGCGGCCAGGCTCAGATTCAGGGCGATGGCTTCAACGAGGGACGGGGTGGGGAAGCTTTCCAGGCCGTCAATGGCCGTGCGGGTGGCGTCATGGCACAGCACCAGCACGTCCGGCTGGCTGCCGTGCAGCAGGCCCAGGGTCACGCCGGCATAGGCCGGGTGGAACAGCGACCCCTGACCCTCGATAACGTCCCAGTGGTCTGGTGCGGCATCGGGGCTGAGCCGCTCCGCCGCCCCGGCCACGAAGTCGGAGACGATGGCGTCGATGGGGACGCCCGAGCCGGCAATAAAGATTCCCGTCTGGCCGGTGGCCCGGAAATCCGCATCGACGCCGCGCGACTTGAGTTCCTGCGTCAGGGTCAGGGCTGCATACATCTTGCCGACGGCGCAGTCGGTGCCCACGGTCAACAGCCTCATGCCGGTCCGTTTCTCGCCCGTGCCCGTGACACTGAAGGCCGGGGACGGATTTCGCGCTTCATACAGACGACGGCCCAGTCTCTTGGCAGTCTCGGCGACCTCCGGAAGATCGGCCATGCGTGTATGCAGCCCCGAGATCAGGTCGAGACCGGCCTCCAGAGCCTCGATCAGCACGGCTTCCCAGTGCAGCGGGATATAGCCGCCCGCATTGGCCACGCCGATCATCAGGGCCCGGGCTCCGGCGGCCTGGGCCGCCTTCGGCGTCATGTCGGGTAGGCCGAGATCGGCCTCGCACCCCGGCAGTCTAAGCTGGGCCAGGCAGGCATCCGGCCGCCAGTGCGCCACGCCGGAGGCGGTCTTGGCGCTGAC
Source organism: Caulobacter sp. HMWF025 (assembly GCF_003060965.1). GTDB lineage: Bacteria > Pseudomonadota > Alphaproteobacteria > Caulobacterales > Caulobacteraceae > Caulobacter. Next base: position 16,883 of record NZ_QAII01000119.1, on the reverse strand, counting down.
CCGGTCCACGTCGCCGAGGAACATCAGGCAGGGGTAGGGCAGGTCCAAGGGAGTACCTCTTGATAGGCAGAAACGGGCGTGGCCGGCGTTGGGGCTAGCCAAAGCGGGGGCTGAAAGAGCGGGGCAGGACGACAGAGGCCTGGGCCTGTTTCACGCCGGACATGGCCTGGATCCTGTCCACCGTACGCTCCAGGTCGTCGGGCCTTGGGGCCTCGACCACGGCGACGAGATCATAGTCCCCGGTGATCTGGTGCAGGGCCGTCAGTTCGCTCATCTGCGACAGGCGGTGACTGACGTCGGCGGTGTCGCGCGGGGCGACCCGGATCATGACATGGGCCCGAAGGGCGGCATCACCGCGATCGGCGGCGACGCCCAGAAAACCCGGGCCGGCAATCTCGACGGCGATCACGGCTGTACTCCCTGACTCTTCGGGAGACAGTTTAGGTCGCTACCGGCCTCGAAAAATGCCGAGTTTGGGTTGCCTTGCGAGGGAAACCTTCGCGGGGCCTGCTCAGCGCAGGATCTTCGTCGCCAGAAGGATCGACGAGGTTGTTCGTTCGACCCCATCCAGCGCACCGATCCGGTCGATCAGCGTATTGAGCTCGGACACGGTCTCGGCCTCGATCAGGGCGATGAGGTCATATTCGCCGCTGATCGCATGCAGGGCCGAAAGCTCGGCGATCGCCGCCAACTGCTCTTCGGTGGCCTTGGCCAGTTTCAGCTGGACCTTGATCATCACCTGGGCGCGGATCAGCCGCCGGTCATAGTCGCTGCCGAGCCGAACCGTGTAGCCCTGGATTATGCCGTCCTGCTCGAGGCGACTGAGGCGCGCATAGATGTTGGCGCGTGACAGGCCCAGGTCTGTGGCCAGCTTGGTCACAGGCTGCCGCGAGTCCTGCCGCAGCATGGCCAGGAGTTGCCGGTCGGCCTCGTCCAGGTTCTGCTCGTCCGGCTTCATGACCCGTTCCCCGGAAATGTTGCGCTTTTCAGCCTCATTGTGGCGAAGCCTCATTGCTGTAGATCGCTGTGCGGGGCGAGGGTAGGGCCGACGAGATAGCCCCGCGATACATGCCCAGATCGTTCATCCCGAAGGCCGCTCGGCCCTGGCCGTCCATGGCGATCAGGCCGCCATCGCCGCCGATGCGGGTGATCGAGGCCATGGTCTGGTCGGCGGCGGTCTGCACGTCCTCGCCCTTCCAGGCGAGACGGTCACAGACCTGGCGCGCCGCCGTCTCGCGGATGAAGTACTCGCCCGAACCGGTCGCCGAGACGGCGCAGACGCCATCCCGGGCATAGGTGCCGGCTCCGATGATCGGGGTGTCTCCAACCCGCGCCCAGCGCTTGCCGGTCATGCCGCCGGTCGAGGTCGCAGCGGCGACATGTCCGGACTGGTCAAGGGCCACCGCACCCACGGTGCCGAACAGGTGGGTCGGGTCGAGAACCGCCTGGTGATCCTTGCGCCAGGTCTCAAGCTGCTTCCAGCGTTCCTCGGTCCGGAAGTAGCCCGGGTCCACCTGTTCCAGACCCTGCTCGCGAGAGAACTGGTCTGCCCCTTCGCGGGTGAGCATCACATGCGGGGATTTTTCCATCACCGCACGGGCCAAGCTGATCGGATTGCGGGTGCGGGTGACGCCCGCCACGGCTCCGGCCTTCAGGGTGGCCCCGTCCATGATCGAGGCATCCAGCTCGTTGCGGCCTTCGGCGGTGAAGACCGCACCCTTGCCGGCGTTGAACAGCGGGTTGTCCTCCAGCGTCCGGACGACGGTCTCGACCGCATCGAGGCTGGATCCACCCGCCTTCAGAACCCGGGCCCCGGCTTCGAGCGCGGCCTCCAGTCCGGCGCGGTAAGCCTTGTCCTTCTCAGGCGTCATGGCCGACCGGTCCAGAACGCCCGAGCCGCCATGAACGGCCAGGGACCACTTGCCGTCCGCCGCCATGGCCGGAGCGGATGCTGCGCACAGTGCGAGAACCAACAGGCTGATGGAGCGGATCCTGGAATACATCATCGCAAATCTCGTGGGCCCTGAGGAAGCCGTCGGGTGGGAGGAGCCGTCGCTGTCGATCAGCGATCGCTGCGGATCAGTTGCCCATTCCTGACCTCTGCAGTCAGGGTGAAGGCGGGTTGGGTGACCTGAAAGGTCTTGAAATCGAGTGTGCTTCCGGGACCGACCCCGATGATCGGGAACGGGGCATAGGTCAGGGGCTTGCCGGCGATGATGGTCGACGGGCGCGCCATGGGGCGCACCAGCCAGGCCGCGCCCGGGCCATAGAAGCGTCCGATTCCCTGTCCATCGATCAGCAGGGCGGTGCCCTCGTCGATTCCGAGGCCGGTGATCTGCGGATCGTCCTCTTCCTGGATCAGGCGGCCGACAAAGGCTACCAGCCGGCCCTGACGGTCCCGTTTGTCGAAATGACTGTCGGTAATGACCTTCGAGAGGAAGGGCAGGTGCAGGAAGTCCCGCACCAGGGTGACGCCCGCCGCCGTGGGGTTCTGCAGCGCTTCCGGCGAGGTCATGCTGATCGAGTCGAGACAGCCGTAGGAATAGCCACCCAGGATCGCCAGGCCGGCACTGGTGCCGCCAATCGGCTTGCCGGCCTTGACGTGGGCGTCCAGTGCCTTGTTCAGGGCCGTACCCTTCCAGGCGCGGATATAGTTGCTCTGGTCGCCACCGCCGAAGAAGATCCCGTCCGCACGGGCGATGATCGCCAGAAGCTTCGGATCCTCGCCGGCATCCTCATTGTGGATCACCAGGGTCTCGACCGAAGCCACGCCGCCGACGTCCTTGTAGATCTCGTCCTGCAGTTCGCGGCCGCCCCGGGCGCGCAGAACCACGATGTGGCCGCCGCCGGACTGTTTGACGAACTGCCGGAACGCCTCCAGCGGCCAGTCGCCCCCGCCCATCAGGGCCAGTAGCGGGCCGGTCTTGCCGGGTGTCGGCGCGGCGATGTCGCCGATCCTGTAGTAGTCATAGCCTGGGCCGACGGCGTCCGGGCCCTGGCCCGGCCCCTCTGCGGCTCGCGCTCCGACCGGGAGGAGCAGGGCCGCTGCCAGGGCCATCGCTGAGAATCGAGCCAGCATGTTTTCCGTTCCTCGCCTGTCGGGATCCTGTTGGCACGCCTTGCGCCGGTTCAAGCCCTCGGTGCCAGTTTCGAAGGTCATCGCCGCCGTTTCCCGCCTTGTGCCGCCGATTGATGCGTCGGGACCTAAAGCTGCACGCTGAGCACAGTGTGTCTACATTTTCTGACAGATTGCTCTTTTTGGCTTTCAATTTGTTTGGAATGCAATCCAACATCACGTGACTTCGGGCGAGCAACCCGATGCCGGCCGGACCGCGCAAGCGGAGGGCCTGATCACAAGAGGGGATGAAGATGAAGATGCATCTGCTGAGGGCCAGTGCCCTGGTCGGCGCCGCCGGCCTGATGATCTCTGGTCAGGCTCTGGCCCAGTCCGCGCCGCAGACCGAGGAGACGGCCGTCGAGGCCCTGGTCGTCACCGGGTCCCGCATCCCCCGCATCGCCAACGAAGGTCCCGCGCCGGTCACCGTCATTACCAGCGAGGCCATCAAGGCCGCCGGCTTCAACAGCGTTCCCGATGTCCTGCGCAGCCTCACTCAGAACGGTGGCGAGACCCAGACCCAGCAGTCCTCCAGCGGCGCGGACTGGACGCCTGGAGCCCAGCAGGTGGACCTGCGCGGCCTCGGCCCCAACCACACGCTGGTGCTGGTCAATGGCCGTCGCATCGCCGACTTCCCCCTGCCGTTCAACGGCAAGAGCGCCTTTACCGACACCTCCTCGATCCCGCTGGGCATGATTGACCGCATCGAGGTTCTGAGCGGCAGCGCTTCGGCCGTCTATGGCTCGGACGCCATCTCGGGCGTGGTGAACTTCAATCTGAAAAAGAAGGCCGACGGCACGATCGTCGACGTCACCTTCGGCGGCCTTGAGCGCGGCGGGGCCAGCAGCCAGCGCGTCAACGTCTCCAGTGGCTATTCCAAAGGCGACTTCGACCTGGTGATCGGCGGCGAGTTCGTCAACCAGAAGCCCCTTTGGGCCTATGATCGCGACATCCAGGACAGCACCAAGGACGCGCCGACCGCTCGCGCCCGCATCGCGCGCCGGGACTTCCTGCGCATGGATCCGGATGCCGAGGTCTATCTTGATCCGGGCCGCGCCACCTGCGCCAGTCTGAGCAAGCTGAACGGCGGCTCGGTGGAATATGCCAGCCGGCCGGGCTGGGGCGACTATGATCCCGACCTGGATGACTACGGTCCGGGCTACTACTGCGGCAGCTACAGCTCGATCGGCTACGGCACCATCATCAGCGAGCGCAAGAGCGCCAATGTCGTGGCCTCGCTGAACTATGCCAAGACCGACACCCTGGCCTTCTTCGCCGACATCTCGGCCGGTTACAGCCGCACCCGCCAGTTCCAGGACGTGCTGGACTGGGAATACCAGGATGCCAACGGCAGCGAAGACGGCATCTTCTACAACCAGTTCGACGGGGCCCTGGACTTCTGGCACCGCAACTTCACGCCCGAGGAGATGGGCGGCTTGAGCAAGGGCTATATCAAGAACGTCTCCAAGACCTTCAGCATTACGCCCGGCATCAAGGGCGCGCTGGGCGGCGGCTGGGACTACGAGGCCTTCTACAATTTCAGCCAGTACAAGGCGGCGATCAGCTGGCCCAAGGTGGTGACCTCCAAGGCGACGGCCTTCTTCCTCGGCAAGCAGCTGGGTGTCGATGAAGACAGTGGCTATCCGATCTTCAACGCCGATCCGGCCCGGCTCTACAGGCCGCTGACCGTCGCCGAGTACGACTCGATCACAGCGCGCACCACCTACAAGCCGGTCGCCCGCCAGCAAGGGCTGTCGTTCCAGGTCAACAAGGCTGACCTGTTCACCCTGCCGGCCGGCCCGGTCGGCTTTGCCGCCGTCGCCGAGCTGGGCAAGCAGTCCTACAAGCTGGGCCTCGATCCCCTGGCCACCCAGAACTATTATTACGGCCTGCGCGACGCTGACGGAAATGGCTCGCGCAAGCGCTGGGGTGCCGGCTACGAGTTCCGCGCCCCGTTGCTCAAGACCCTCGAACTGAGCACCGCAGGCCGCTACGACGGCTACAAGTACGGCGGCAACTCCATCGACAAGTTCACCTACAATGGTGGACTGGAATGGCGGCCCCTCAAGACCCTGCTGGTGCGCGGGGCCTATGGCACGGGCTTCCGGGCCCCGGACCTGCACTATGTGTTCGCCAAGGAAGGCATCAGCCATCCGTCGGGCACCGACTACTACCGCTGCCGCAGCGAGGAGCCTGACGAGGACATCGGCGACTGCAGCTATGCGGGCGAGGGCCTGGTCAAGGTCCGTCTGGGCAATGCCAAGCTGAAGCCGGAGACCTCCAAGTCGCTGAACTATGGTGCGGTCTGGTCGCCGGTCCGCAACTTCGACATCTCGGTCGACTATTTCCGCGTCCAGCTGGACAATGCCGTCCTCGACATGAGCCTGGACAGCGTGCTGCGCCAGGAAGCCGACTGCCGGTTGGGCAAGACCAGCGCCGGAACGGCAGTCAGCGCGACCTCGCCCACCTGTGTCGATGCCCTGAAGCGCGTGGCCCGCAACCCGCTGACGGCGGCGATCAACCCCGGGGCCATTGCGACGGTGACGATCAATCCGATCAATGTCGCCACAGAAGAGACCAGCGGCGTCGACGTCGCCGCCCACTATCGCTGGCCGACCGAAAGCTTCGGCACCTTCAACTTCGGCCTGACCCACACCTGGGTGCACAAGCACACCAGCCGGCAATATCCGGGCGATCCGATCGAGAACCAGCTGGCCTTTGACAGCGGCTACTACATCCCGCGCTCCAAGAGCACCGGCTCGATCAACTGGACCCTGGATCGCCTGACCCTGGGCCTGCATGGCCAGCGGCTGGACCGCCTGCCCAACTATGCCGAAGAAGGCTGGACCAAGGAGACCTATCTCTACAACGCCACGGTCCAGTACGACCTGAACGACACCACCCGCATCAGCCTGGCGGTCGACAACCTGCTCGACAAGGACCCGCCACGCGACCCGACCTATTCGGGCTATCCCTACTATGACACCTCGTGGTTCGACTCGACCGGCCGCAGCTACTACCTGCAGCTGACCCACAAGTTCGGCGGGGCGGGCGGGCTCTAGTTTCTGGTCTTGCGGGGCGGCTCTCCGGTCGGGAAGCTGCCCCGTTTGGCGAAAGGGGGCCCCGAGGCTGGCATTCTGCCGTCAGCCGCGCTAGCAGACCGCCCCATGATCCGCCTCGACAACATCTCCAAGCAGAACGGCCACCAGATCCTGTTCATCGAAGCTTCGATGGGCGTCCAGAAGGGGGAGAAGGTCGGGCTCGTCGGTCCCAACGGGGCCGGCAAGACGACTCTGTTCCGGATGATCACCGGCCAGGAGCAGCCTGACGACGGCCTGGTCACCATCGATCCCGGCATGACGATCGGCTATTTCAGCCAGGACGTCGGCGAGATGTCGGGCCAGAGCGCCGTCGCCGCCGTGATGGACGGCGTCGGCCCGGTCAGCGCCCTGGCGGCCGAGATGGCCAAGCTGGAAGCGGCGATGGTCGATCCGGACCAGGCCGACCGGCTGGATTCCGTCATGGAGCGTTATGGCGAGGTGCTGGAGCGCTTCCAGGAGCTGGACGGCTATGCCTTGGAAGCCCGGGCACGGGAGGTCCTGGCCGGCCTGAGCTTCAGTCAGGAACGCATGGATGGCGATGTCGGTCTGCTGTCGGGCGGCTGGAAGATGCGCGTGGCCCTGGCCCGCATCCTCTTGATGCGGCCCGACGGCATGCTGCTGGACGAACCGTCCAACCACCTGGACCTGGAAAGCCTGATCTGGCTTGAGGCCTTCCTGAAGAACTACGACGGCGCGTTGCTGATGACCTCGCACGACCGCGCCTTCATGAACCGCATCATCGGCAAGGTGGTCGAGATCGATGCGGGGTCGCTGATCACCTATTCGGGCGATCTCGACTTCTATGACCAGCAGCGGGCGCTCAGCGAGCAGCAGCGCCAGGCGCAGTACGAGCGCCAGCAGGCCATGCTGGCCAAGGAAATCAAGTTCATCGAGAAGTTCAAGGCGCGCGCCTCGCACGCTGCCCAGGTGCAGAGCCGGGTCAAGAAGCTCGACAAGATCGAACGCGTCGAGCCGCCGCGCCGTCGCCAGACCGTGCAGTTCGATTTCCGCAGCCCGCCGCGTTCGGGCGACGACGTGATCAGCCTGAAGAATGTCTACAAGGGCTATGGCGACCGGCCGATCTATGACGGCCTCGATTTCCTGGTCCGCCGCAAGGAGCGCTGGTGCGTCCTGGGGGCCAACGGGGCCGGCAAGTCGACCCTGCTGAAGCTGGTGGCCGGCGACACCACGCCTGACGCCGGCACCGTCAGCATCGGGGCCAGCGTGCGGATGGGCTATTTCGCCCAGCACTCCATGGACCTGCTGGACGGCGAAGAGACGATCTTTGAGTCGCTGGACGGATCCTTCCCGCAGGCCGGCCAGGGCGCGCTGCGCACCCTGGCCGGATGCTTCGGCTTCTCCGGCGACGATGTCGAAAAGCCCTGCCGCGTGCTGTCCGGAGGTGAGAAGGCCCGGCTGGTCATGGCCAAGATGCTGTTTGATCCGCCGAACCTGCTGGTCCTCGACGAACCGACCAACCACCTCGACATGGCGACCAAGGAAATGCTGGTCGCGGCCCTGGCCGATTTCGAGGGCACCATGCTGTTCGTCTCGCACGACCGCCACTTCCTGGCGGCCCTGAGCAACCGGGTGCTGGAGCTCACGCCCGAGGGAATCCACCAGTACGGCGGCGGCTACACTGAATATGTCTCGCGCACCGGGCAGGAAGCGCCGGGTCTGCACCCGGGCGGCTAGGCCCTCAAAGTCCTGAGCCGGGTTTCATCCCAAGGCCTGCCTGTTTTCATAAGGCCCGGGCCCGGCGCTTTGAGGCTATCAAAACCCCGCCGCCCGACGGCTGTCTGCTCGCGCCTGCGACGCCTTTTCGGTGTCTTTTTGTGGCTCACCAGAGACAGCGGTGCCCGAATAATCGTGCCTCATGATCATCAACGGCAAGAATCTCCGGCCGAATGCCGGGACACAGCTTGTCAGCGGCAACGATTTCTGTAGCGTCGCAGCGTCACAGGAACATCAAATTCATGCGGCCTTCGCATCAGGTTCTCGTGCGCCGGTCTGTTCAGTTTCATCTGAAAGACTGGTTCAACGAGTGATTGCTCCCCGACCGTAATGCGGTCGGGTCGATGGTGCCTGAGGCACCGCCAGGATCCAGTCCAGGACTGATCATGCGTCCGCTTGCGCCTTGTCGCACGCGGAGTCGCGCCCCGACCCTTGCCTGTCATCTCGCACATCAATCCGCGCGTGTCCTCCCGGGATGAGTGTCCCGCGCGGCCGGGGGTATAGATCTATGAAACCGCATCATCACGACCTGAGCCATGTGCTCGGGGCGATACTGGCGCTTGGCCTGGCTGCACCGGCCTTTGCCCAAACCGCGCCTGCCACGGCCAAGCCCGCCGTCGCCGACGAGGTCCAGACGGTCGAGGCCGTCACCGTCACCGGCACCCGTATCCAGGGGCTGGATCTGAAAGGCGCTGTTCAGGCCTATCAGATCGACCGGGCGACCATCGACGAGTCCGGGGCAACCTCGGTCATCGACCTGTTCTCACAGCTTCCGGCCGCCGCCGGCGGGGGCGGCACCTTCTCGACGGCCAGCGCCGGGGCGCTGTCCAGCGACACGCCGGTGGGCGCTTCGGGCGTCTCGCTGCGCGGTCTGGGGACCAGCGCGACCCTGACCCTGATCAATGGCCGTCGCGCCTCGGTCAGTGCCTTCGCACGCGGCCAGGAATCGTTCATCGACGCCAGCGCCATTCCGCTGGCCGCGCTGGAGCGGGTCGAGGTTCTTCCCAACGGCGCCTCGGCGCTCTACGGCGCTGATGCCGTGGCCGGTGTCGTCAACTACGTCCTGCGCAAGGACTTTGAGGGGGCGGAAATGACCGCGTCCTATGGCGACTCCACCGCCGGCAGCGACGAAGGCCGGTTCAATGCCAACTTCGTCGTGGGCAAGGCGTTCGGTGACCACCACGTCACGGCCGTGGTCGACTATTTCAAGCGCAATGCCTTCTATCTGCGCGACCGGGAGGCTTCGCGGGACTCGGTTCGTCCCAGTCAGCAGGGCTTCTATCCCAGCTTCAACGACCTCTATTTCATGACCAACGACCAGGCCGAAGGTCCCGGAAACGGTGGCTGCGCGACGGCCGATTTCAAGGTCGGCAATCTCGGCGAATACTGCCAGGTCAACACCAACCGCTATGTCTCGTCGCAGGATCAGCAGGAAAGCCTGGGCGGCCTGATCACCCATGACTTCGCGATCAGCGACAACGTCTCGTGGTACAACGAGCTGCTGTTCCAGCACACCGAGGCCCGCGGTACGAGCTCGCCGGCGAACTTCTCCCGTGCCCCGATTGATCCGGCCAATCCCAACTGGCCGGCCGCGCTGAAGACCGAACTTATGGCCGAAGGGCGCGTGAGCCGCTTCAGCTCATTCAATGGCTTTCCGATCTTCGCCTGGGGCAAGCTGATCGAGCCGCGCGCCGTCGAGGTGGAATCCGACTCCTTCCGCTATGTGACAGGCCTGAAGGGCAAGTTCACCAACGGCTGGACCTACGACACGGGGCTGCTGTTCGGCGGCAATGACCGCACGCAGAGCGGCCTTTCGGGCCTGATCCGGTCCAAGGCCTTCTACGACGCCAATCTCGGCAACCTGTGCAGTGACGGGTCCAGCGTGAAGCGGTGGAACGTCAATCTCAGCCGGCCCAGCGCCAGCTATGTGGGCAATACCTGTGAGGCGGCGGGCAAGACCACGCTCTGGTACAACCCCTTCGGTGGGCAGACCACCCAGGCCGCCGGTCTGGACAAGCTGCTGGAGACGACGGCCGACCGCAAGGGCCGCTCGCGTACCTATTCGCTGGATGCCTCCACTTCGGGTGACCTGTTCACCCTTCGCGGACGCACGGTGAAGGCGGCTTTCGGGGCGGAGTACCGTCGCGAAACCCTGCGTGACACGCCGTCAGGCGAGGCCGTCGCGACCTCGACCAACCCTGAGCCCATCCTCGGCTTCTCCTCCACCAGCGCCCGGGCCGAGCGAGACCAGTGGGCGGTCTATGGCGAGCTCTATGTGCCTCTGAGCGACCAGTTCGACGTGCAACTGGCCGGTCGCTATGACCACTACGACGCCTTCGGCGGCGACTTCAATCCGAAGGTCTCGGCCCGGTTCAAGGCCAGCGACCTGCTGACCTTCCGCGCCAACTGGTCGACCTCGTTCCGGGCCCCGTCGCTGGCCCAGAGCGGTGCAGGGGTCCTGCTGTCCAGCTACCGTGTCGACTGCAAGGTCACCCCGGCGGCCTGTAACGGCAATGCTGCGGCAAGCGGTCAGTCGCTGCTTTCGGAAGACGTCGGCAACACCGACCTGAAGGCTGAGAACGCGGACACCTGGGGCGGCGGCCTGCTGTTCCAGCCCAATGCCGATATCGAGATCAAGCTCGACTACTGGAACATCGAGCACAAGAACCTGGTCGGTATCGCCGAGGACGACTTCATCCGTCGGGCCCTGGGCGGAGCCTTCCCGGTCAAGGGCGCGGGCCTGCTGCCGACCGGCACGCCGGGCCTGGAAGTGACCAACGGCTTCGTCACCGATGCCCACTTCCAGATCAGGAACCTGGGCTATCAGAAGACCAGCGGCGTGGACGTCTCCTACACCCAGTACCTGCCCGAGAGCGCCGCCGGCCAGTTCACCCTGACCTTCGACGCCACCTATCTGATCGACTTTGACCGCAAGGCGTCCGCCGACGCGGTGGTCGAGACGCTGGCCGGCGAATACCTCTATCCGCGCTTCCTGGCCAATGCCCGGCTGCGCTGGAAGCAGGATGCCTGGCGGGCTTCACTGGGGGCCCGCTATGTCAGCGAGTATACGGATGACCCGGACGCCCGCACCCTGGCGGCGGTGGGCCTGCCGGCCACGGCCAAGGTCAAGGTCGACAGCTCCCTGACCTTCGACACCAGCCTGAGCTATGATTTTGGTCCGCACAGCTTCGTGCAGCTCAACATCAGGAACCTGCTGGACGAGACGCCGCCCCGGGTTCTCGGGTCCAGCGCCAATGTCGACCTCTACAACCATGATCTGGTCGGCCGTTTCGCGACGGTTCGCCTGACTCATCGCTTCTGACCCTGACGTCGCCGTCGCTTCCGGCTTCCGAGCCAGGAGCGGCGGCACTTTCGAGACTCTCCCATGGACCAGTCCACTGCCGAACCCGGGATCAAGAGCAAGATCCCCGACACCTTCCTGATCCTGCTCATCCTGGCGCTGGTGGCCTTTGCCAGCACCTGGCTGTTTTCGCCCGGCCGGTTCGGGCTTGCGCCCTCGGGGCGGATCGATCCGGCCGCCTACAGTGCCGCGGCCCACCCCAAGGGCGCGCCGATCTTCGGGACCGAGCAGCAGGTCGGACTGCTGAACTTCCCGTTCGAGGGCCTGGTCACGGGCGATCGCGGCTCGGCCACCGTCGGACTGATGGCGTTCATCCTGGTGATCGGCGGCGTGTTCGGCGTCATCATGCGCACCGGAGCGGTCGATCGGGCCCTGACTGCCCTGATCGGCGATCCCGCCGATGCAAAGTCCAGGCCGGGTGAACTGTTGATCCTCGGACTTTTCGTAGCCTTCTCTCTGGCCGGCGCGGTGTTCGGCATGAGCGAGGAGGCCATCGCCATCAGCCTGATCGTCACGCCGGTGCTGGTACGCAGCGGCTATGACTCCATCACCGGCATGCTCACCTGCTACGTCGCCACTCAGATCGGCTTTTCGGCGTCGTGGATGAACCCCTTCGGCCTGGTCATCGCCCAGAGCATTTCGGGGCTGCCGGCCCTGTCAGGGATGGGCTTTCGGATCGTGATGTGGCTGGTCTTCACCGGTGCGGGCCTGGCCTATCTGTGGTGGTATGCCCGGCGGGTCCGCCTGACCCCGACCCTGTCAAAGGCCTATGCTTCAGACTCCCGCTGGCGCGACAAGGCGAGCGTCGGCGCGGTCGGCCGGTTCGGAGCCGGCGATGCCATTATCCTCGTGCTGTTGCTGCTGACCGTGGCCTGGGTGGCGTGGGGTGTGGTCGCCAAGGGCTACTATCTGGCCGAGATCGCCGCCCAGTTCTTCGCGCTCGGCCTGGCGGCTGGCGTGGTCGGCCGCCTGTTCAAGCTGGGCGGGGTCGACTCCAACGACCTGGTGCGGGCCTTCAGTGACGGCGCGGCGCAACTGGCCCCGGCCGCCCTGGTGGTCGGTGTCGCCAAGGGCATCATCCTGATGCTGGGCGGCGACAAGCCCGACCAGCTGAGCCTGCTCAACGCCCTGCTGCACGGCATGAGCGGCCTGACCGCCCTGCTGCCGACCTGGGCGACGGCCTGGGGCATGCTGGGCTTCCAAAGCGCCATCAACCTGCTGATCGTCTCGGGTTCGGGCCAGGCGGCCCTGACCATGCCGCTGATGGCACCGCTGTCGGACCTGTCGGGCGTCACGCGCCAGACCGCCGTGCTGGCCTTCCAGCTGGGCGATGGCCTGACCAACATCATCGCCCCGACCTCGGCGGCCCTGATGGGGTGTCTGGCGGCAGGCCGCCTGGGCTTTTCGACCTGGCTGGCCTTCATCTGGAAGCCGCTGGCCGGTCTGCTGGTCCTTGCGGCGGCGTTTGTCCTGGTCGCACAATTGATCGGTTACAGCTGATGCGCCCCTTGCCCGGCCTGATCCTGGCCGCCCTGATCGCCGGCCCTGCCGCCGCCCAGAGCGGCAAGCTGGTCATTGTCGGCGGGGCCCTGTCCCCGGACAATGATGCCATTCACGCTGCCTTCATCGACGCGGCCACGGCCCATGTGGCTCCGGGGGCCGCGCCGCGCTTCCTGATCATTCCGGCGGCGTCCGGTGCACCGGCCGACTCGGCCAGGGCCTTCGCCGAGCAGTTGCAACGGCGCGGCGTTGCCGCCGGTCAGATCGCCGTGGCCAGGGTGGCGGTGCGCGATGATCCCGACACGGCGGAGGTCGACGAGTCCCGCTGGGCGTCAGGTGGCTCAGCCCCGGCGGAGGTCGCCAAGGCCGAGCAGGCTGACGGCGTGTGGTTCGTTGGCGGGGATCAGGCCCGCATCGGCGCGACCCTGAAGACCGCGAAGGGCGAGGATACGCCTCTGCTGACGGCCCTGCGTGCTCGCCTGGCCCAGGGAGTGGTGATCGGCGGCACCAGCGCCGGTGCCGCGATCATGAGCGAGGCCATGATCCTGCAGGGCGACAGCCTGCCCGCCCTGCTACGGCCGCTCGGCGCTCCCGATACGGAAGATGGCGAATCCCTGGCGATGGCCCGCGGGCTGGGCTTCTTCACCAGCGGCCTTGTCGACCAGCACTTTGATCGCCGCGCGCGCCTCGGCCGTCTGGCACGGGCGGTCGCGACCCTGCCGGCGAGTCAGCGCGTCGGCTTCGGGATCGACGAGAATACGGCCCTGGTCATTGATCTGGCGCGACTGAGCGCCCGGGTGATCGGAGCCGGCGGGGTTACCGTTCTTGACGAGCGCTCGGCCCGGATCGACGTCGAGGGCGGGGGACTGCGTCTGCAGCAGGCGCGCCTGCACCTCATCAGCGGCGGTGATGTGGTGGACCTGGCGACCCTGTCGGTGACGCCGGCCAGCTACAAGGAGCCGCTCAAACCCTCGATGTCGGCCAGGGCGCGGCTGCGCGTCGCCGAGGGTCTGGCCGTACCGGCCCAGCGCCTGGACACCTGGCTGGCCGAGGATCTTGTTGGCGTGTCAGTCTCTACCCGTATCGGGCGCCCGTCCTTCCTGCCCAACGGCTCAGGTGTCAGTCTTGGCTTCGGCCGGACGTCCTCTTCTGCGGCCTATCAGGGCCGTGACGCCGAAGGGCGCGATCGCGAAACCATCGTCGACGTGGCGTTCGACGTCTCTCCCGTCCATGTCGTTGTCAGACCGTAGGTTACAGATGAGTTCTCCCCCCCATGTGATCGCCCTGCACGGCGGTGCCGGCGTTACGCCCGGGCGCGATTACCGCGAGGCCACTGACTACATGCGTGACCTTGCGGCACGTCTTTCCGCGCAACTGGCGGCCGGGGTTTCGGCGGTGGATTGTGTCGAGATCGCCGTGCTTGAGATGGAAGCCAGCGGCCTCTTTGTGGCCGGTCGGGGTTCCGCGCCCAATGCTGACGGACTGGTCGAGATGGACGCCTCGATCATGGACGGCGCGCGCCACAAGGCCGGGGCCGTCTGCGCGATCCGGGACGCCGCCAGTCCCATCGCCGCCGCGCGCCGGGTGATGGAGGCCACTCCCCATGTGCTACTGGCCGGGCAGGGTGCTTCTGACTTTGCCCGACAGCAAGGCCTTGAACAGATCATCGATCCAGCGCGGTTTTTCCGCATGCCGGTCGGTATCACGGCTGCCGACATCGAAGCTGAAACCAAGGCGCTGGCGCATGGTACGGTCGGCGCCGCAGCCCTTGACCTGACCGGAGCCCTGGCGGCGGCGACATCGACCGGCGGGGTATTTGGCAAGCGGCCGGGCAGGGTCGGCGATACGCCATTGCCTGGGGCCGGGGTCTGGGCCGATGATGACGTTGCCGTGTCCTGCACGGGCGTCGGCGAATACTTCATCCTGACCTCTGCGGCCTACGATGTCTCCGCGCGGCTGCGCTATCGCGGCGGGTCCCTTGAGAGTGCCTGCCAGGGCATGATCGACAGTGTCGGTCGCCTGGGCGGTGACGGCGGTGTCATTGCGGTCAATCGCGCCGGCCAGGTCGCCTTTGTATTCAACTCGCCCGGCTTGAAGCGTGCTGTCGCCGGGTCAAGCTTCGAGCCCTGGTCCGGCACCTAGGGGCGCTGCCGCCGACAAGGTGCAGCCGGAGTTGACCCTTCGCCCGTAGTTCGGCCGGCTCAGCCAGTCATGGCGTTCAGCGGATGGGTCTTGAACCGCGTGCGTGCGGCGTCCAGGAAAGCGTTGAGGTTGGCCGAGTTCAGCCGGCGCGCCGGGAAGACGGCGTTGACGGGAAGCCTCTCGGGCATCCGGTCAGCCAGCAGCAGGACCAGGCGGCCGGCCAGGACGCTCTCGCGAACCTGGTAGGACAGGGCGCGGGTGATGCCGAGACCGTCTTCCGCCGCAGCGATCGCGGCGTCGGCGCTATTGACCATCAGTCGCGGGCTGACCCGTACCGTCTTGCGGTCGGTATCGAACCGCCACTCGTTCGTCGCGTCGACATTCTCGAAGGCCACGACGTCGTGGTCGATCAGGTCGCCGGGCGATTGCGGCAGACCGCGGGTCTCCAGATAGGCCGGACTGGCAACCAGCACCCGGTTCACATTGCCCAGCCTCGTCGCCATCAGACTGCTGTCGGCCAGGGGGCCGATCCGGATGGCAAGGTCCACGCCCTCGTCGGCCAGGTGCACATACCGGTCCGAAAGGCTCAGCCGGATGGTCAGTTCGCTATGCTGTTTCAGGGTCTGGCTGACGATCGGCAGGACATGCAGGCGGCCGAACAGGATCGGAGCCGTGATGTTCAGCAAACCTCGCGGGGCCGCATTGGCGCCGCGCACCTCGGCATCGGCCGTTTCGATGTCGGCGAGAATGCGCCGGCTGCTGGCCAGATAGATCTCGCCCCGCTCGGTCAAACGAACCGAGCGTGTGGTGCGGTGCAGGAGCACCAGGCCCAGGCGTCGCTCCAGGTCAGCGATCGCGCGGGTGACCACCGAGGGCGACAGCCGCAATCGCCTGGCCGCCTCGGCAAAGCTGCCGTGGGTAGACACCGAGATGAAGACGCGAAGGCTGTCGAGATGGTCCATTCCATCATTGCTGAACTGGCAACAAAGACTTGTCAAATGACGGAATTATCGCGGCAGGGGTGAGGGTCTAGCTTCCTGCTCAACGACGGCAGCCGCCGCGTCCCAAACCAGGAGAGCCCATGTCCCGCATCGCCGTTCCGGCCCGCGAAGCCGCCCCCGCCGCCGCCCAGCCCCTGCTCGACGGGGTCGAGAAGCAACTGGGCGTCGTGCCCAACCTCTACCGCCTGATCGCGCTCAGCCCGGCGACCCTGCAAGGTGTCCTGGCTCTGGGTGGTGCCATGGCCAAGACGCTGAACGTCAAGACCCGCGAGCGCATCGCCCTGGCCGTCGCCCAGATCAATGGCTGCGACTACTGCCTGTCGGCCCACACCTATCTCGGCCTGAACCTGGCCAGGATCGATGCCGAGGAGATCGCCCTGAACCGTCGTGGTGCCTCGTCCGATCCGATGGCCAATGCTGCGGTAGCCTTCGCCGCCGAGGTGACCCGCTCACGCGGCCATGTCTCGGACGCCGACCTTGCGGCTGTTCGCGCCGCCGGCTTCACGGATGCCCAGATCGTCGAGATTGTCGGCGTGGTCGTCGAGAACGTCTTCACCAACTTCCTCAACAATGTCGCCGGGACCGAGATCGACTTTCCGGTCGTCCACGCTGCCGACCTGGCGTGACCGCATCGCCCCGTCGGCGGCCAAGCGCCGCCGGTGGGGCATCGCAACAGGCAGGAGAACCATCATGGCCTATGGGTTCCTTGATACCCTCGTCACGCCGGCCGTTCGCGCGGCCCAGGCCGCCAATGGCAGCGCGGCCAGCTGGAGCGCCTTTGACGGTGATCGAACCTTTGATCGGTTCACTGACAACGAAGCCGCGTTCATCGCCGATCGCGACAGCATCTACCTGGCCTCAATCTCCGAAAGCGGCTGGCCCTATGTGCAGCATCGCGGCGGTCCAAAGGGGTTTCTGAAGGTGCTGGA
>NZ_QAII01000118.1 GCF_003060965.1 Caulobacter sp. HMWF025 | reverse complement strand
ACCTGACCCGCGCCGTGCTGCGCGGGGCGCTGGCGCCCCTCAGGTCGGCCCCGCGCAGCACGGCGCGGGTCAGGTCGGTGCGCAGGAATCGCTCCTGGGCAATCTGCAGCGGCCCCAGCCGGGCCCCGCTGAGGTCGGCCCCCGCCATCTGGGCATCCATCAGGCGGCCCCCCCGCAGGTCGGCGCCCTTCAGTTTGGCCCCGCGCAGGTCGGCCCCGGCCAGGTTGGCCCCCTGCAGCTGGGCGCCTTCCAGGTCCATGCCGTAGAAGATCCCGCCCGGCGCCGAGAGGCCCGTCAGGGTCCGGCCCTTCAGGCGGCGCAGCGGACGGAAGTCGACCCCGTCGGTCCGGGCCGTTTTGCCTTCGCGACCTTCGGTGCGGCAGAAGAGTTCGTGGATCTCCAGAACCTCCCACAGCGGCATGTCGTCGATATAGATCAGGGCCGGCGGGGCCCGCAGCGCGCCGGTCAGATCGGCCTTGTCGAGGCCCGCGCCGGACAGGTCGGTGCCGACCAGCACGGCCCGGCGCAGCGACGCCCCGGCCATGTCGGCATTGAACAGATTGGCGCCCGACAGGTCGGCCCCGTCCATCCGGGCCCCGGCCAGCCGCGCGCCCTGCAGGGAGACCCCGGAAAGGTCCGCATCGGTGAAGTCGGCGGTCCGCGCCACCTCGGCCCCCAGCTGGGCCCCTGACAGGTTGGCCCCCTTCAGCGTGGCATAGTCCAGCTCGCCGGGGCGGCGGGAATGTTCGAGAATGCGGAAGCCCTCGGTCGAGTCCTGCAGGGCGGTGACGCCTTCGCGCAGGTCGGCCGCCGACAGGTCTGCCCCCGACAGATTGGCCCCGCGCAGGCAGACGCCGCGCATGTCTGTCCGCGACAGGTCGGCCGCCCGCAGGTCGGCATCGCGCAGGTCGGCGCCGTACAGGGTTCCGCGCGTCAGCTTGGCCCGCGACATCAGGGCTCCGCCGAGCAGGGCCCCGGTCAGGTCGGCCTCCGACAGGTCGGCGCCTTCGAAATTGTAGTGGTTGAGATTGACGTAGGACAGGTTGGCCCGACGTCCGGCCGGCACGCCCCGCAGATAGCGGCCATGAGCGTCCAGCGCCTCGCGGACGGCGGCAGCCGGGAGGATGCGGATCAGGCCGGGGCGGGTATCACGGGCGACAGCGGCAGACATGCGCGATCAGGAGTCCTTCAGAAGCGCCGCACCCTAGCGCGCCCCCTTTAAGGAAGGGTTCCGGTGGGGCTTGAAGAAGGAAAGCCAGTCAGGGCCGCTTGGCGCACACCCGCCAGAAGGCCTCAACGTCGCGGCGCTGGCTGTCGCCCCGCGCATCAACCCGACGATGAACGTCGTAGAGCACGCTCGTCAGCCTACCGGTACTGGCGAAGGCCGTCGCGACAGGACTCGCCGCGTTGATCGAGGCTTCGACGACAGGCACATCCGACTCTGCGGGCGGAACAAGGTTCAGAGTTTGTGACTCGCTACCACTTTGAAGCCGAAGGCGATCTGGCCACGTTCGCTCATCATCACCGACAAAAACCATGACGGTGGCGACACCTGACCGAGGAACACAGGTGAAACCCAAAGACACGATATCGGTCTCTTCCAGCCCGTAAATCAGCTTGGCCGGCCATTCGCCATCCGAGGGGCCAAACCCCCAGGTTTCGTCCCCTTCAGGCAGACGCTTCCCCGGGGTCGCGCAACCTGCCAGCACCAGTCCGGCAGCAAGAAGGATCACGGTGGTGCGGGAAATGCGGCTCATGTCCGCAAGCTATTGACGCGCACGATCAAAATCAACCTTAGGGCGAAAACCTACAGCCAGCCCTTGCGCTTGAACCACAGCAGCGGGCCGACGGCGGCGGCGAACATCAGGCCCAGCGCCATCGGATAGCCCTCCATCCAGCGCAGTTCGGGCATGTGCTCGAAGTTCATCCCGTAGACGCCGGCGATCAGGGTGGGGGGCAGGAAGACCGCCGAGAACACCGAGAAGATCTTGAAGATGGCGTTCTGCTCGATGTTGATCAGGCCGAGCGCCGCATCCAGCAGGAAGGTGATGTTGCCCGACACATAGCTGGAGTGGTCGGTGATCGACTGCACGTCGCGCTGCAGGGATTTGAGGTGGTCGCGCAGGTCACGATCGCCCTCGAACTGTGTGGCCAGGGAGGCGAAGCTGAGCAGGCGGGCCAGGCTGACGAGACTGTCGCGGGCCTTGGCATTGACGTTCTGGGCCCGGCCCAGGCGGTTGAGGATCTGCTCGAAGGCCCCGCCGCGCGGCCGGCTGAAGATCGCCCGGGACTGGGCCTCGACCTCACTGGCGGTACGTTCGAGGATGTCGGCCGTGCGGTCGACAATGGCGTCCAGCAGGCCGAGGAAGGTCTGCGGACCGTTGGGGCACAGGCTGGGCTGCCGCTCGGCCTGGGCGGCAAAGACCGAAAAGGCCCGTGGCTCGACATAGCGGATGGTCACCAGCCGCTGGCCGGTCAGCACGAAGGTCACGGGCGCGGCCGTCGGCAGGTCGCCGTCGGCATTGACCAGGATGGTGGCGGTCATGAAGGTGCCGCCGTCCTCCTGATAGAGGCGCGAGGAGGCCTCGATCTCGGCCATCTCCTCGCGCGTCGGCAGCAGCAGGCCGATCGATTTCTCAACCGCCACTTCCTCGGCCCGCGAGGGATCGACCAGTTCGACCCACACGGCGTCAGCCGGGAGCCGCCAGTCGGGACTGACGATGACCGGTTCAAAGCCCGGCGCGCCGTGGCGCAGAATTCTCAGCATGGTTCAACCAGCCCCGTCACAGGCCGGGAATGGCCCACCGCGACGACAAGGTCAACGCGGCGTTAGCGCGGGGGTGCGGGCTTGTCGCTGTCCGACTGGGTTGCGGCCTCGATCAGGGCGGCAATACGGTCGGTGGAGTCGGCGGCCTGGGTGATGATGTCCAGCGGCGAGGCGCGAACCGAGGCGGCCACCTGGTTGGCGGCCTGCTTGGCCACCGAGACCACGGCGTTCTGGGCCAGGGCGATCTTGCTGGTCGCCGCAGCGATCTTCGTCGCTTGGGCGTTCTGGTAGATGAAGCCGTGGGTCGGATAGACCGTGGTGCCCAGATCGCGGATCGGGTCGTACCAGACCTTGACCTCGCTCCAGTCGCCGTTCGGCGAGACGTCGACCACGGTGACATCCGTCTCGACCTGGCCGCGGCCGCCGTCGATGACGGACCAGTTGGCGTGGGTCACCTGGATGACGCGATCGGTCAGGACCTGGCTGACGAAGGCCACGTGGCCCAGGGTCATGCGGCCGGTCGGCTTGAACGAGAGCACCGAGCCGATCTTGGGAACCGTGCCGGTGTCATACTTGCCGGCGGCCTGGCTCCACCAGGTGCGGGCGTCACCGAAGATCTGGATGCCCGACATCAGACGTGCAAACGGAACGCACTGCCAATAGCCGTCAGCGACTGCTCCGGAGACCGGCAGCAGGCTGATCATGGCGGCAGCGGCCAGGGAACCCCAGAGGGTTCTCGTCCGTTTCGTCATGCTGTGGGAACTCCCCCGCCTCACTCAACCAAGCAGTAACCTTGCCAGAGACCTGTGAAAAGAGTGTTTCTCAGGCACCGGCTGTGGCAGGTCGCCGCTGTCCCCAGGTTTTCCCCAGAGATTTGAGCCAGTGTCGGGCCGGATTCTCGATCAGGTGATACGAGCCTGCCGAGAGCGGGACGAGTGCGGCGACAATCACCAGCCAGACCGTGAGTGGCAGTTGCTCACCATCGATACCGAGAACCCGGGTCGCTAGATTGACCGAGATGATCTTCCACGGGATGCAGATCATGTAGGTCGAATAGCTGATCTCACCCAGATAGACGGGAATGCTTTGGGTCGCGAAGGTCGACCCGCTCGAGGACAGGCCGGCCAAACCCAGAATGAGGCCGCCGAGGACCATGACAATCACCGCATCGGGGGCCTGGACCTGCACCGCGATCGCGACCAGGGCGCCCATTATTGCGGCAAGGGGCACGGCCCAGCGCGCGGGAATCACCGCCGAGCGCCAGAGGGCATGCAGGGCGCAGCCATAGGCGAAACACGGCACGATGCGCAGCGCGCCCCACTGGATGGTGGCCTCGGTCAGCGGAAAGCCGGCCAGACGCTCGAAGGCGGGATAGAGTCCGGCGATCAGGCCCAGCGCCAGGACGACGGCCAGCCAGGGCCGGTGGCGCAGCCGCCAGGCCGCGAAGGCGAAGGCCGGAAAGGTCAGATAGGCAAACCACTCGGCCGAGATCGACCAGGAGGCATGGTTCCATCCCGATACGGGCGCAAAGCCCCAGGCATGGACCATCAGCAGGTTGGCCGGCAGGGCCTCCCAGGCCAGCATGTTGCGGTCCACCGCCACCCCGGCCAGTCCGGCGGCGGCGGCCATCAGCCCCACGCCGACCAGGGTCGCCAGATGCAGGGGATAGACCCGCGCCACCCGGTTCCACAGGAAGTCGCCGTAGCGAAACCGGCCCTCCCCGAAGCCCTGCAGATAGACATGGCAGAGGATGAAGCCCGACAGGGTGAAGAAGGCCTCGACGCCCAGATAGCCCTTGGCTGCAAAGGCCGGGGTGAAGCCGGTCGCAAGGTTGGGCCAGTAGTGAAACATCACCACCCAGAAGGCCGCCAGGAACCGCAGGGCGGTCAGGGACTTGATATTGGCGGCGTCAGGCATACTTTCAGTCCGGTTTGGCGAAGCCTGGGGGCTTCCGTCGCGTCCCTTGCATGGACGGTGCCCGCCGGGGGGTGGGCAGAGACGCGTATTCCAGACCGGAACCTTAGAACGGGACGATGAACGAACTCCTTCAACTTGCCGCAGACCCCACCGTCTGGGCCGCCCTGATCACCCTGATCGTCATGGAAGTCGTGCTCGGCATCGACAACCTGATCTTTATCTCCATCCTGTCCAACAAGCTGGCGCCCGAGCACCGTCAGAGGGTGCGCCGGATCGGCATCTCGCTGGCCCTGATCATGCGCCTGGTTCTGCTGTCGACGATCGCCTTCATCGTCGGCCTGACCAAGCCGGTATTCGATCTCGGGATCGTGGGTCCGCTCGGCGCGCACGGCGAGCCCTCGTTCGAAACCGCCTTCTCCTGGCGCGACCTGATCCTGTTTGCCGGTGGCCTGTTCCTGATCTGGAAAGCGACCAAGGAAATCCACCACAGCGTCGACACCAAGCAGGAAAGCCACGACGTCCTCGACAAGACGGGCGCGGCGATCTCGAATGTCGGCTCGGCTATCTTCCAGATCATCCTGCTCGACCTGGTGTTTTCGATCGACTCGATCCTGACCGCCGTCGGCATGACCGAGCACCTGCCGGTCATGGTGGTCGCCGTGCTCGTCGCGGTGACCGTGATGCTGCTGGCCGCCGACCCGCTGGCCAACTTCATCAACAAGAACCCGACTGTGGTGATGCTGGCGCTCGGCTTCCTGCTGATGATCGGCACCGTCCTGATCGCCGAAGCCTTCGGCATGCATGTTCCCAAGGGCTACATCTACACGGCCATGGCCTTCTCGGCCGGGGTCGAGGGCCTGAACATGCTGTCCCGACGGGCTGCGGAGAAGAAGCAGGCCGCCGGTCAGTAGACCTGCGCCATCGTCCCGTTCCGGGCCGGGTGATTCCATCCGGTCCGGAAAGGTTCTAGAGCGTGTCCCGAACCCTCCCCGGATCGCCGGGGCAGGGCCAGGGGCTTCTATCCTTCCATGACCGGCCAACCCTTCAGCGATGCCGAGCGACGCCTGACGCTCGGGGCCCTGATGATCGTCTTCCTGCTCAGCGCGCTGGACCAGACCATCGTCTCCACCGCGATGCCGCGGATCATCGCCGACCTGCACGGCCTGACCCTCTATTCCTGGGTGACCACGGCCTATCTGCTGACCTCGACGGTCATGGTGCCGATCTGGGGCAAGCTGGGCGACATCTACGGGCGCAAGCCGGTCCTGGTCACCGGTATCCTGATCTTCCTGGCCGGCTCCTGGCTGTCAGGCCTGTCCGGCGAGTTCGGCCCGGTCTTCGGGGTCAGCGGCATGGTCCAGCTGATCGTGTTCCGGGCCCTGCAGGGGATCGGCGGCGGAGCCCTGTTCACCACCGCCTTCGCCATCATCGCCGACCTCTATCCGCCGCGCGAGCGCGGCAAGTTCGCAGGCATCTTCGGCTCGGTGTTCGGCCTGGCCAGCGTGCTGGGCCCGCTGATCGGCGGCTATTTCACCGACCACGGCACAGTCCAGTTCGGAGCCCACACCATCGCCGGCTGGCGCTGGGTATTCTATGTCAACCTGCCGCTCAGCCTGCTGTCGCTGTTCATGGTGATCGTGAAGATGCCGGCCCTGCCGCATCAGCGGTCGGGCGCAGTCGACGTGCTGGGCGCCGCCCTGCTGATCACCGCCTTCGTGCCCCTGCTGCTGGCCCTCAGCCTGGGCGGCCAGAGCTTTGCCTGGAGCTCGCCCCAGAGTCTCGGCCTGTTCGCCGCCGCAGCGGTGGCCCTCGGCCTGTTCATCACCGTTGAAACCCGCGTCGGCAATCCGATCCTGCCGCCGCACCTGTTCCGCAACCGGACTTTCTCGACCGCCAATCTCGCCGGTTTCCTGATCTCGGCCGCCTTCATGGGCGTGGTGATGTTCCTGCCGCTGTACCTGCAGCTGGGACTGGGCGTGAACGCCACCACCAGCGGGCTGGCCATGCTGCCCCTGATGGGCGGCATGATCATCGGCAGCACCCTTTCGGGTCAGCTGGTCAGCCGCACCGGACGCTACAAGCCGTTCATGCTGACCGGCGCCGTCCTGATGGTGATCGGGGTCGGCCTGCTGTCCCTGTTCCTGGGCAAGGTCAGTCTTCCGATCCTTTGCCTGATGCTGCTGGTGGTCGGGCTCGGCCTCGGGCCGGGCCAGAGCCTGTTCAACATCGCCACCCAGAATGCCGTCGACCCGCGCGACATCGGCGTGGCCACCAGTTCCAACCAGTTCTTTCGCCAGATCGGCTCCACAGTCGGCGCAGCCCTGGCCGGAGCCCTGCTGACCCACAGCCTGGCCGGCCTGGACGGGGCCCTCTCACTCGGGGCGCTTCAGGGCCTGGCAATGGAGGCCGGTCTGCATGCCGGCCACGCCGCTGCTGATCCCGCGCTCAAGGCCGCCCTGGTCCACGCCGTTCGCAGCATCATGGTCGCCGGCGTCGTCGTGGTTCTGGCAGGCCTGGTGACGATCCTGTTCATCCCGGCCCTGCCCCTGCGCTCGCGCATGCCGGAGGCCGCGCCCGTCCTGGTCAAGGACGAGCCGACCGTCTGAACCGGCGTCGCTCAAGCGTCAGGGAGCCGTCGACCAGAGCTTGCGGACCAGCGCCTTCACCGGTGCCGTGACCGGCGCATAGCCGAGGGCCGAAACCCGGGCGTCGCCCTTGGCATAGCCCCAGTCGAAGAAATCCGTGACCAGGCGGCGACGGTCCGCCGGCGCGTCATCCCGCAGCAGACCGTAGCTGACCAGCACCAGCGGCCAGCTGGCCGCTCCCGGCTGATCCAGGGTCGGCACGCCGAACCCCTTCGACGCCGACCAGTTCGCCCCCGCCGCCACGGCCGCAAAGCCCCCGGGCGACGGCGCGACGAACAGCCCGTCATGGTTCTTCAGGGACACCAGGTCGAGCTTGTGATCGAGGGCATAGGCATATTCGACATAGCCGAGGGTGCCCATGGTCCCGCCCATGATCTCGCTGATCCCGGCATTGCCCTTGCCGCCCAGTCCGATCGGCCAGGTGACGGTCTCGCCGGCCCCGGGACCAGCCTTCCAGGCCGGACTGACGGCCGACAGATAGCTGGTCAGCAGCAGGGTCATGCTGGCCGGATCAGTGCGGTGCGCCACCGTGATCGGCCAGTCCGGCAGGTCGACGCCTGGATTGACGGCCTTGATTTTCGGGTCATTCCACTTGGTGACCTCGCCCATGAAGATCGCCGCCAGCAGAGGCCCATCCAGCCGAAGCTTGCCGCTCTCCAGCCCCGGGACATTGGTCACCAGCACCGTGCCGCTGATCAGGAAGGGAAACTGGCTCAGCCCCTTGGCCTGCAGGTCGGCGTCCGACAGCGGCATGGCGGTGACGCCGAAATCGGCGGCCTTGGCCTCGATCTGGCTGATTCCGAACGCGGAGTTCTGGCCCTGATAGGTCATGACCCGGCCGGTCTCGGCCTGGTAGTCAGTCATCCAGGCCTTGAACAGGGGGGACTGGATCGACCCGCCTGCCCCGCTGATCACGGTGGGAGGGGCTGCGGGAGCCTGGGCCATGGCCGCACCGGCTCCGGCCAGACAGAGGGCCAAGGCCAACGACGTGACAAGCGTTTTCAAAAGATATCCTCCCGGCATGTCCCAGAAAGGCGGGTACTTGTTTACCGTGCCCGTCACAGATCTGGATTTCTTCCCTGGACACCTTTCTGACCGGAGGATTTCAGACGTGAATATGTGACACGAAGACGCATCTATTCATGCGACTGAATGGCAATGACTTCAGAAATAACAAAACACGAATTACAGGAAGCTGTACGGATCAATATCGATCACGACCCGCACAGAGTTCGGGACCTTCGCCCGGGCCCGCCAGGCTGCCATGAAGCCCTGCAGGTCCACCTTGCGATCAGCCCGGACCAGGAAACGCTTGCGGCGGCGTCCACGCACCAGCCCGAGAGGCGCATCGGCCGGCCCGAACACCTCGACCCCCTCGGCATTGGGGATCGCCGCCGCCAGGGCCTCGACATAGGCCTCGAGGGCCACCGGGTCGGGGCCGGAGGCGATCACCGCAGCGAGGCGGCCGAACGGCGGCAGGCCGGCTTCCTCGCGCATCCGCATCTCGGCCTCGACGAAGGCGTCACGGTCCTGGGCTTTCAGGGCCTGAAGCACGGCATGGTCCGGCGTATAGGTCTGCAGCAGGGCCCGGCCCGGCTTCTCGTGCCGCCCGGCCCGGCCCGCCGCCTGAGCCAGCAGCTGGAAGGTCCGCTCGCCGGCCCGCAGGTCGCCGCCGCGCAGGGACAGGTCGGCATCGACCACCCCGACCAGGGTCAGGTTGGGAAAGTTGTGGCCCTTGGCGGCGGCCTGGGTGGCCACCAGGATATCGATCTCGCCGGCCGCCATGCTGTCGACCAGCGCCCGGGCCCCGGCCGCGTCCATCACCGTGTCGGAGGAAAACACCGCAATGCGCGCGGTGGGAAACAGATAGCGCGCCTCTTCCTCGACCCGCTCCACGCCGGGCCCGATCGAGACCAAGCTGTCCTTCGCTCCGCACGACGGACAGGCCTCCGGCTTCTTCATCGAAAAGCCCGTCAGATGGCAGACCAGCCGCCCGGTATAGCGGTGCTCGACCAGCCAGCTGTCGGTGTCGGGTGACTTCATCTTATCGCCGCAGGCCCGGCACAGCACGAGGGGCGCATAGCCCCGGCGATTGAGGAACAGCATCGACTGCTCGCCCCGGGCGAGGGTGACGCTCATCGCCTTGACCAGCGGCGGCGACAGCCAGCGGCCGGCCTCGGGCGGGGTCTCGCGCATGTCGATCAGGCCGATGTCGGGCAGTTGCGCCGCCCCGTGCCGCGCACTGAGGCGCAGCCAGCGATAGCGGCCGCTCTGGGCGTTCCACAGGCTTTCCAGCGACGGCGTCGCCGAGGCCAGCACCACCAGCGCCGCCTCGATCTTGGCCCGGGCCACGGCCAGGTCGCGGGCCTGATAGATGAATCCCTCTTCCTGCTTGAACGAGCTGTCATGCTCCTCGTCGACCACGATCAGCCGCAGCTTGCGGAACGGCAGGAACAGGGCCGAGCGAGCCCCGACCACGATCCTGGCCCGGCCGCTGGCTACGCCTTCCCAGACCTTGCGACGCCGGGGCGGGGCGACGCCGGAGTGCCACTCGGCCGGCATGGCCCCGAAGCGCTGGGCAAAGCGGCTCATCACCGCCTGGGTCAGGGCGATCTCGGGCAGCAGGATCAGCACCTGACTGTCGGGGTCCTCGGCCAGGGCGGCGGCGACGGCCTCCAGATAGACCTCGGTCTTGCCCGAGCCGGTTACCCCGTCGAGCAGCGCCGCCTGAAACCCGCCCAGGCCCAGCATCTCCGACAGAACGTCAGCGCAGGCCTGCTGGCTGGGGTTAAGGCTCTGGGGCGGCAGGGACAGGTCCGGCGCGGGGAAGCTGTTGTCGGCCTCGACCAGCTCGACCACCAGGGCCCCCTCGTCGACCAGCCCCTTGACGACCCCCGCAGAAACCCCGGCCAGGCTGGCCAGGGCCGCACCGGACATCGGCCCGGCCTCGGCGGCGGCCAGGACCTTCAGGCGTGCCGGCGTCATCCGGGCCGACTGGGTTCCGCTGAGGACCAGCACCCGGTCGGGCTTGGGCGGCGGATGGCGCAGGCCGCGCAGGGCCATGGCCAGCGGCCAGCCGGGGACGTCCACCGAATAGCGCGCTGCCCAGTCGATGAAGGTCAGGACCCCGGGCGGCAGGGGCGGATCGTCAAGCCGTTCCAGAACCGGCTTCAGGGGCCGGTTGCCGCCGGTCCCGTCCCGCAGGGCCGTGACGACACCCCGAATCACGCGGGGGCCCAGCGGCACGGTGACATGATCGCCGACCGACAGGCCCAGCCCCTCCGGCTCGGCATAGTCGAACGCCTCCGGCAGCGGCATGGGCAAAAGAACGGAGGCGATACGCGGCATGGGAATCAGCTTCTGCCGCGAAAGGCCGGCGGGGTCGAGAGGACGCATCGTCCCGGCCATCAAGTCGCTGTTAACCGCCTTGGGTCTTGATGTCGCCGTCTGAGTAAATGCCCCCGGGGCGGAGTGGACCGACAATGAGCGATGCAACTCAAGCCATGATGCAGGCCGTTGACCCCGAAGCCGTCCGCGCCTTCCTGCGGGATGAGCCGGAGTTCCTGCGCGACGATAGCGGCCTGCTGGGCGAACTGGGCCTGCGGGTCGACGGCGGCAATGTCATCGACTTCGGACCGGCGGCCCTGGCCCGGGCTGCGGCCGCACACAAGCGCGAAGCCCATGTTCGGCGCGAGATCGAAGCCACGGCCCGCGCCAACTTCTCGGCCCAGGCCCAGACCCATGCGGCGGTCATCGACCTGCTGGACGCCCGCAACCACTCCGACCTGGCGCGTCGCGTCGACGAGATGGCCACCCTGCGCTTCGGCCTGACCACCGGCGTCATCGTCCTGGAAGGCCCCGGCCGGGTCCCCGCCGGCTGGTACGGCCTGATCGAGGGTCAGATCGACATGCTGATGGGCGAACATGCCGTGGCGCGCATGGGCTTCTATGCCCCGGCGCTGGGCCTGTTCGGCGACAAGCTGGACCACATCCGCAGCATGGCCATCGTCCGCCTGGCCCTGTGGGAGCCCTCGCGTCAGGGCATCCTCGCCTTCGGCTCGTCGGACCCCGAAGCCTTCACGCCCGACATGGGCTCCGAACTGGTGGCCTTCCTGGCCCGCGTGGTCGAGCGTACCGCCGAGCGCTGGCCCGTCCTGTGAGCCTGGCCCGGCCCGACGGCCGGGAGGCCCTAGCCGCCTGGCTGGACCATCTCACCCACGAGCGCCGCGCCTCGCCCCGGACTGTCCGGGCCTATGGCGACAATGTTCTGGCCTATCTGAACTTTCTGGCCCGCCATCACGGCGAGACCGTCACCCTGGACCTACTGGGTGCGGTCTCGGCCGCCGACCTGCGCGCCTATCTGGCCTTTCGTCGCGAGGGCGAAGAGGGCCTGGCCCCACGCTCCCTGGCCCAGACCCTGTCCTCGATCCGGGCCTTTCACCGCTTTCTCGACCTGCGTCTGGCCACCCCCAACAGTGCCGTCGAGCTGGTGCGTGGCCCCCGCCTGCAGGTGGGCCTGCCGCGCCCGGTCACCGAAACCCAGGCCCATGACCTGCTGGAGGAGGCCGGGGCGGATCCCGACTACGAAGACTGGGAGATCGCCCGCGACGAAGCCGTCCTGACCCTGCTCTGGGGCTGCGGGCTGCGCATCAGCGAAGGCCTGTCCCTGACCCGTCGTGACGCCCCGCTCGGCAACAGCCTCAGGATCATCGGCAAGGGCGGCAAGACCCGCATTGTCCCGGTGCTGCCGGCGGTGCAGGCCGCCATCAACGCCTATGTCGCCGCCCTGCCCTTCGTCCTGTCCCCGGACGAGCCGCTGTTCCGGGCCCGGCGCGGCGGCCCCCTGTCTCCGCGCCACATGCAGGCGACGGTCCAGCGGTTGCGGGGCCGCCTTGGCCTGTCGGACCGGGTGACGCCCCACGCCCTGCGCCACGCCTTTGCCACCCACCTGCTGGGGGCCGGCGCGGACCTGCGCGCGATTCAGGACCTGCTCGGCCACGCCTCGCTGTCGACCACCCAGCGCTATACCCAGGTCGACGCCGCCGGTCTGATGGCCGCCTACGGTCGGGCCCACCCCCACGGCCAGTAAACCTGCGACGTACTGTCGCGGTTCATCCCGGGTCTTGAAGTTAATTGGCTGGATTAACCGCGTTTTTACGGGGGTCAGTGCTTGTAGGGCACAACAACCGACGCTCGCCCGACGAGCGCGCGCGGCGGATCAGGGGTTTAGTGATGAAATTCGACGATCTCAAGATTTCGACCAAGGTGGCGCTGCCCGCCGTGATCCTCACCGTGGTGGCCCTGGCCATCGTCGGCATGGGGGTCTGGCAGGCGAAGAAATCCGAGGATGCCACCACGGTTCTCGTCGAACAGCGCGCCCCGGCCGAGCTGGAAGCCTCGCGCTTCAACCGCCGGATCATGACCATCGGCTATGCGGCCTATCGCACCGTGTCCAACACGGGTAGCTCGCCCGAGGCCCAGGCCGCGAGCCAGGAAATGGACGTCGCCTACAAGGAAGCCAAGGAGCGCATCGCGGCCGTCAAGAAGGCCGATCCCGCCGCCGCCAAGACCCTGGCGGACTTCAGCACCCGCCTTGAGAAGATCTATTCCAGCGCCCGCCAGGGTGCCGACCTGGCCCTGATGGACGCCGACGAGGCGGCGATCATGGTGATGGCCGTGATCGATCCGGACATCTCCAGCCTGAACAAGGACGTCAGCAAGTTCACCAACACCCATGCCGACGAAACCCGGATCATGGTCGAGGAAGCGAAGAAGGATGCCGCGGCCGGCACCCTCTTCAGCATCCTGTTCGGTCTGATCTCGGCCGGTGCCGCCCTGGCCTTCGCCATCTGGATCGGCAGCGCCAAGATCTCGCGCCCCCTGACCAACCTGTCGCGGACCATGGAAACCCTGGCCCAGGGCTCGGTCGACGTCGATGTGATCGGGGCCCAGCGCAAGGACGAGGTCGGTGCGATGGCCCGCTCGGTCCAGGTGTTCAAGGACAATGCCCTGGCCCTGCGCACCGCCGAAGCCAACCAGCAGCGCCTGAGCGCTGAAACCGAAGCCGAACGCCGTCGCAACCAGGAGGCCGCCGATGCCGCCGCCCGCGAGCAGGCCTTCGTCATGGAACACATCGCCACCGGCCTGAACCGCCTGGCCGAAGGCGATCTGACCTACCGCGTCGACCAGCACTTCCCCGAGGCCTATCAGCGCCTGCAAAGCGACTTCAACGGCGCCATCACCCAGATGGAAGAGGCGATGCGCACCATCGTCCACGCCGCCAGCAGCATCGGGGCCGGCTCTGACGAAATCGCCTCGGCCGCCGACGACCTGTCGCGCCGCAGCGAGCAGCAGGCCGCCAGCCTGGAAGAAACCGCCGCCGCTCTCGACGAGATCACCGCCACGGTGAAGCGCTCGTCGGCCGGTGCCGTCGAAGCCTCCAAGGTCGTGGGCTCGACCCGCGCCGACGCCGAACGCTCCAGCATCGTGGTGCGCGGTGCCGTCGACGCCATGAACCAGATTGAGAAGTCGTCGCAGTCGATCAGCCAGATTATCGGCGTCATCGACGAAATCGCCTTCCAAACCAACCTGCTGGCCCTGAACGCCGGGGTTGAAGCGGCCCGGGCCGGTGAAGCCGGTCGTGGCTTCGCCGTCGTCGCCCAGGAAGTGCGGGCCCTGGCCCAGCGCTCGGCCGACGCCGCCAAGGAGATCAAGACCCTGATTTCGACCTCCAGCCAGCAGGTCGGCCAGGGTGTGGCCATGGTCGGCCAGACCGGCGAGGCCCTGCAGGCCATCGTCGCCAAGGTCAGCGAGATCGACGCCCTGGTCAGCGAAATCGCCGCCGGCGGTGCCGAACAGGCGACCGGCCTCAACGAGGTGAATGCCGCCGTCAACCAGATGGACCAGACCGTTCAGCAGAACGCGGCCATGGTCGAGCAGTCGACCGCCGCCAGCCACTCGCTGAAGGGCGAGGCCGGCAACCTGATGCAGATGATCTCGCGCTTCCGGGTCAATGGCTCCGAGGCTGTGGCCTCGACCCGCGTCAACCGCCGCCCGGCCGCCCCGCCGCCGGTGTCGCGTCCGACCTTGCAGCCCGCCTCGTCGCACAGCCGCCCCGGTGCCAATCCGGTCCGCGCCGCCCAGGCCAAGCTGGCCGCCTTCGCCGGCTCGGCCAAGCCTGCCGCCTCGAGCGACGACTGGGAAGAATTCTAAGGTTTAGTGCCGCGTAAGCGCCCCATCCCCTCGGGGCGTTCCTCCCCTGAAAAACAACTCGAGCCCCGCCGGGACACCGGTGGGGCTTTTTTCTGGGCCGGATCCGGGGAAATCTGCCCCCGCGCCGGGCCCCTCTCCCCGGCCTGAGCAGGGAGCTTCCGCATGAGCCTTCGCCTCACCGCTTTCGAACGCTCGCCGGATCGCGGCCGGGGCCTGGCCCGTGACATGCGGGTTCGCTGGGCCCTCGAGGAGGTCGGTCTGGCCTATGAGGTGCTGCCGCTGTCCTTCGACGACCTCAGGACACCGGCCCATCGGGCCCGGCAGCCGTTCGGCCAGATCCCGACCCTTGAGGACGACGACCTCGTCCTGTTCGAGTCCGGCGCGATCGTCCTGCACATTGCAGAGCAAAACCAGGGCCTTCTGCCGGATGAGCCCCGGCTCCGCGCCCGGGCCATCATGTGGATGTTCGCCGCGCTCAATACGGTCGAGCCACCGATCGTCGAGCGCTCCATGGCCCTGCTGGTCGAGCACGACGCCCCCTGGCAGGCGGCGCGGCAGCCCCTACTGGACGACCGCGTCCGCCGGCGGCTCGCCGAACTGGCCCTCGCCCTGGGCGAGGCGGAGTGGCTGGAGGCCGGGTTCAGCGCCGGTGATCTGATGATGGTCAGCGTGCTGCAGCGCCTGAAGGGCAGCGGCCTGCTGGAAGAGGTTCCGGCCCTTTCGACCTATATCGCCCGGGCCGAGGCCCGGCCGGCCTTCCAGCGGGCCTTTGCGGCGCAGCTGGCGGAATTCAGGGCCGTCTCACCGGAGGCCTGAACGAACAGGGGCGGGACACCGGCTCCGGTGACCCGCCCCTGATTTTCTGCAGACCTGGCAGGCTTAAGCCTGCATGGTCCAGCCTTCGACGCCCATGGCGGCCTGGCGCAGGGCCTCCGACCGGGTCGGGTGCGGGTGGCAGGTGCGGGCCACGTCTTCCGACGCGCCGCCGAACTCCATGGCCACGCAGTATTCGCCGATCATGTCGCCGACATTGGGGCCCACCATGTGGACGCCCAGGATGCGGTCGGTCGCGGCATCGGCCAGAACCTTCACCTGGCCCTCGCCCTCGTGGTTGATCTTGGCGCGGCTGTTGGCGCTGAACGGGAACTTGCCGACCTTGTAGGCGATGCCCGCGGCCTTCAGCTCTTCCTCGGTCTTGCCGACGGTGGCGACTTCCGGGCTCGTATAGATCACGCCGGGGATCAGGTCGTAGTTCACGTGACCCGCCTTGCCGGCGATCAGCTCGATACAGGCCACGCCTTCGTCCTCGGCCTTGTGGGCCAGCATCGGACCGCTGGTCACGTCACCGATCACCCAGACGCCGGGGGCGCTGGTCTTGAAGTGGTCGTTGGCAATCATGCCGCGCTTGTCGGGCGTGATGCCGACCGTCTCCAGGCCGAGGCCCTGGGTGAAGGGACGGCGGCCGATGGCGACCAGCACATAGTCGGCGGTCAGGGTCTGGGCCTCGCCGCCGGCAACGGGCTCGACCGTCAGCGACACCGACTTGGCCGAGGCCTTGGCCCCGGTGACCTTGGCCCCCAGCTGGAACTTGAAGCCCTGCTTGGTCAGGCTGCGCTGGAAGACCTTGGCGGTATCATTGTCCAGGCCCGGGCAGATGCGGTCGAGGAACTCGACGACCGTAACCTCGGCCCCGAGGCGGCGCCAGACCGAGCCGAGTTCCAGACCGATGACGCCGGCCCCGATCACCACCAGGCTCTTGGGCACTTCCGGCAGGGTCAGGGCCCCGGTCGAATCGACGATGCGATTGTTGTCGACGGTGATGCCCGGCAGCGGCGTGGGCTCCGAGCCCGTGGCGATGACGATATTGCGGGCCTCAAGCACCGTCTCGGTTCCGTCGGCGGCCTTGACCACAACCTTGCCCGGTCCGTCGATGCGGCCCCAGCCCTTGATGTAGTCGACCTTGTTCTTCTTCATCAGAAACTCGACGCCCTTGGTCAGGGCTTCGACGCTGTCGGCCTTCTGCTTCATCATCTGCGGCAGGTTCAGCTTCGGCTTGACCTCGATCCCGAGGGTGGCCAGCTCACCACCGGCGGCGGCGGCATAGACCTCAGACGCGTGCAGCAGGGCCTTGGACGGCATGCAGCCGACGTTCAGGCAGGTCCCGCCCAGCGTGCCGCGCCCCTCGATGATGGCGACCTTCAGGCCCAGCTGACCGGCGCGGATCGCCGCATTGTAGCCGCCGGGACCGCCCCCGATGATGACGACGTCGTATTGAGCCATGGATCTTCGCCTTGAGACGCGCCTGCGAACGGCGCCGGACAGAGATGGGACCGCGCCCCCGAGATTTCCACACGAACAGGGCGGGCGGGCTACTCCTAGCGCAGCCGTCGGGGGGATCAACCCAAAGCGGCCGCAAACCCTGCT
>NZ_QAII01000117.1 GCF_003060965.1 Caulobacter sp. HMWF025 | reverse complement strand
GGCCGATGCGACGCGGGTGGCCCGGCTGGTGCTGGAGGGCCGCATCGCCCTGCTGGAGAACCGCCCCGCCGACGCGGCCCGGGCCTTCCGCAAGGCGGCGACCCTGGAGGAGACCCGCTTCCGCGACATCACCGATCCGCCCCTGTGGTGGTATCCGGTGCGGCGCAGCCTCGCCGCGGCCCTGCTGTCCTCGGGCGACGCGCGCGGCGCGGCCGACGAGGCCCGCGCGACCCTGGCCCGCCGTCCCAAGGATCCGATCACGCTCAGCGTCCTGGCCCAGGCCGAGCGACGTCTGGGCCTGAACGAGGCGGCCACCGCGCATGAGGCCGAAGCCCGGCGCGGCTGGACCGGAGACCTGGCCCGGATCAGTCTGGCCCAGAGCTAGGGCCGCCCGCGCAGTCTTGCCCCGACGGGGCGGCTTGGTGCAGCCTGCCCGCCTTGCCGTCTTCTGGGGACCTCCGACATGCCGATCCGCCGCGCCGCCGCCCTGGCCACCCTGGCCGTGACCCTGCTGGCCGGCGCGTCCGCCCTAGCGGCGCCGGGGCCCAAGGACCTGGACCAGATTGCGACCGACTTCGTGCACCTGACGCTGGAGGCCGGCGAGCGCGAGCCGGGCTATGTCGACGCCTATTACGGTCCCAAGGCCTGGGCGGACGCCGCCAAGGCCGCACCGCGCGCCGTACCGGCCCTGAAGGCCGAGGCCCTGCGCCTGACCGCCGCGACCCGGGCCATCCCCGACACCGCCCTGTCGGCCGACGAGCGCCGCCGCAAGGCCTTCATGCTGGGTCAGCTGAAAGCCGCCGAGACGCGACTCTCCATGCTGGAGGGCACCAAGTTCAGCTTCCAGGACGAGGCCGAGGGGCTGTTTGGCGTGCGCCCGCCGCTGAAGGCGCTGGAGAGCTATGATCCGGTCCTGACCCGCATCGACACGCTGGTCCCCGGTCAGGGCGATCTGGCCGCTCGCGTTGACGCCTTCCAGGCCCGGTACACGATCCCCGCCGACCGGCTGGAGCCGGTGATGAAGGCCGCCATCGCCGCCTGCAAGGCCCGCACGGCGGCCCACATCCCTCTGCCGCCGGCCGAGAAGTTCGACCTGGCCTTCGTCACCAAGAAGCCCTGGAGCGGCTATAACTGGTACCAGGGCGGCGCCCACAGCCTGATCGAGATCAATACCGACCTGCCGGTACCGATCAGCCGCGCCGTCGATCTGGGCTGCCACGAGGGCTATCCCGGCCACCATGTGCTGAACGCCCTGCTGGAAGAAAAGCTGACCAAGGCCAGGGGCTGGGTCGAATTCTCGGTCTATCCGCTGTTCTCACCGCAATCCCTGATCGCCGAGGGCTCCGCCAACTACGGCATCGGCCTGGCCTTTCCCGGGGCCGAAAAACTGAAGTTCGAGCGCGAAACCCTCTATCCGCTGGCCGGTCTCGATCCGGCCGGTGCCGAGGCCTATGACGCGCTGATGCGCGCCAAGGCCGATCTGGCCAGCAGCGAGAACACCATCGCCGATGCCTATCTGTCGGGAAAGATGGACAAACAGGCCGCTGTCGCCGCCCTGGCCAAATACGGCCTCAGCTCGGTGGCCCGGGCCGAAAAGCGCCTGAGCTTCATCGAGACCTACCGCTCGTACGTGATCAACTACAATCTCGGCCAGGACATGGTCCGTGGCCATGTCGAGCGGGCCGGGCCGGGTCAGGACGCCCGCTGGAAGGCCATGGCGGCGGTGATCAGTGAGCCGACGACACCGGCGGATCTGGCGAAGTAAGATCCTCCCCCTTCCAGGGGGAGGATTATCAAGCCGCCTCCACCCCGAACTGCAGCTTGGCCAGGCGCGCATAGAGCCCGCCGAGGGCCGTGAGCTCGGCGTGAGTGCCCTGCTCGACCACCCGGCCGTCTTCCATGACCACGATGCGGTCGGCCTTCAGCACGGTGGCCAGGCGGTGGGCGATTACGAGGGTGGTGCGCTCGCTCATCGCCTCGTGCAGGGCCTGCTGGACCAGCCGCTCGTTCTCGGCGTCGAGGGCGCTGGTGGCCTCGTCGAGCAGCAGGATCGGAGCCTGGCGAACCAGGGCACGGGCGATGGCCAGGCGCTGGCGCTGGCCGCCTGACAGGGTCTTGGCGCGCTCGCCGACCGGGGTATCGAAGCCCTGCGGCAGGGCCTCGAGGAAGCCGGTCGCCTGGGCCGCCTCGGCGGCGTCGCGGGCCTCCTGCTCGGTGGCGTCCTCGCGGCCGAAGCGGATATTGTCCATGGCCGTGCCCGAGAACAGCGGCGAGTCCTGGGCCACCAGGGCCATGCGGGCCCGCACCTCGGCCGGGTCGGCGTCGCGCAGGTCCACGCCGTCGAGCTGGATCGCCCCCTGCTGGGGGTCATAGAAGCGCAGGAGCAGGCGCAGGACGGTGCTCTTGCCCGCGCCCGAGGGTCCGACCAGCGCAACCGTCTCACCGGGCCTGACGGTCAAATCAAAGCCGTTCAGGGCCGGCAGGTCCGGGCGGCCGGGATAGGCGAACACCACATCCCGGAAGGCGATGGCCCCGGTGGCCGGGCTCGGCAGGGTGGCAGGCTTTTCGGGGGCGGCGATTCCGGGCTCGGAATTGAGCAGCTCGGAGATGCGGTCCATGGCCCCGGCCGCCTTCTGCACGTCACCCCAGACTTCGCCGAGCGCGCCGACCGAGCCGGCCGCCATGATCGCCAGCAGGGCGAACTGGGCCAGGGTGCCGCCGGTCATCTCGCCCGACAGCACCAGATGCGCGCCGGTCCACAGCAGCAGGGTAATGCCGCCGAAGGCCAGGACAATGACCACCGCCGTCATGCCGGCCCGCGCCCCGACCCGCTTGATCGAGGCCTGATAGGCGGTCTCGACGGCCGTGCCGAAGCGGCCCGCCGAGGTCTCCTCGCGGCCGAAGGCCTGGACCGTGTCCAGCGCATCCAGGCTCTCGCCGGCATAGCCGACGGCGTCGGCAAAGCGGTCCTGGGCCGTGGCCGACAGCTTGCGCACCTTGCGACCCATCAGGAACATCGGGGCCAGCACCACCGGCACCATCAGCACGATGAATCCCGCCAGCCGGGGGCTGACCACGGCCATATAGCCGAGGCCGCCCAGCAGGCTGAGGGTGTTGCGCAGGGCGATCGACGCCGACGAGCCGACCAGGGTCTCGATGATCGTCACATCGGTGGTGAGGCGCGACAGCACCTCGCCGGTGCGGGTCTTGAGGAAATAGGCCGGGTCCAGCGACAGGGTATGGCCATAGAGCTTGCGCCGCAGGTCGGCCACGACCCGCTCGCCCAGCCGGGTGACGAAGAAAAAGCGCAGCGAGGTCGCCACGGCCAGCACCAGGGCCACCGCTCCCAGCGCCATGAAGGCCCCGTTGACGGCCGAGGAGGCCCCACTGGCGAATCCCTTGTCGATCACACCCTTGAAGGCCGCCGTCAGGCCCAGGGTGGCCCCGGTCGAGAACAGCAGGAAGAAGCCGGCGGCCAGGGCATCGCCGACATGCGAGCGCACGAACGGCAGAAGGTGGGCCAGGGGGCGGATGTCCTTTCGGCGGGGCCGGCGGGCGGCCGCCTCGGCCATCCCCTGGACCAGTTCGGCCCCGGCGCCGGGGCGTCCCTCGACCGAAATCTCGCCGCCGTTCACGTCGGTCATCAACTGTCCC
>NZ_QAII01000116.1:11370-18573 GCF_003060965.1 Caulobacter sp. HMWF025 | reverse complement strand
TGTGTCGGGTCGAAGGTTGCAGCGTCACGAAAAACGCGTGACGAGCAGGCGATGGTTCATCTCGCTCCCGGCCGGGAGCGGTCGCAAATGAGGATTCCATGCGCGTAGTGATGATCGGCACGGGCTATGTTGGACTGGTGTCCGGGGCGTGCTTTGCAGACTTCGGGCACGTGGTGACGTGCGTGGACAAGGATCCGGGCAAGATCGAGCGCCTTGAGCGCGGCGAGATCCCGATCTTCGAGCCGGGCCTGGATGATCTGGTGGCGCGCAATGTGCGCGAGGGCCGCCTGTCCTTCACCCTCGACGGTGCCGCCGCCATCAAGGAGGCCGATGCGGTGTTCATCGCCGTCGGCACCCCCACCCGCCGCGGCGACGGCCATGCCGACCTGTCCTATGTCTATGCCGCCGCCGAGGAGATCGCCGGCCTTATCGACGGCTTCACCGTCATCGTCACCAAGTCCACCGTCCCGGTCGGCACCGGCGACGAGGTCGAGGCCATCACCCGCCGCGTGCGGCCGGACGCCCAGTTCGCCGTGGTCTCCAACCCCGAGTTCCTGCGCGAGGGCGCCGCCATCGAGGACTTCAAGCGGCCCGACCGCGTCGTCGTCGGCACCGAGGACGAGCGCGCCCAGGCGGTGATGCGCGAGCTCTACCGCCCGCTGTCGCTCAACGAGACCCCGATCGTCTTCACCGGCCGCCGCACCAGCGAGCTGATCAAGTACGCCGCCAACGCCTTCCTCGCCATGAAGATCACCTTCATCAACGAGATGGCCGACCTTTGCGAAAAGGTCGGGGCCGACGTCCAGCAGGTCGCCAAGGGCATCGGCCTGGACAAGCGCATCGGCTCCAAGTTCCTCAATGCCGGTCCCGGCTATGGCGGCTCCTGCTTCCCGAAGGACACCATCGCCCTGGTCAAGACCGCCCAGGACTATGGTGCCCCCACCCGGCTGATCGAGACCACCGTCGAGGTCAATGACGCCCGTAAGAAGGCCATGGCCGCCAAGGTCGCCGCCGCCCTCGGCTCCGAGGACCTGGCCGGCAAGACCGTCGGCGTGCTGGGCGTGACCTTCAAGCCCAATACCGACGACATGCGCGACGCGCCCAGCCTCGACATCCTCCCGGCCCTGCAGGCCAAGGGCGCGACCGTCCAGGCCTTCGATCCGGAGGGCGGCCACGAGGCGGTCAAGATGCTGCCCGGCGTGACCTTCACCACCGGTCCCTACGAGGCCGCCGAAGGGGCCGACGTCCTGCTGATCCTCACCGAGTGGGACCAGTTCCGGGCCCTCGACCTCTCGCGTCTCAAGAGCGCCCTCAAGGCCCCCGTCGTCGTCGACCTGCGCAATGTCTACAAGCCCGCCGACATGGTCCGCGCCGGCTTCACCTATGTCAGCATCGGACGGTCATGATGGGCGAGCAACCCGCACGATGATTGCCCGACTGCGCGACCTGGCGCGGAAGCCCGAGCTCCGGGCCTTCGCGATCTCCTTCGCCCCGACCCTGGCCGCCCTGGTCTTCCAGCTGGGGACCTTCATTCTGATGGGGCGCTCGCTGGGCGCGGCCCAGTTCGGCCAGCTGGCCGCCGCCATGGCCCTGACCATCGTGGTGGTGGAAGTCGTGGGCCTCGGCTCGGGCGATATTCTGGTCCGGGCCATCGTCCAGCGTCCGGCCCGCTTTGCGGACTATTTCGGCAACACGGTCTGGCTGGGCCTGATCAGCCTGCCAATCTGTGTCGGCCTCGCCTATCTGATCGCCACCCAGCTGCTGCACATCGCGATCGCCCCACTGGCCCTGATCGTCATGCTGGCGACGGACACGCTCAATGCCCGGGTCGCAGCAACGGTCGAGAACATCTTCGTCGCCCATCGCGAGGTCGTGCGGGCCAGCTTCGTGCGCCTGTTCTCCGCCGTCAGCCGCTTTGGCCTGGCCGGTGCCGTTCTGGGGCTCGGCGGAGTCCGGCACATGGAGACCTGGATCTGGTTCACGGCAGGCTATGCCGTGGTGACCTCGGCGGTCTATATCGCCATGGTCATCCGCCGCTACGGTCGGCCCAGCCTGCATATCGAGACGGCCGAACTGGGCACGGGAGCGCTGTTCTCGGTCAACCAGACGGCCCGTGCGGCCCAGGGCAATCTCGACCGGGCCATGATGGCGGCGGTGGCCCAGGGCCCGCTGATCGGAGCCTATGCCGCAGCCTCACGGGTGGCCCAGCTGGCCCTGTTTCCAATCCAGATCGCCAACCGGCTGCTCTATCCGCGCTTCTTCGCCCACGGGGCCGAAGGCGGTCTGGCCGCAACCCGACGCTTTGCGATCCGCTGCGCCCCGTTACAGCTGGGCATCGGCCTGGTCTGCGGGGTCGGCGTGGCTGTCGCGGCCCTGAAGATCCCCGCCCTGATGGGCGAGGGCTTCGCCGAGACCACGACCATCACCCTGGGCCTGGCCTGCGCCCTGCCCCTGATGGCCGTACAGTACCCTGCCGCCGACGCCATGACCGGTGCCGGCCGCCAGGGCCTGCGCACCCTGATCTTCACCCTGGCCACGGTGGTCTTCAGCGCCGGACTGGCACTCGGGGCGCATTTCGGCGGGATGTGGGGGGTCGTCGTGGCCTTCGTCGGCGGCCATGCGGCGATCGCCGCCACGCTCTGGGGCCTGCTGTTCAGCCTTCGCGACGGCCCGGAAGTCGCCGCGCCTCCAGCCACCTGAACACCTCCGCGTCCGACCTGGACGCGATCTTCGTCAAATGGAAAGATTTGATAAGGATAAAAGAGCTCCAATTCAGATGGTTATGGTGCCTCGCGCGCCATGGCGTTCTGTGATCCGGCGTCGCCAATGGCTGGCGCGCGCCGATCAGGTTTGGCAAACTCGCAAGCGGGCGTCACCGGGCGCGGCTTAGATCTGGAAGACACATGTCACTCAGCGACAGCCCACGGATGAGCATTCCCCGCCAGGATGTGGGGGCCCCGGTCCAGGACTTCCTGGCCATGACCCTGTCCCTGGCCCTGGCCCTGGCCCTGGCCATGGGCATCATCGAGTTCTCGACCGCCTGGTTCTGGCCGCAGAACGGTGTCGACTTCTTCTTCACCATCGAGCGCATCGGTGGCGGTGCCTTCCGCTCCGCACTCTGGATGTTCATCGCCCTGGGGTTTGCGGGCGCGATCATCCGCGGCCCCAACTA
Source organism: Caulobacter sp. HMWF025 (assembly GCF_003060965.1). Taxonomy (GTDB): domain Bacteria; phylum Pseudomonadota; class Alphaproteobacteria; order Caulobacterales; family Caulobacteraceae; genus Caulobacter. The sequence continues at coordinate 15,401 of NZ_QAII01000116.1, read as the reverse complement.
TGCCTTGCTGGTCGGGTTCGCCCCGCTGGCGGCCTTCTGGTGCATGGCGCTGCTGTCTTCCGCCCTTGGCGATGATCCGGCCAGTTCGGTCTGGTTCCTGACCCTGTGGACCGCCATGGCCTGCGCGGCCCTGGCGATCGGCAGCCAGACGTCGGGAAGCCAGATCGGAACCGTGGCCGCCTTCACCTTCGCGGCGATCGCCTTTGTTTCGCTGGTCCTGTTCGTGGTCGAGCCGCAGTGGGCCACGATGCGCGGTGGTGGCCGGACCATGCTGCGCGGCCTGTTCCTGCACAAGAACACCTGCGGCTGGTTCGGAACCATCGGCTTCCTGTTCCTGCTGACCTACACCAGCGGCCGCAACCTGTTCCGCTATGGCGCGATGGCGCTGTGTGTGGCGATCGCGCTGCTGAGCCAGTCAGGCACGGCCGTCGGCATCATGATGATCGGCACGGCCTTCTACTTCCTGCTCCGGCAGTTGCAGGTCCTTCGCGTCACCCCTGGCTTCAAGATCTTCGTCCTCCTCGCCGTGCTGGTGGCCCTGGCCCTGGCCGTCAACTTCATCCTTCCGGCCCTGACCGAGGCGCTTGAAAAGGGCCAGAGCCTGCGCAACCGCGAGTCGGGCTGGAACCTCTATCTGCGCTTCTTTGAAGGGCACATGGTTCTGGGACGGGGCCCGGGCTCGTTCGTGACCGGAACCTCGGTCATCAACAAGATGATCTCCGAGACCTTCGTGAACGACCTCAATATGAGCGTTCACAACATGTACCTGGCCCTGCTGGGCGAGGTGGGGATCCTGGGTCTGGGGGCCTATATCGGCGGCTATCTCTATGTCGCCGTCATCGGCACCACCCGCCCGGACGCCAAGCGCGGAGACCTGACCGCCGGCATTCTGGCCCTGGCCGTCCTCTGCTCGGGCTTCACCGAGGCCCGGGACACCCTGATCCCTCATCTGGCGACCTTCCTGATGCTGATCACCCGATCGTCGGCCGTGCGTCTCCGCTACAACGAGATGCTCATGCGCCGGACTTCGGACGCCTGAAGCGGCCGGATCCCTGTCCGATCGCACGGCCTTCGGTCACCGGCGCTGCAAACTCCGGCACGGAGGGCCAGGGCGACCGTCGGCCCTGGCGGCGCGAGGATTGTTTCTCGCCGACCGTTCATCAGAACGCTACGGATGGGCGGCCATAATGGGCCGGAATTAAACCGGGTCGGACCCGCGGCGCTGCCGCAGAACAGGGCCGCCCCAGGCATGAACCTTACGCAACTGTTCAGGCACGAATGAGCAAAGATCTGCACTATCGACCGGATATCGACGGCCTGCGGGCCATTGCGGTCTTGTCCGTCGTGCTGTTCCACATCGGCGTGCCGCATATGGAAGGCGGCTATGTCGGGGTCGACATCTTCTTTGTCATCTCCGGATTCCTGATCACCAAAATCATCGCCGGCGAGGTGTCGCGCGGCGATTTCAGCATCATCCGCTTCTATGAGCGCCGCATCCGCCGGATCTTCCCGGCGCTGTTCGCCATGCTGATCGTCACGGGCCTGATCGCCGCGGCGGTGCTGATGCCCATGGACTTCAAGGAGTTCTCGGCCAGCGCCGTGGCCACGACCCTGTTCAGCTCGAACATCTTCTTCTGGCTGAAGTCCGACTATTTCGACCAGGCCGCCGAGCTGAAGCCCCTGCTGCACACCTGGTCGCTGGCGGTTGAAGAGCAATACTACACCGTCTTCCCGCTGTTCATGGCCCTGGTCATGCCGCGCTGGCGCCATTGGCGCTGGGCCCTGCTGGCCGTGACTGTGGCCTCGCTGGTCCTGAGTATCGTGCTGGTCCGCAAGGATCCCAGCATGACCTTCTACCTGCCTTTCACGCGGTTCTGGGAACTGCTGATCGGCTCGCTGATCGCTGTCGGCCTGCCGCCCCCGATCCAGAACCGGACAGCCCGTCAGCTGATGTCCCTGACCGGTCTCGGCATGATCCTGTACGGCGTCGTCACCTACACCGCACAGACCCGTTTTCCGGGCGAAAGCGCCCTTCTCCCCTGTCTCGGCGCGGGCCTCATCCTCTATGCCGACATCACCGGACCCACCCTTGTCGGCCGGATGCTGTCGCTGAAGCCGATGATCTGGGTGGGGCTGATCTCCTACTCCCTGTACCTCTGGCACTGGCCGGTTCTGGTCTTCGCCCGCTATGTACTGATGCGTCCGCTGGAAACGGTCGACAAGCTGGCGATCTTCGCGGTCGTGATGCTGCTGGCCTATCTCAGCTGGCGTTTCGTTGAGCGCCCGTTCCGGCGGGCCCGCAATATCGACACCCGGTCAATGTTTCTCGGCGCGGCGACCATGATGGCCCTCGTTCTGGCGGTGGGCGGGGCGGGCTATCTGCTGAAGGGCCTGCCGGGACGCTTCCCGGCCCCGGTCCGCCACTACGCCCTGGCTTCCGAGGACATCAATCCGCAACGGGCGGCCTGCGACCGACGTTCGGCCTCGGACATTGCGGCCGGACGGGTCTGCACCCTGGGCGCAGCGGTCGGCGGCGGCCCGACCTTCGCCGTGCTCGGGGACAGCTTCGGCGACGCCCTGATCCCGGGCATCGACGGTGCCGGCCGACAGGCCGGGCGCAAGGGCCTGATCCTGACCTATAGCGGCTGCTACGCCCTCGTCGGCGTCGACCAGGGCAATCCTGAATGCCAGCGTCAGCTCGAGGCCAGCCTCGCCCTGATCCGCCGGACACCGAGCATCCGGACCGTGGTTCTGGTCGGCCGCTGGACCACCGCCGTCAATGGCAGCCGGTTCGGGGCGATGAGCGAGAACGCCATGTTCATCCGCGACGAGGCGTCAACCACCCGCAGCTACGCGGAGAACCCCCGGGTGTTCGAGCGGTCGATGGCCCGCACCATCGGCAGGATCAAACCCCTCAAGGTTCTGGTCGTGGCCTATGTCCCCGAGCAGGCCGTTGACGTTCCCCGGGCCGCCGCGCTCAGCCGTTATTTCAACCCGCAGCCCGACATCAGCGTGCCGCGGGCGACCTATCTGGCCCGTCAGGCCCCGGTTCAGGCCATACTCGAGCCGCAGTCGAGGGCTCTGGACTTCCAGCTCCTCGACGCCGGCAAGGTGCTTTGCGATGACAGGGCCTGCATCGGGGCACGGGGCGGCGATGTCCTGTACTTCGACGACAACCACCTGAGCGCGACGGGGGCCCGCAGGCTGAGCGGCGTGATCGGCGCGGCGCTCAGGGACTCCTGACGGTCAGAACGCGGTCCAGGCCCGGACATAGTCGATCTCCAGAGCGGCGGGATAGGTGCCCAGCGCCGGATCGCCCGCCGTCTTGTCGCTGATCGCGAGGTTCAGCAGCATGTACATCGGCTTGGCGTACTGGAACGGCGTCCGCCAGGTCTCGCGGTCATCGAGATAGAAGACGAGTTCGCTCGCGGTCCACAGCACGCCATAGGTATGGAACTCGGATGTCGTGGTGGTCTTCGGCTGGTTCTGGGGATGCAGCACCTGCTCCGCGCCGGTCCGCCCCAGATGCACCGCGATATTGGCCAAACCGGTGCGGTCCAGGGGCACCCCGGGCTTGACCTGTACGGTCGGGTGCGGCCCCGCATAGTGTTCGAAGACGTCGATCTCCGGCAACCGGCCGGCATTCTCGGCCGTCTTCTCGGTCGGTAGCAGCCAGAAGGCCGGCCAGGTTCCCCAGGCTCCCGGCATCTTCACGCGAGCTTCGAAATAGCCGTAGGTCTGGCGCAGACTCTTCTCGGTGGTGATCAGGCCGCTGGCCCAGCGCCGCGTTCCCCGACCACAGTCAAACAGCACCTTATCAGGCAGCGGCTCCGCCCGGATCGACAGTACGCCCTGGGACACGCTGAACGGGTCGTGACCGCAATAGGCCGGGTCGACATAGACCTGCAGTTCCCCCGGGAGGGTGCGGGCCATGAACTGCTCGGCCAGCGTGGTCGGCGCACTCCGTCGGTCTCGCTGGGGGCCGAAATAGTAGTCGCTTTTCCAGGTCCCCCTCGGATTGGCGGGGCTCC
>NZ_QAII01000116.1:0-11360 GCF_003060965.1 Caulobacter sp. HMWF025 | reverse complement strand
GCTCCATAGATCCAGGGGGCCGTCAAATTCGGCGGCGAAGGTGGGCTTGAAGCTCGACCGGTCCAGCGGTGCCGCCGGCCCCGCCAGGACCGCCACAGGCCAGAGGGTCGCGAGCAGCAGGGTCGCGAGCAGGGAGCGGGAACGACCTGACGGCATGCGGCGACTCCGGACGGGATACTCGCCAGCATTAGGCGATGCCTCCGGCGGCGTCACCATGGCAGCCGTCAGTCCAGGGCGTCCGGGCTCCGGGCGCGCCGAGAAAGCTGGTGCTCGCGCAGGGTGATGAACAGGGTCGAGGCCACGACGATCCCGGCCCCGATCAAGGTCGTGGCCTTGGGCACCTCATGGAACAGGACAAACCCGGCCAGCACGGCAAAGACCAGCCGAGTATAGTCGATCGGGGCCATGACCGCCGCCTCTCCGGCCTCCATGCCCTTGATGTAGCACCCCTGGGTCAGGGTGCCGATCACGCCCATGGCCGCCAGCAGACCAAGGTCGGGCAGGCTGGGCCAGCGCCAGACGAACAGGGCCGGCGGGAGCGAGAACACCAGGCCCAGCACCGCCGCATAGACCAGCAGGGTGAAGGGCGAGTGGTCGCGGGTCATCACCTTCATGCCCGTGATGGTCAGGGCAAACAGCAGGGCCGAGGCCAGGGCCGCAGCCTGCGGCCAGCCCACCCAGCCACCTGATCCGTCTGCCCCTGGCCGGAGCATGACCAGCACGCCGACGAATCCGATCAGGGCCGCGCTGATCCGCAGCGGCCCCAGCGGCTCGCGCAGAACCAGGGCCGCCAGCGGCACCAGCCACAGGGTGCGGGTGAAGGACAGGGCATTGGCGTCGGCCAGCGGCAGGGCCTGGTAGGCATAGAAGGCCAGGATCATGGCCAGGACCCCGGCGCTGGACCGGAAGACCAGAATGCCCGGACGCGTGGTCCGGAACGCCCCCCGCCAGTCCCGGGCCACCAGCGGCAGCAGCACGATCACGCCGGCCAATTGCCGGTAGAAGGTCTGCAGCGCCGCCGGATAGCCCGGCCCGAGATACTTGATCAGCGTGGTCATCACCGTGAAGCCGACCGCAGAGGCCAGCATCCACAGGGCGCCGCGCAGATTGGGGGTGAGCGCTGTCCCGGTCACCCGGCCGCGCCGGCCGCGAGCATGGCCGCCCGCATCTGCTCGGCCTGCTCGGGCGTGATGCCCATGGCCGACAGCAGCGGCGAAGGGGCGCTCGGGTTCCAGCTGTGGGCCCCGCCGATCGTGATGCCGCCGTCGACCACGAGGTGGGTGCCGGTGACGAACAGCGAGTCGTCGCTGGCCAGGTAGAGGGCGGCGCGGGCGATATCCTCGGGCAGGCCGGCCTTGGGCATCGGCTGGATCTTCGGGGCGACCTCGGCAATCTGGGCGGCCATCTGGTCGGCGACCTCGCGCGGCAGGCCCATCGAGGCCCCGAAGATCGAGGTAGCGATCAGGCCCGGGCAGATGGCATTGACCCGGATCTTCTGCGGCGACAGCTCGGCGGCCGCACAACGGCTCATATGGATTACGGCGCACTTGGCGGCCGAATAGGCCAGCGGCCCAAAGCCCGCCTGCAGCCCGGCGATCGAGGCGGTATTGATGATCGAACCGCCGCCACGCTCCAGCATCAGCGGCAGGGCATATTTCATGCCCAGCACCGGACCGCGCACCAGCAGGGCAAAGGTATGGTCCCAGCCCTCGGCGGTCATGTCGGCGACGCCCGCAGGGGTGCCGCCATGGCCGGCATTGTTGAACAGGATGTCGAGGCCACCAAAGGTCTCCTTGGCCAGGGCCACGGTGGCGGCGATATCGGCCTCGACAGTGACGTCGCAGCGGGCGAACCGCACGCTGTCGGGGAAGCGCCGCTCGAGCATAGCGCCCTTCTCGACCTGGAGATCGGCGGCCACGACCTTCGCGCCCTCAGCCACGAACAGCTCCACCGCGCCCAGGCCGATGCCCGAGCACCCGCCGGTGATCACGGCAACCTTGCCGTCCAGACGTCCAACCATGGTCTTGTCCCTTCCCTGCCGCCCGACCTCTGACGGGTCGGTGATCATTGATCATACTCGCGGAGTGAAAGGCGCTTGGCTAGTGACTTTCCGGGCGGGAGGCCGGGCTGAGGAACGCCCGGCGCAGGTCGGCCAGGGCCGGGCCCACCAGGCTCCAGGGCTCGACACAATAGCGGACGAACAGACGGCGCGGATCAGCGACCAGCCGGAACAGCCACTCGATGCCGAGACGGCCCATCCAGCGCGGCGCGGCCTTCTGGGCCCCGGCCTCATAATCGAAGGCGCCACCGACCGTGAAACTGGCGCAGGGCGAGGTCAGGGCCGGGTGGTTCTCCAGCACCCAGAGCTCCTGGCGCGGCATGCCCATGCCGACCAACAGGATGTGCGGGGCAAAGGCGTTGATCTCCGCGACCAGCGCCGCGTTCTCGGCCGAGCCCACTGTCGCGTCGAAATAGCCGTGATGGGTGACGAGGTTGACCCCTGGATAGTCGGCCAGGATGGTCTCGCGGGCCCGGTCGGCCACGCCCGGCGCGCCGCCGACGAAACAGACCCGCCAGCCCTCGGTCCGGGCCCGGGTCCAGAACAGGTCGCGCCAGTCCAGATAGGTGCAGCGATGGAACGACCGGCTGGAGCGGCCGATCAGCCGCGCCCAGTGAATGAGCGGTGTGGAGTCGACCTCGACCAGATCGGCCGCCGCGAAAAAGGCCCGCACGCCCGGGCTTTTCGCCGCCAGATACAGGCTGTGCAGGTTGTGATTGGCGATGATCGACCCCTGCCCCCGGGCCAGACGGCCGGCGACGAAGTGGAAGACCTCCTCAGGCCGGACCAGATCCATGGCGGCACCGAGGATCGTGACCCGCTCGCTGTCGCGCCGCGAACGGCGGAAAGGACGGGACAGCGCCTCGGGCTCGGCGCGGGACAGGGCGACGTCGGACATGACCGCAGTCTTGTCCAGGCGACGTAAGCATCCCGATAAGCTTCATGCTTAGCGGGGATTAACCCTGACGGCCCCGCCCTTCGGAGCCGTCAGGATCAGGCCGTCCTAGTCGTTGGTCACCACAACCTTGCCCATGGCCTTGCGGCTGGCGAGGTGGGCGATGGCTTCGCCGGCCCGGGCCAGGGGGAAGCGCTCGGACACGTGCGGACGGATCTTGCCGGCCGCATAGAGGTCCATCAGCTCCTGGACATTCTGGGCATGACCCTTGGGATCGCGGGCCACAGAAGCCCCCCAGAAGACGCCGACAATGTCGCAGGACTTCAGCAGGGTCAGGTTCAGCGGAATCTTCGGAATGCCCGACGGGAAGCCGATCACCAGGAAGCGACCGTTCCAGCCCGAGGCCCGGATGGTGGCTTCCGAATAGTCGCCGCCGACCGCATCATAGGCCACGTCCCAGCCATTGGGGCCGCAGGCGTCCTTGATCAGGTTGGCCAGCGCCTTCTGGCCGTCCTTGTCGAACGGACCGCGCGGATAGATCACCCCGGCATCGGCACCATGGGCGATGGCCAGGTCGATCTTTTCCTGGCTGGACGCCGCCGCGATCACCCGCGCTCCGGCCGCCTTGCCCAGTTCCACCGCCGCCAGGCCGACCCCGCCGGCCGCGCCGAGCACCAGCAGGGTCTCACCGGCCTTCAGGTGACCCCGGTCCTTCAGGGCATAGTAGGAGGTGCCATAGGTCAGGATGAAGGCCGCCGCCTCATCGAAGGGCATGGAGTCGGGAATGGCCGTGCAGCGGTTCTCGTCGAGGGCCAGCTTCTCGGCCATGCCGCCGTGGCCGGTCGAGGCCAGGACCCGGTCGCCGACCTTGAACTTCGTCACACCGTCGCCGACCGCGGCAATCACGCCCGACACTTCTCCGCCCGGGGCGAAGGGCCGCTCGGGCCGGAACTGGTACTTGTCTTCAATGATCAGGACGTCGGGATAGTTGACGCCGCAGGCCTTCACATCCAGCAGCACCTGGCCGGGGCCGGCCACGGGATCGGGCAGCTCTTCCAGCACCAGGGTCTCGGGTCCGCCGACCGCCTTGCTGAGCACCGCCTTCATCTGTCTTCTCCCGGGTTTATTCGTTAAGAGGCGGCGGACGCTAACGCAGGGCGCGCGACCAAGGAAGCGGAATGTCAAACAAACGTTTTAGCCTTGCCCTGCACGGCGGGGCCGGCGCAGCGCCGGGCCATGATTACAGCGTCGAGATCGCCCACATGCGCGGCCTGGTCGAGGCGGCCCGCGACCGGCTGGCCGGCGGAGCCGCCGCCCTGGACGTCGCCGTCGAAACCGTCGTCGCCCTCGAGGCCAGCGGTCTCTATATCGCCGGCAAGGGGGCCTCGCCCAATGCAGCGGGGGCCTATGAGCTGGACGCCTGCCTGATGGACGGGGCCACAGGCCGGGCCGGGTCAGTCGCCGCCCTGCAGGGCTTCGAGAGCCCGATCCTGGCGGCCCGCGCCGTGATGGAGAAGACGCCGCACGTCATGCTGGCCGGCGAGGGCGCCATGGCCTTTGCGCGGGCCCAGGGCCTGAAGGCCATTGACGATCCGGCGGCCTGGTTCACCCACGCCGCCGCCTTCGAGACCAATCACCCGCCGGACCATCCGACCGGCACGGTCGGCTGCGTGGTCCGCGACAGCGAGGGCCGGCTGGCCGCCGCCACCTCGACGGCGGGGGTGTTCGGCAAGATGCCCGGACGGGTCGGCGACTCGCCGATCATCGGGGCCGGGGCCTGGGCCGACGACATGGCCGCCGTGTCCTGCACCGGCCAGGGCGAATATTTCATCCGCACCGCGGTGGCCGTGCAGATCGCCCACCGTATGCGCTTCGGCGGCGAGAGCCTCGAGCAGGCCGCTGCGGCCGCCATCGCCGGGGTCGCGGCCCTCGGCGGCGACGGCGGGCTGATCAGCGTCGACCGCGACGGCAACATCGCCATGCCGTTCGCCTCCGACGGCGTTAAGCGCGCGGCCCTGCTGCCCGATGGAACGATTTTCAGCGCCGCCTTTTGACAGGGCTCCAGCGGGTTGAACGCTCAACCGGCGATCTTTAGGGTTGCTCCCATGCATGCTCACGCCGGCCAGTTGGCCCGACCTGAAGACCTGATCGACCTGGCCGCCCTGACCGGGGCCTATTTCGACCGCCGTCCCGACCTGGCCGATCCGGCCCAGCGGGTGACCTTCGGCACTTCCGGGCATCGGGGCTCCAGCCTCGACGGGGCCTTCAACGAGGCCCACATCCTGGCGATCGCCCAGGCGATCGTCGAATACCGCGCTGGCCAGGGCATCACCGGCCCGATCTTCGTCGGCCGCGATACCCATGGCCTGTCCGAACCCGCCTGGCGCAGCGTGATCGAGGTGCTGGTCGCCAACGGGGTCGAGACCCTGATCGACGACCGCGACGGCTTCACCCCGACCCCGGCCGTGTCGCATGCCATCCTCGCCCATAATCGCGGCCGGACCTCGGGCCTGGCCGACGGCATTCTGATTACGCCGTCGCACAATCCGCCCCGCGACGGCGGCATCAAGTACAACCCGCCCTCGGGCGGTCCGGCCGACGGCTCAGCCACCTCTGCCATCGCCGCCCGCGCCAACCGGTTGATCGAGACCGGCCTGACGGAGGTGCGCCGCATCCCGTTCGAGCAGGCGATCCGTCAGGCAGGCCGCTTCGATTTCCTGGGCCGCTATGTCGACGACCTCGGGAGCGTCCTGGATCTCGACATCATCCGCAGCGCCGGGGTGAAGATCGGGGCCGATCCGCTTGGCGGGGCCAGTGTCGGCTACTGGGGCGAGATCGCCGACCGCCACCGGCTCGACCTGACCGTCGTCAACCCGGCGGTCGATCCGCGCTGGGCCTTTATGCCGCTGGATACAGACGGCAAGATCCGCATGGACTGCTCCTCGCCCTGCGCCATGGCCAATCTGGTCAATGCCATGGCGGGTGGAGCGAAGTTTGATGTCGCCACCGGGAATGACGCCGACGCCGACCGCCACGGGATCGTCACCCCCGACGGCGGGCTGATGAATCCCAACCATTTCCTGGCCGCCTCGATCTCGTATCTGTTCAGCCACCGCGAGGGCTGGGGTTCGAACGTTGCCGTCGGCAAGACCCTGGTCTCGTCCTCGATGATCGACCGGGTCGTGGCCGGACTGGGCCGCACGCTTCTGGAAGTGCCGGTCGGCTTCAAGCATTTCGTGCCGGGCCTGCTGGACGGCAGTGTCGGCTTCGGTGGCGAGGAATCGGCCGGGGCCGCATTCCTGCGCCGCGACGGCACGGTGTGGACGACCGACAAGGACGGCCTCCTGCTGGCCCTGCTGGCCGCCGAGATCCAGGGCCGCACGGGGCGCAGCGCCAGCCAGCTGTATGACGAACTCGCCGACCGGTACGGCCGCCCGGCCTATGCCCGCCTCGACGCCCCGGCCGACCGGGCCCAGAAGTCGCGCCTCGCCGCCCTCAGCCCCTCGGACGTTACGGCCACGGCCCTGGCCGGCGAGTCGATCACCGCCACCCTGACCACCGCCCCCGGCAACGGCGAGGCGATCGGCGGCCTGAAGGTGGTCACCGCCAATGCCTGGTTCGCGGCCCGTCCGTCGGGGACCGAGGATGTCTACAAGATCTATGCGGAATCGTTCCTCGGGGATGACCATCTGAAACAGGTGCAGACCGAGGCCCGCGAGGTCGTGGCCGGGGCCCTGAAGGGCTAGAACATCGCGCACCTTGCTCCAGGGAGCCTTTCCGCCACTTTACGCTGCGCCCAAGGCCCGTTAGGCAGGACGAAGAGGGGTGGGGATCTCTTAGAGTCAGGGCGTAATTCGCATGAGTGCGACTAAGGCTTCCGACCCGACGCCACCGGTCCGTCAAAAGGGCTTTCTGGGCGCGGTCGAGCGACTAGGCAATCTGTTGCCCGAACCCGTCATGATCTTTGTCTGGCTGATCCTGGGCCTGATGGTCCTGTCGGCCATAGGCCAGGCGCTGGGCTGGTCGGCCTCGATCACCTATGGCGGTGATGAGGCTCCCCAGTTCGGCGAGCTGGAGAACGGCGTGCTGACCTATGCCGCCAGCAGCCTGTTTTCCGAGGCCAACCTCGCCAGGCTGTTCACCGAAATGCCCAAGACCCTGACGAACTTTGCGCCGCTGGGCCTGGTTCTGGTGGTGATCCTGGGGGCAGCGGTAGCCGAGCGCTCGGGCCTGTTCAGCGCCCTGATCCGGGCCAGCCTGCGCGAGGCGCCGAAAGCGATCCTCACCCCGCTGGTGGTGCTGATCGGCATGGTCTCGCACCATGCCTCCGACGCGGCCTATGTGGTGTTCATCCCGCTGGCCGGCCTGCTGTTCGCCGCCGTCGGTCGCCATCCGCTGGCCGGCATCGCGGCCGGTTTCGCCGCCGTCTCCGGCGGGTTCGCCGGCAATCTGACCCCGGGCCAGTTCGACGTGGTGCTGTTCGGCTTCACCCAGGAAGCGGCCCGGATCATCGATCCGGCCTGGACCATGAACCCGCTGGGCAACTGGTGGTACATCCTGGCCATCGTCTTCATCTTCACGCCGATCGCCTGGTTCCTGACCGACCGGGTGATTGAGCCGCGCCTGGGCCCCTGGGGCGGACAGGCCGATGACGGCCTGAAGGCCGAACTGGCCAAGTCGGCGGTGACGGCCGAAGAGAAGCGCGGCCTGAAGCTGGCCGGTCTGGCGGCGCTCGCCGTGGTCGCCCTGTTCGCCGCCCTGACCCTGATCCCCGGCTTCACCCCGCTGATCGACGAGACCAAGACCGGTCCGGCCCAGCTGACCCCGTTCTACAGCGCCCTGATCGCCGGCTTCATGCTGCTGTTCCTGGCCTGCGGCGTGGCCTTCGGCATAGGCGTCGGCACGGTGCGGTCGGACAAGGACGTGGTGATCATGATGACCGACGGGGTCCGCTCGGTGGCCCCCTATATCGTCTTTGCCTTCTTCGCCGCCCACTTCGTGGCGATGTTCAACTGGTCGCGGCTCGGCCCCATCGCCGCCATCCACGGGGCCGAGGCCCTGAAGGCCATGAACCTGCCGGCCCCGCTGCTGCTGGTCAGCGTGCTGGCCTTCTCGTCGGTGCTGGACCTCTTCATCGGCTCGGCTTCGGCCAAGTGGAGCGCCCTCGCCCCGGTGGTGGTGCCGATGTTCATGCTGCTGGGCATCTCGCCGGAAATGACCACCGCCGCCTACCGGATGGGCGACAGCTTCACCAATCTGATGACCCCGCTGATGAGCTATTTCCCGCTGGTCCTGGCCATGACCCGGCGCTGGGACCCCGGCATGGGCGTCGGCTCGCTGCTGGCCCTGATGCTGCCCTATGCCCTGGCCTTCATGGTGGCCGGCGTCGCCATGACCCTGGCCTGGGTGATGTTCGACTGGCCGCTGGGGCCGGGGGCCCAGGTGCATTACATGCCGCCGGGCGGGCTGTTGAAGTAGGGGGCGGGCGGGGCCCGCCCCCGCTCTCGTCTGCCAAATTCTTGTCATCCCGGAAGCCTCGCAGAGGCTGTCCGGGACCCAGGGGCCGGCGCATGGCGGTTGCCCCTGGGTCCCGGCGCTCCGCTTCGCTGCGGCCGGGATGACAAGCGTTTTTGGTTTGGCCTTGGCCGCCCCTGGCCGCCCAGGCCCCGCCCTAAAGCCTTGGAGGCGAGCTTGCTCTGAGGTCAGGCCGTGTCAATGACCGGCCAGAGGCCGGCCGCGCGCGGCGGCGCGGCGCGCCGTCATTGACACGGCCTGACCTCAGAGCTCCAATTCCACCAAGGGTTTCAGGACGCGCCAGCATCCGCTGCGGCGGATGGCTTGGCTAAATGCCCGCGTCGGCCCGAGCGACAAGAACCAACAACGCGAACAAGCCGGCCGTCGCAAACGCCAAGAAAGCTATGGACCCCACGATGCGTGGAAGAGGCTTGAACCACCTCGCCCGCAGGTAAAGCGGGACATACGCAAGCGTCGGAATCACCGGCAGCGAGACCCAGATGGTCAGAGGGTCGGGCAAGCCCATTTCATAGAGGTGGCCGGATACAAGAAGCGCCAGCAGCCCAGCGAGAAATCCGGAGGCAAGGCCCCCTGCGCAGCAGGCGACGTACCAGCCAGCAGGACGCGATCCCCTTTCCTCGGCTTTGATCTGTTGTCGCACGCTGGGATCAATATTCCGCCAGCGCGTTGACCCAGATAGCCTCAAGCGCACCCCTTGAAGCACCGCCGCCTCCGTGAGTTGCCGGAACCAATCGACGTAGGACCACTCCGTTGGTTTAGGGCTGAAAAGTCGCCTAAGATCGCTATCCCACCCCACCTGCATCGCTTCCAAGTAGACGAAGGGAAACGTGCTTGAACGCGGCTCGATGTACAAACGCCCCTCGGCGTCGATGCCAATTTCCTTGATCGAATCTGTTCGCATCAGCCCTTCACCCCAACAGGCACACCCGTGACTACCTCAACATCGCCCGCCTGCAACGGGTCGTAAGCACTCCCCCTCACCCAAAACCTAGCCACCACCGCCGCTTCGCCCTATACCGCCCGGATGTTTGAAGGCCTCTCCCCCCTCGCCCGCGACGCACGCGCCTGGCCGTTCGAGCAGGCACGCGCCCTGCTGGCCCGCACCCTGCGTCTGCGCCTGTCCGACGCCGAGCGCGATCTCGCCGCGACCCTGATCCACGCCGGCAAGACCGACGAAGCGGTCGCCACCCTGGAAGCCTTGCGCAAACCGGTGGTGCTGGAGACCGGCTATGGTCCGTCGGGCCTGCCGCACATGGGCACCTTCGGCGAGGTGGCGCGCACGACCATGGTCCGCGCGGCGTTCCGCGCCCTGACCGATGATGCGATCCCCACGCGCCTGATCTCGTTCAGCGACGACATGGACGGCCTGCGCAAGATCCCGCCGAACGTGCCGAACGGCGAGGTCATGATCCCCGACCTCGACAAGCCGCTGACCGTGGTCCGCGACCCCTATGGCGAGCACGAGAGCTTCGGCCATCACAACAATGCCCGCCTGCGCACCTTCCTCGACGGGTTCGGCTTCGACTATGTGTTCGTGTCCTCGACCGACTGCTATCGCGGCGGCCGCTTCGACGAGACCCTGCTGCTGGCCCTGGAGCGGTTCGACGCCATCCAGAAGATCATGCTGCCGTCGCTGGGCGAAGAGCGTCGGGCCACCTATTCGCCGTTCCTGCCGATCAGCCCCAGGACCGGCAAGGTGCTGCAGGTCCCGACCCTGGAGCGCAATGTCGCCAAGGGCACGATCGTGTTCCGCGACGAGGACGGCGCGCTGACCGAGGTTCCGGTGACCGGCGGCGGCGTCAAGATGCAGTGGCGTCCCGACTGGGCGATGCGCTGGACCGCGCTCGGCGTCGACTACGAGATGAGCGGCAAGGACCTGATCGACAGCGTCCGCCTGTCGAACCAGGTCTGCAAGGTGCTGGGCGGCTCACCGCCGGAAGGGTTCCACTACGAACTCTTCATGGACGAGAACAACCTGAAGATCTCCAAGACCAAGGGCAACGGCCTGACCATGGACGAGTGGCTGCGCTACGGCGCGCCCGAGAGCCTGGCCTATTACATGTTCCAGAGCCCCAAGAGCGCCAAGAAGCTCTATTTCGACGTCATCCCCAAGGCGACGGACGAATATCTTCAGCAGCTGGACGCCTTCCAGAAGCAGGAACCGGCCAAGCAGATCGACAACCCGGCCTGGCACGTCCATTCGGGCAAACCGCCCGAGCAGGGCTCGCCGGTGTCGTTCAGCCTGATGCTGAATCTGGTCTCGGCCGCCGACGCCTCGACCAAGGACATCCTGTGGGGGTTCCTGGGCCGCTATGTCGACGGCGCGACGCCGGAGAGCCAGCCGCTGCTGGACCGCCTGGCCGGCTACGCGATCCATTACTACGAGGACTTCGTGAAGCCCTCGAAGACCTTCCGCGCCCCGACGGATGTTGAGCGCGCGGCGATCGCCGACCTGCGCGGCCGCCTCGCCGCCCTGCCGGAGGGCTGCCAGGATGCCGAGCTGATCCAGAACGAGGTTTTTGCGGTCGGCAAGGATCATGGGTTCGATCCTTTGCGCGCTTGGTTCCAAGCTCTTTACGAAGTGCTGCTAGGGCAGAGCCAGGGGCCGCGGTTCGGCTCCTTCGCAGCGATCTTCGGTCTGGACCGGACGATCGCGCTGATCGACGAGAAACTGGCGGCGGGCTGACCGCCGGACGACCGAAGGGACCGTGTGGCGGGCGCGCAGGCGCCGGATCCGCCCGACCTTCGGCCAGCCGGCGCTTTCCAGCGGTTGTGTGTCGGGTCGAAGGTTGCAGCGTCACGAAAAACGCGTGACGAGCAGGCGATGGTTCATCTCGCTCCCGGCCGGGAGCGGTCGCAAATGAGGATTCC
>NZ_QAII01000115.1:1843-3666 GCF_003060965.1 Caulobacter sp. HMWF025 | reverse complement strand
CCCTGGTTCAGCTGAGCCGTGAAATGCCGGCGAAGTGCGCGCGCACTTCGCCCCGCCTGCATCTGCGGCGGACAGAGGGGTTCCCGCCACTAGGGCGGGAATGACGGTTGAAACGTCAGACACCTGCCCCCTACGGGTCGCTTCGCGACCGTCTTCCCCCGGAGGGGGAAGATAGTCTCATCTTCCCCCCGAACGGGGGGAGGACGACCGGCGACAGCCGGTCAGGTGGGGGCTTGCGGCGTCGGCCGGCTTCAGGCCCCGGCCATCTCGGCGATGACCTTCAGGGCCGCTTCGCGCGGGTCATTGGCCGAGGTGATCGGACGGCCGCAGACCAGGTGGCTGGCCCCGGCGCGCAGGGCCGCTTCCGGGGTCGCGGCGCGGGCCTGGTCGTTCTTGGCCGACCAGAAGGGGCGCACGCCGGGGGTCACCACCAGGAAGCCGGGGCCGGCGATCTCGCGGGCCAGGGCCGCCTCGTGCGGGCTGGAGACCACCCCGTCGACCCCGCAGTCGATGGCCTGGCGGATGCGCCGCTCAACGAGGTCGCGGGCCCCGAAGGCATAGCCCATCTCGACAAGGTCGGCGTCGGTCAGGCTGGTCAGCACCGTCACGGCCAGGATCTTCAGATCCGAGCCGCCGCGCGCCTGCACCGCCGCCCGCATCACCTGCGGCTCGGCATGGACGGTCAGCAGGTCGCAGCCCGCCCCGGCCAGCACCCGGGCCGAGCGCTCGACCGTCGCGCCGATGTCGTGCAGCTTCCAGTCCAGAAACACCGACTTGCCCTGGCTTTTCAGCTCGCCCGCCAGGCCCATGCCGCCGGTGGCCAGCAGTTCCAGCCCGATCTTGTAGAAGCTGACCGTCTCGCCCAGCCGCTCGACCATGGCGCGGGCCTCGTCGACGGTCGGCAGGTCCAGAGGAACGATCAGGCGCGGATCGGCGGTCATGGGCGGGTCCCCGGGGGTTGGCGCGCGCGGCCGATCACCCTACGAAGGGGCCGGGACCAGACGCGTTGGAAAAGGTAAGGACGTCGAATGACCGAGGCCAATCTTGCCGTCAACTTCTTCGTCGCCCTGTTTGCCCTGATCGACCCGATCGGCAATGTGCCGCTGTTCGCCGCCGCCACCCTCGGCGCAGCCGCTGCGGGACGCCGGATGGTGGCGGTCTATATCGGCCTGTTCATGGCCACCTTCCTGGTCTTCTTCTATTTCACCGGCGTGGGCCTGCTGGCCTTTTTCGGCATCTCGATGCCGGCCTTCCGCATCGCCGGCGGCATCATCCTGTTCATCCTCGGCCTGGACATGGTGCGTGACGACTTCACCACCATGTTCGCCGACGCGGCTGAGGGCATCGAGGGCCAGTCACCGCGGGTCTATGCCAAGGCCCGCTTCGAGCGCCTGATCGTGCCGTTCGCCATGCCGCTGCTGATCGGGCCCGGCTCGATCTCGACGGTGATCATCTATGCCGCCGAGGCCAAGGAATTCGGCGCGGCCGGCATGGGGATCGGGGTGGCGGTGATCGCGGCCGTGTCGCTGGTGACGGTGCTGACCTTCTGGGCCTCGCCCCTGATCAGCAGGGCGCTCGGCCGGATCGGCATGAGCATCGTGGTGCGGGTTCTGGGCCTGATCCTCTGCGCCCTGGCGGTGCAGTTCGTGATGGTGGGTGTGGCCGACGCCACGCGCGGCCTGGTGCGCCAGGATGCCAAGGCCCCCTACGCCGAGAGCAAATAGGGCAACGTCAGAACCGGTCGCAGACTCAGGGCCTGCGGCGGCGTCCCGGCTTCCGCAGAACCGCGATTCCGACTACCACCGGGAGATGACCCTCTCCGA
>NZ_QAII01000115.1:0-1833 GCF_003060965.1 Caulobacter sp. HMWF025 | reverse complement strand
GCTGAATGCGCGGCTGGTCCAGGCCGACGAGCGGGCCCGGCTGCTGGAAGACCAGACCGCCACCCAGGCCGAGCTGATCCGGGCCCAGGCCGACAAACAGGCGACCATGACGGCCAATACGGTGGCCGAGGCCCTGATCAAGCGTACCGAAGAGAACTTCAAGAGCCGCGAGCTGCTGTCGCAGCAGCGGCTGGAGGCCCAGCTCAAGCCCGTGGCCGAAACGCTCGCCAAGTTCGAGGCCCAGGTCACGGCCGTCGAAAAGGCCCGCGCCGAGGAGACCGGCGGGCTGAAGGCCCAGATCACCGCCCTGATGGAGGCCTCGACCGCCACCCAGGCCGAGGCCCGCAAGCTGTCAGCCGCCCTGCGGCGCGGGGCCGGTGTCCAGGGCCGCTGGGGCGAGCAGACCCTGCGCAACGTTCTGGAGGCCGCCGGCCTCAACCAGCGCTTCGACTTCGAGGAGCAGTTCAGCGTCGACACCGACGAGGGTCGCCGCCGGCCTGACGTCAAGGTGCGGATGCCCGGCGGGGCGGTGTTCGTGATCGACGCCAAGTGCTCGCTGAACGCCTTCCTGGAAGCCCAGGAACTGACCGAGGACCTGCCGCGCGAGGCCGCCCTGCTGCGCCACGCCCAGAGCGTGCGGGCCCACATGACCAGCCTGTCGGCCAAGGCCTACTGGGACCAGTTCGCCTCGGAGGGCTCGCCCGACTTCGTGGCCATGTTCGTGCCCGGCGACAGCTTCCTGGCCGCGGCGCTGGAGCGCCTGCCCGACCTGATGACCGAGGCCATGGACAAGCGGGTGCTGCTGGTCACGCCCACCACCCTGTTCGCCCTGTGCAAGGCGGTGGCCTATGGCTGGCGGGTGGAAGACCAGGCCAGGAACGCCGCCAATATCGTCGCCGTGGGCCGAGAGCTCTACAAGCGGGTGGCGGTGATGGGGGCCCATGCCGGGGCCGTCGGCAAGGCGCTGGAGTCGGCAGTCGGCAAGTACAACCAGTTCGTCGGCTCGCTGGAGAGCCAGGTCCTGACCCAGGCCCGCCGCTTCGAGGACCTTTCGGTCGACCACGAGGGCAAGGACATTCCGGAACTCGTACCGGTGGAATCGGGCGTTCGGGCGCTGAACAAGCTGGCCCCGCAGACCGGGATAGGACAATCCCCCACCTTGACGCTCGGGAATGAGCCCCTTACCTGACAGATATTATGGCTATCCGTCGCATCCTCACCGTCGATAACGCCGCCGATCTGGCGACGCTCAAGAAGATCTCCACCCCCGTCGAGGCGGTGACCGATGATCTGCGCCATCTGATGGATGACATGCTGGAGACCATGTACGACGCCCCCGGCATCGGCCTGGCCGCCGTGCAGATCGGCGAGCCGGTCCGCGTCATCGTCATGGACCTGGCCCGTGAGGGCGACGAGCCCGCGCCGCGCTATTTCGTCAATCCCGAGATCCTGTCGAGCTCGGAAGAGACGCAGGGCTACGAAGAGGGCTGCCTGTCGGTGCCCGACTATTATGACGAGGTCGAGCGCGCCTCGAAGGTGACCCTGCGCTACATGAACTACCAGGGCGAGACGGTGGTCGAGGAGGCCGAGGGCCTGTTCGCCGTCTGCATCCAGCACGAGATGGACCACCTGGAAGGCGTGCTGTTCATCGACCATCTGTCGCGGCTGCGTCGCGACCGGGCCATCACCAAGGTCAAGAAGGCGCGTCGGGCGGCTTAACTGGCCCCCTCACCCATCCGCCCCCTGTGGGGGCGGACGACCGCGCAGCGGTCCGGTGGGGGCGAGTGACCCCGCCCCCCGATCCCTACTCCGCCGCGACGGCCTCGGCCTGGC
>NZ_QAII01000114.1 GCF_003060965.1 Caulobacter sp. HMWF025 | reverse complement strand
CCCCTGCCCCGGAGCCCGTGGTCTGATGCGTCGTATCCTGAAGAGCCTGACCGGTGCCGACCCCGCCGACCTGCGCCGCGCGGCGCTGATCTCGCTGCTGGCCGCCTTTGCGACCGCCGTGCTGCCCGCCGCCGCCCTGGCCCAGTCGGCCATCAATGTGAACCTCGGCACCGGGGCCGGGCTGTCCGAGCGCGTCGTCCAGATGGTCGGCCTGCTGACGGTGCTGTCCCTGGCCCCGTCGATCGTCATCATGACCACCTCGTTCGTGCGGATCGTGGTGGTGCTTGGCCTGCTGCGCACCGCCATCGGCATCCAGCAGAGCCCGCCCAATCCGGTGATCATCAGCCTGGCGCTGTTCCTCACCGCCATCGTCATGGGTCCGACGTTCGAGCGGTCCTATGACCTGGGGGTCAAGCCGCTGCTGGACCAGCAGATGGAACTGCCCGAAGCGTTCGACGCCGCCGGCGGCCCGGTCAAGGAATTCATGCTCAAGCAGGTCGGCCGCGAAGACCTGGCCCTGTTCGTGCGCCTGTCCAAGATCCCGACGCCCAAGACCGCCGCCGACACCCCGCTGATGGTCGTCACCCCGGCCTTCATGATCTCGGAACTGAAGCGCGCCTTCGAGATCGGCTTCCTGCTGTTCATCCCCTTCCTGGTCATCGACCTGGTCGTCGCCAGCGTGCTGATGAGCATGGGCATGATGATGCTGCCGCCCGCCACAATCAGTCTGCCGTTCAAGCTGATCTTCTTCGTGCTGGTGGACGGCTGGCGACTCGTTGCAGGCAGCCTTGTGGAGAGCTTCCAGCGTGGGGCTGGGGGGTAGGGCGGCCATCCGCCTGCAATCCGCGTAACGGACGAAATTGGGTTTAGACGATGACGGTCTTCGTTCTGGGGTCGATCAATCTGGATGCCGTGGCCCGGGTCGAGGACCTGCCGCGACCGGGCGAGACGGTGGCCGGCCTGTCGCTGGAGCTGTTTCCGGGCGGCAAGGGTGCCAACCAGGCTGTGGCCGCCGCCCGCATGGGCGCGCCGACCCGGCTGATGGGGGCGGTCGGCAAGGACGACGCCGGTCCCGGCCTCAAGGCCAAGCTGGCCGGCTATGGCGTACAGATGGCCGATGTGGCCGAGCTGGGCGGCGTTCCGACCGGCCAGGCCCATGTCTGGGTCGGCTCCAGCGGCGAAAACATGATCGTCGTCACCTCAGGAGCCAATTCCGCCATCACCCCGGCCCACGTCGCCGCCACGCCGATCGAGGGCCAGCGCGTCCTGCTCAGCCAGCTGGAATCGCCGGTCGCCGCGATCGAGGCCCTGTTCAAGGCCGGGGCCGCCAAGGGCGCGCTGCGCATCCTGAACGCCGCCCCCGCCGTGCCGCAGGGCGCGGCCCTGTTCGCGCACACCGACATCCTGATCGTCAACCAGACCGAACTGGCCACCTATGCCAAGCTGGCCGACGAGCCGGTGAAGCTGGAAGAGGTCTCGCGCGCCGCCCGCAAGCTGATGAGCCGGCCTGACCAGATCATCATTGTCACCCTCGGCTCGGCCGGCGTCGCCGCCGTCCGCCGCGACGAGGCCTTCCTGGTCGAGGGCAAGAAGGTCAAGGCCCTCGACACCACCGGCGCCGGCGACTGCTTCTGCGGGGCCCTGGCCGCCGGCCTCGCCGCCGCCATGAACCTGCGCGAGGCCGTCGAACTGGCCAATGCCGCCGCAGCCCTCTCCGTCCAGAAGGCCGGAGCCGCGCCGTCCATGCCGAACCGCCGCGAGGTCGAGGCGTTTCTGGAGGGGTGAGATGGGGGGCCGGGTTCAGGCGACCGCCCCCTTCTCCCCTTGCGGGAGAAGGTGACCTCCGAAGGAGGTCGGATGAGGGGTCGCACTGGCTTGGCCGGCAAAGTTTTTTTTGGGGGGGGGGTGATGGCAAACGCTCATCGACCCCTCATCCGTCGGCTACGCCGCCACCTTCTCCCGCAAGGGGAGAAGGGGCCTGAATTCCGGGACCGACTGAATTTGTGCTGACGTCAAACCGGCGTTTAAGCCGCGCGGATCCCGCTGAAGCCGCTTTCCGAGGCCGAGCCCATCACGGCGTCGTAGCCCAAGATCATGTCGACATCCTTGCCGTTGCTGGCCAGGGGCAGGCGCAGCCACAGGATCGACATGTGCGGCGCGCCGCGCCAGGCCAGGCTGTGAACCCCGACGCCCGGACGGCGGCCGTCGACCACCTTGTCCAGTTCCTTGCGCCAGTAGTCGGCGGCGGCGCTGTTATAGACATCGCCGAGCCGCTTGCCGGTGATCTCGCGCCCATAAACGCCGTAAAGACCCGTTCCGGCCAGGCGCAGGCGGTAGTCCCGGGGCTGGTTGACGACGTCGATCAGGCTGACGGTCGGGAGCATGCGCTTGATGCCGACCGGGCACAGATCCGCGCGCGCCGGGAGCGAGGCTCCCCGGCGGAGTGACGCCCAGTAGGCGAACATCTCCTGGTGAGCGCGGGCGGCCGTAGCCGAGGCGCTCAACTGCGCGTTCATCTTCAGATTCCTTAACAAGCCGTTGGAATCACGACGATTCACTATCGCTTAAGGAACGAATCGGCGGCAAGCGAAAATCGCGCCCTGCGACAAGATTCTGGGGAAGAGTCAACTCTCAAGCGAAACGCCCGCCATCCGACTCGGATGACGGGCGCCAGGTCTTTTCAGGCCGCGCGAGCGGCAAGAGTTTGATGCGACTCGACTATTTGCCCTTGCGCGGCGGCTTGCGGCCGCCCTGGCCCAGGCCCATCTGCTTGGCCAGCTCCGAGCGGGCCTTGGCATAGTTCGGCGCGACCATCGGGTAGTCCTTGGCCAGGCCCCATTTGGCCCGGTACTCCTCCGGGCTCATATTGTACTTCGAGCGCAGGTGCCGCTTCAGCGACTTGAACTTGCGACCGTCCTCCAGGCAGATCAGGTAGTCGGGCGCGATCGAGCGCTTGGGCGAGACCGCCGGCTCGAGCGGCGCGGCAGGTTCCGGCTCGGCCGGTCCACCGACCGACGCCAGGGCGCGTTGAACCTGCAGGATCAGCGCCGGCACATCGGCGATCGCTACAGTGTTGTTGCCGACATAGGCGGATACGATTCCCGCCGTCATCTCGATGAGATCGGATTGATCTTCCATGCTCGCCTGCCCGTCTTGTTTTTGATCTTGGTTTTTATGATCTGATTCCAGAACCAGTCGTCGGACGAATACAGACATTGTTACCTTGCGGCAATGTCTTGAAGTCCAGATGCAAGGCCATACTCAACGCTGGCTTGCGGAGACCTGAAAGGACATTTCAAGCGATGTGTCCGACGGGTCGCTGAATGCGTTCAGCGACTTAGAAACCAAGATTTCAGTTTGAGGGGTCTGGTCGGTCGACACGGACTATCGGCCCCAATACGTCCCGGATGCTTGCACCGGACGCTTGACAAGTCAGGCAGGCTCTAGCGCTTGAAGTCGTGGGACAGGGCCAGCATGGCGGCACGCTGCGGCACCGAGTATTCGTCGATCGCAGCCTGGTCGCCGTCGCGGATGGCCTTCAGCAGGGCCGGTGTCATGGCCGAGGACAGCGACCAGTTCCAGTAGCGCAGCACCGTCTGGGCGCGATCGACGGCGATCATGTCAAAAGTGGCCATCACCCGGTCCAGGGCCGGAGCCATGGCCCCGGTGCTGTCAGTCTCGGGCCGGCGCAGACCGCGCCAGAGCGAGCGGATCGCGGCCCGGGGCAGGCCCGTCGCCTTGCACAGGATCGCCAGCGGCTCACCGCCCGGATCGGTGAAGATCTTCGCGCCGGTCATCGGCTTCAGGCCCGACAGATAGGAGATCTCCTCGGCGATCTCGCGGGTCACCCCGCCCTCGGCGGCCAGCACGGCCTCGTCGAGGCTGTCATAGGGGCTCTTGGCGATGGCGGCGCGGTTGCGTTGCCGCCGCTCGATGAACTGCAGGGCCTTGCGCGACAGCGGGTCCTGCCAGCCTTCTTCGGAGGCGATCGAGAACAGGTCGCCGACCGCGTCCTGCAGGATTTCCCGCGAGACGGCGAAGCGTTGCAGGATGGACTTGCGGGCCTCGGCATCGGCCCACCAGAACAGCACATAGGCGTGGCTGGGGCGCAGTTCGGCGCGGCGCAGCAGGAGCGGGATCAGGCGCGGGCTGTCGCGGGTCATGGCCACGACGGTTTCCAGGGTCTGGTGGCCGAATCGGGTCAGTTCATTGCGCAGCAACGCCTCGATGACCGGTACCTCGCCGGCCTCGACCAGGGCATCGGCGACCAGTTCCCCGACACCGCGCCGCTGGGCGATCATCATCCGGTGCTCGGCCGTGGCCTGGCGGGCGCAGTCGATCAGGTCGGCGTCCCCGAGAGTCGGCGAGTTCTCCAGCAGCGCGCGGGACACCACGATCTGGTCCCGCAGCATCAGCCGGACCAGGACGCCGGGCATTTCGGTCAGGTTGGCCAGGCGCCGCGCCACCTTCTCGCGCTCCTCGACCGCCGCATCGCGCAGCATGTCGACCAGCAGGTCGGCCGTCATCGAGCGCTCGAAGGCGTTGACGCGACTGGCGGGCAGGCAGACGACGTCCGCCAGCCGCTTGAGCAGGGCCGCACGTGAGCGTCCCGGGGGCCGGGGGGCCGCCAGGGGCGAAAACGGGTCGGACGGCGCTGGGTTGCTCATGAGGATCCTGACGGTCGGAACGACCTGACCAGAACGTCCTTAACGTCCGATGATCAAGTCGGCCCGACCCGCAGGATATGGTGACGCAGGCGGCTCAGCGGAATGGGTGCTCGCCCCATTCCGGCCAGATGTCCGGCAGGTCGCTGGACACCTTGTCCGGATAGGTCGGCGCGCGCTTCTCGAGGAACGAGGTCACGCCTTCCTTGGCGTCGGCAGCCGCGCCGCGCGCCTGGATGGCCCGGCTGTCGGCCTTGTGGGCCTCCATGGGGTGATCCGCGCCGGCCATCCGCCAGAGCAGCTGCCGCGTCAGGGCCACCGAGACCGGAGCGCTGTTGTCGGCGATCTCGCGGGCAAGGGCCCGGGCGGCCGGCAACAGGTCTTCCGGCTCGTGCAGCGAGCGGACCAGGCCACGCTCAAGCGCCTCCTGGGCGGGGAAGACGCGGCCGGTGTAGCACCACTCCAGCGCCGTCTGCAGCCCCACGAGGCGCGGCAGGAACCAGGACGAGGCCGCCTCGGGATTGATCCCCCGGCGGGCAAAGACGAAGCCGAACTTGGCGGTCGTCGAGGCCAGACGGATGTCCATCGGCAGCTGCATGGTCACCCCGACCCCGACCGCCGCGCCGTTGATG
>NZ_QAII01000113.1 GCF_003060965.1 Caulobacter sp. HMWF025 | reverse complement strand
CCTTCCAGATCAGCCTGCTGCTCGCCCGACCCCTGCCGTGACGTCGTTTCTGTGATCCACGGCCGACCGCCGCCAGACACGACAGGGTTGACGGCCCGAAGCCCAGGGCTCCTCCCGCCATCGGTTGAGCTTCCCGCTCGACCACCCCCCGCCGCCGCTCCGGTCGCTGGCCGAGCGCCCTTCCCCGCGACGAGGTGGGATGATTATGCGGCGGGTTTTGAGTGCGTCTGATCGGCGTGATCAGGATTTTTGCAGGGTGTTGAGTTTGCTGGGGTTTGCTGGCCCGACCCCGGGGATTGAACGGCCTGAATCCCCATAGATCCTCCCCCGGAAGGAGGAGGCGGCCCGAAGGGCCGGAGGGAGACGGCACATGGGCGTCGGCACATTGACGCCCTCTGTCGCCCTAGCCTTGGCGGGTGGGAGGCACGGCCCCCGTAGGGAGAGCGGGAGGGGATGCGGAGCGCGCCAGTCCGGGCGCTGCCACCGCAATTCCTGACGTCAGAACTGACGTCTGGCCATCACTCGCAGAAGCTCCACGTAAATCAGCGCAAACCAGTGCGTAGCTTCACGTACGATTATTCCGCAAACTTGTTCAGATCCTCCAATTATGCCGAGATCAAAATTCGCTTCACCGACGCGGTAGTGGAACATTCTATTACGAAATTTCACAATTAGACTAGACATAGAATTGAACGGAACCCGAAAAAGAATGTCATTATATGGTTCGAATTCAAATCCTTTAGTCTTGTGTATATCGCATCGCTCGATTTGCTTTTTGAATTCAGCAATCCAGCGGGCATCAAAGCCGGAGATTGAGAAATCAAAATTCAGCCGCGTTAAATCGGCTTGGCCGGCTATTATCGGGATGGCGGTATTGAATACCTTTAAGTCTCCGTCTTTCTCATTTGTCATTAGTGATTTCAAAAAATCATGCGGGCGCCGGAAGTCTGATTGGGTTATCGCGTATAAAAGAGGGAATGCGATGGATATCATTTCCAATATTCTGTATAGATAAAGAAATGATTCAGTAAATCTTCCATCTCTCTTGGCTACCAAAAGTAAGGTCAATTCTTGTCGAAGTCGTTCAAAAAAATCTGCGTTCTTCGCAGATAGTGACTTTATAAAATGGTCGTAATCTTGAAGCGTAATTTCACTTTCAAAAAGGAAATGGCGTATTTTTTCCGGCCGGCACATCCGGCGGGCGGGTAGTCGAAATTCATTGACGCTAAGCGCTCTCGTTCGGCCTGTTGATCCTTCGCGGATATCAATGCTGCCCAGAAGCAAGCGCACTATCTCGTGCGGCGCTGCTCCATCTTCATAAAGCCCGAATGGTTTCGGTGGCTTGTAGCCGCCCCGTGCGGGCTCTTTTAACGTGAGGTTTGTCGCCACGTCAGTCGACCATGGTGGCTTCGTGGAAGGCCTCAGTCACAGCTTCCGCATCATAAGCTGAGAAGCGTTCAATCTTCTCAAAAAACAGACGCGAAAGCTCTCTGCGGGTCTTGCCTACATTGATCTTGGAAACGTTCATTGCGACGAACGCTTCTTCAAACAATTCAGTAAAATCAGAAAACTGATTGGGAGAAATTTTTCCTAGGTAATCATGGCTGCGCTTTGCGCCCACTGTAAATCCAACGATGTTATTTCCGAGCCTAAGCCAATCGCGAGCTGTATTGTTTCCTGAATATTTTTCCACAAGTTTAAGTATGTCGTGAAAGGAAACATCTACCTCTGTAATATCGCTGTCCATGACTCGTCCCACCAAGATTTCATCAAGTTTAGATTCAATGATCCTGGTATTTTGATTGTGGACGCTATCGGTTAGGAATGCTGTGTAGGCCTCTGCAATGTCGCTACGTTTAAAGGAGCCTTGTGGTGGCTTTGATAGCTCGGAATCTTTTTCTGAAAAGATTGAAATTCCAATCTCGCCAGTATCAATAATTCCTTTTGTCAGCATCTCAATTTGATGCCTTGCGGTCATTGGCTTTTGGCCGTTATTCAGAGTTATCATCCGATAAAGTAATAGATCATACCTTTCAGCCACTATGACATTGATTGGAAGTTTTAGTTCGTCGTTGAAGTTTCTCTCATTTGAAGCGTCATGCAGTGTGTTTAATCTTTGCATTCCGTCTAGAACATATCCTGAGTCGATATTCGCATTGATGAATTCCCCCAAAGACTTAGGGTCTAAATTTTTGGAGTTAATTTCATCTACGAATGCAAGAGTAATTGGAGGCATCTGGCATCCTTTTAGGATGTCATTTCTCAATCGATCATAGAATTTTTTTCTTTGAACTTTTCTTTGTTCTTCAAACTTATTGATAAGTGGAAACAGTTTTTCTAGCGCGAATTTGTAATTCGTATTCGCTTGACCAACTGCGCTTTTGATGACTGCGTCGTGGCTGACGCTGTAAACCTGAATCACGCGAGGCCCCTTCAGTGATTTTCTTAGCTTGGAGACTGTCAGTCACCGGCGTTTAACGCAACCAGAAGAAGTGACACTAGATCGGTGCTCGGCATACTCCCCGCGACGGGGTTGCTTTGAGCGTTGCTGGCTCCCCTATCTAGAGACAAGTTTGTGCTGCTGCGTGTCGGGTTGCCCATGTCAGACGGCCTCTTGGCGGCCGAGCGTGTTTAGCCAAGCCTCGACATCCGTCACCTCAATGCCTTCGCCGCGCGCGAGGTCGTCCAGGCCTTCCTGAATCAGGGCGTGGTAGCGGGCCTCGCGGGCGGCGTTGGTTTCGAGGGCTTTGTCGGGTGTGATCTGGCGCTCGGTCATGAGCCGGATGGTGGGCGAAAATCGCGGTTTCTCAAAGCGACTGACACTTGCCCCCTCCGCGCCTGCGGCGCTCCTCCCCCGGAGGGGGAAGATGATCCCGGATCATCCGCCCGCCTTTGGGGGCGGACGACCTGCGCAGCAGGTCCGGTGGGGGGAGCGGCCCTTAAACCCTCTCCCGTCTACAACCGCCCCTTCCGGAACGCCTCCGCCTGTTCGGCCCGCAGCTCGGCCCGCACCCGCTTGGGCGCGGACTTGTCCACGGCCGTGCCGGGGGCGGTGAGGACCTCGTTGGCGAATTCCAGGTCCATCAGCTTCATGCGCTTGATCTCGTCGCGCAGGCGGGCGGCGGTTTCGAATTCGAGGTTGGCGGCGGCCTCGCGCATGCGGGCTTCCAGGTCCTTGAGGGCGGACTTGAAGTTGTCGCCGTTGAACGGGCGGTCGTCGGTTTCGGAGACCCCCATCGGCACCAGCACCCGGTCGCCGCGCTCATAGGGACTGTTGAGGATGTCCTTGATGTCGCGCTTGACGCTCTCGGGCGTGATGCCGTGTTCGAGATTGTAGGCGTGCTGCTTCTCGCGGCGGCGCTGGGTCTCGGCCATGGCCCGTTCCATGCTGCCGGTGATCCGGTCGGCATAGAGCACGACCTTGCCGTCGACGTTACGGGCGGCCCGGCCGATGGTCTGGATCAGGCTGGTCTCCGAGCGCAGGAAGCCTTCCTTGTCGGCGTCGAGAATGGCCACGAAGCCGCATTCGGGGATGTCGAGGCCCTCGCGCAGCAGGTTGATGCCGACCAGCACGTCGATCGAGCCCATGCGCAGCTCGCGGATGATCTCGATGCGCTCCAGGGTGTCGACGTCGGAGTGCATGTAGCGGACGCGGATGCCCTGTTCGGTCAGGTATTCGGTCAGGTCCTCGGCCATCTTCTTGGTCAGGACGGTGACCAGGGTGCGGTAGCCCTTGGCAATCGTCTGGCGGATCTCGTCGACCACGTCATCGACCTGGGAGGCGCCGTCCTTGCTGACCGGCCGCACCTCGACCGGCGGGTCGATCAGGCCGGTGGGGCGGATGACCTGCTCGGCGAAGACGCCGCCGGCCCGCTCCATCTCCCAGCTGGCCGGGGTGGCCGAGACGTGCACCGACTGCGGGCGCATGGCGTCCCATTCCTCGAACTTGAGCGGGCGGTTGTCGAGCGCGCTGGGCAGGCGGAAGCCGTACTCGGCCAGGGTCCATTTGCGGCTGCGGTCGCCTTTGTACATGGCCCCGATCTGCGGCACCGTCTGGTGGCTCTCGTCGGTGAACAGCAGGGCGTTGTCGGGGATGTATTCGAAGAAGGTCGGCGGCGGCTCGCCCGGCTGGCGGCCTGACAGGTAGCGGCTGTAGTTCTCGATGCCGGCGCAGGAGCCGGTGGTCTCGATCATCTCCAGATCGAAGGTGGTGCGCTGCTCCAGGCGCTGGGCCTCCAGCAGCTTGCCGTTCTCGACCATCCAGGCCAGGCGTTCCTTCAGCTCCTTGCGGATCTCGAGGATCGCCTGGCGCAGGGTCGGGCGCGGGGTGACGTGGTGGCTGTTGGCATAGACCTTGATGCTCTCGAGGTCGGCGGTCTTCTTGCCGGTCAGCGGATCGAACTCGGCGATGGACTCGACCTCGTCGCCGAACATCGACACCCGCCAGGCGCGGTCTTCATAGTGGGCGGGGAAGATCTCCAGGGTGTCGCCCCGGCGGCGGAAGGTGCCGCGCTCGAAGGCGGCGTCATTGCGCTTGTACTGCTGGGCCACCAGGTCGGCCATCAGCTGCTTCTCGTTGACCGTCTGGCCGACCTCGAGGGTGAAGGTCATGGCCGTATAGGTCTCGACCGAGCCGATGCCGTAGATGCAGCTGACCGAGGCCACCACGATGACGTCGTCGCGCTCGAGGATCGCCCGCGTCGCCGAGTGGCGCATGCGGTCGATCTGCTCGTTGATCGATGAGTCCTTCTCTATGTAGGTGTCGGTGCGCGGGACATAGGCCTCGGGCTGGTAGTAGTCGTAGTAGCTGACGAAATACTCGACCGCGTTCTCCGGAAAGAAGCTCTTGAACTCGCTGTAGAGCTGGGCCGCCAGGGTCTTGTTGGGGGCCAGGATCAGGGCCGGGCGCTGGGTGGCCTCGATGACCTTGGCCATGGTGAAGGTCTTGCCCGAGCCGGTGACGCCGAGCAGCACCTGATCCTGGTCGCCATTGCCCAGGCCCTCGACCAGTTCGGCGATGGCGGTCGGCTGGTCGCCGGCCGGCTGGTAGGCGCTGACCAGCTTGAAGCGCTTGCCGCCTTCCGACTTCTCGGGGCGCGACGGCCGGTGCGGGGTCCACAGGGCCGGGATCGCACCGCCCGGAACCATGTCCATGACGAAGGGGGTCGAGACGTCGGAAACGCCGGAATCCGGAGGGCTGGCCATGGCCCAAAGGTAAGGGGGGCGGGCCGGGAA
>NZ_QAII01000112.1:22643-44466 GCF_003060965.1 Caulobacter sp. HMWF025 | reverse complement strand
GATCTGTACTAGCGGACAGGAAGATGGCGGCAGGCTGAGGAGCCCAAACCCTTGCCAGCTTCGAACGGCCCTGCGCATTTGGAGACCATGGCCCGTTCAGAAGTGATGACGAAGGCGGATACCGTCGGTCTCGTGGGAGACGGCGACGACATCGACCTGCTCGAAGCGATCGAGAGTTCATTCCAGGTCGAGTTTGGTGAGGCAGCAGCCAAATGCTTCACGGTTGGAGACCTCTACGAGACCTTGCTCGGTCTGGTGCCGACATCTTCAGTGCCTTGTCTCTGCGCCACCTCAATGGCGTTCTATCGGATCAGGTCGACGCTGTGCCGAGTGACCGACCACGACGCGCCGATCAAGCCTTCGACACGGCTTTCCGACCTCACGACGCTCTCGCCCAAGCGGCTGAACGCGCGGCTTGAACAGGAACACGGCCTTGCCCGCCTGCCACTGAGGCTTTCAGTGCAAGGCGGCCTCGGCCTCGCGGTGCTTCTGTCCGGTGTGGTGGGCGGTGTCATGGCGGTCGCCTTGCCACTCCTGTGGCCCATATTGCTGCTGATACCGATTGGCTTTGCGATGGTCCGGCTTGATGAAGGTGCCCACCGCGACACGACTGTGGGCGATCTCGCGCGGGATGTGGCCCGTCGCAACTTCAGTCACTTCGCATCCGGCGGCGCGGATACGCATCCAGCGGCGCTCTGGCACACACTCTGCGAGCTCGTCTCCGAAGAGACCGGCACCACCCCGGTAACAGCGCAGACGCGCTTGTTTGCCTGGCCGCCAGGCGGCACCTGAAATGCGAAGCCCGCCCCCTTCGGCAAGTCGCCTATCGGCTCCGCGCCACCTCCCCCACGATGCGGTTGAGAATAAGGGGCATATCCTTCCCCGGGCCAGCCTTGACCGGCCTCCCCCCTGCCGCGAAGATCGAGTGGCTCAACCTCGCCGCGCCCCGTGGCGAGGCTCATCCCCAGAGACCGTCCCATGCGTCTGATGCCGATCGCTGCCCTGCTCCTGGTCACCGTGGCCGTCACAGCCTGCACGGACAGCAAACGCGCCAGCCGCGCAGCGACCTGGGGCGACAAGCCGGCCGAGATTGCCTGCTGGACCTACGGCACCCAGACCTTTGCCGGGCGGTCGACCGGCAAGGTCGAGTATGACGAGGGCGGCCGGATCTCGTTCGTGGATGCCGCCAACGGGCGCTACACGACGATCGAGGGCGACTGCCGGATCGTCTATTCAAAATAGGATCGTCTACGGACGGTTCGCCTTTTCACTAGCCATGGCCGTCCATCACGGCTAACCGCGCAGCATGATCCAACCTCACGCCTCGGGCGGCTATATTCTGGACGAGCTGGTCGTCGGGATGGTCGCTGTAAAGCAAGTCACCGTCACCGAAGAGCGCATCGGCCAGTTCGCCGAGGCCTCGGACGACTTCAATCCGGTCCACATGGACGAGGCCTTCGCCTCGCGCACCGCCTATCGCGGCCGGATCGCCCACGGCCTGTTGTCAGCCTCGTTCGGCTCGGCTGTGGTCGGCACCATCCTGCCGGGCGCGGGGGCCATCTATCTGAGCCAGACCCTGGCCTTTCACCGCCCCGTGCGGATCGGCGACGTCGTGACCGCCCGTGTCACCGTGACCTCGATCGACGAGACCAGCGCCCGGGTGGTTCTGCGCTGCGAGGCCCTGATCGGCGACGAGATGGTCATGGACGGCGAGGCCACCGTCCGGGTTCCCCGCCGCCGCCGTCCGGCCAGGGGCTGAAACGGCGGGGCCTTTAAGCTTCTAGTCCGGCTCGAAATCGAGCAGGTCGCCCGGCCGGCAGTCGAGCTCGCGGCAGAGCTTTTCGATCGTGTCGAAGCGCACGCCCTTGACCTTGCCCGAGCGCAGCAGGGAGAGGTTGGTCTCGCTCATCTCGATGCGCTGGGCCAGATCCCGGGCCCGCATCTTCCGACGGGCCAGCATGACGTCGAGGGTGACGATGATCGGCATGGTCAGACGATCTGGTCGTAGTCGGACTTGATCTGGTCACGGTCGTCCCGGACGGCCGCCGCCAGGTCGATGACGCGGCCGAACAGGCGGATCGCGATCCCGACACAGCCCAGCACGACGCTGACACCGAGGTTCTGGCCAAAGGCCTGCGCGGCGCTGCTGCCGCCGTCGCCGAAGATGAACCAGAGGATGGTGCTGGCCACCAGCCAGTCCCCGAGCCGGGTCAGGGTCCTGCCGGCCTCGACCGACAGCACCTGACCACCGGCAAAGCTCTTGAACAGGCCACGCGCCTGCCAGAGCGCCCCGAGCAGGGCCAGGACGGGGAGCGCGCCCAGGGTCGACTCGCCGACCTGGCGCAGCGCTTCACTGCGCTCACTGGCCCCGACCGCAAACACGACAGCCTTCAGCGGCCCGTAAGCGATCTCGGAAAACACCAGAAAAACCCCGATGCCGAACAGCCAGCCGAACAGCTGCTGCAGGCCGACGCTGTCTTTTTGAATCTTCGCCATACCGGTCGTCGTCATGTCTCACCCTTTCCTGTCCGCTTGCCGGGCTCGCGGGCGTCGCGGCCTGCAGGGCCTTCAATCGCCGCCCGGCCGATGTCGCGCCCTTGATTATTTTAAATAGGACATAAATTTCTGGTCTTCAAATTTCAAAAAATTTAGATTCATGGCAGGACCGGAGAGCCGTCCGGGGCTGCAATGCCGAGGCCGGGTGTCCGCCCCGGTGCCAAGCGGCGGTTCGCGAGGCAGCAGGCCACCTCCGCCGCACAGCAACGGCATTTCCCTTGGCCTTTGGCCCCCGGACCGGGTTATCCCAGCACATGGCCAAACCGCGCACGCCCAAGTCGTCGAAATTCCCTGCCGCCGCCAAGCCGCCTGCCGGCCTGCCGGACCGCGAAACCCTGCTGGCCTTCCTGCGCAGCGCGGGCGAGAGCGGCAAGGCCGACATTGCCCGTCACTTCGGACTGAAGGGTGCCGACCGCCGGGCCCTGCGCGAAATGCTGCGCGAGCTGGAAGCCAAGGGCGAGCTGGGCAAGCGCGGCCGCAAGGGCTTTGCCGAAGCCGGCTCCCTGCCCCCGGTCGGCGTGGCCGATGTGGTCGAGCGCGACACCGACGGCGACCTGTTCGTGCGCCTGACCAAATCGGACGATACCCCGCTGGTGCGGCTGTCACCGTCCCGCAATGCCGAGGCTGGCGGCGCGCCGGGCATGGGCGACCGCCTGCTGGTCCGCTTCGAGCGCCTTGAGAACGGCGAGCTGGAAGCCCGGCTGATCAAGAAGCTGGGCCAGAGCGCCCACAAGATCCTCGGCGTGATCCGCAAGCATCGCCGCGAGATCCGGGTCGAACCGGTGGATCGCAAGTCCAAGGAAAGCCTGATCCTCAACGAGCAGGAGGCCAAGGACCTCAAGGACGGCGATCTGGTGCTGGCCCAGGTCGGCACCGCCTCCGGCCGCTACGGGCCCAAGCTGGGCAAGGTGCTGGAAGTGGTCGGTCGCGAGGATCATCCCCGCGCCGCCTCGCTGATCGCCATCCACAGCCACGGCATCCCGACCGGCTTCTCCGAGACTGCCGAAGCCGAGGCCGGAGCCGCCAAGCCGCCGACCCTGGAAGGGCGCGATGACCTGCGCGACCTGCCGTTCGTCACCATCGACCCCGTCGACGCCCGCGACCACGACGATGCCGTCTATGCCCATCCCGATCCTGACGCCAACAATGTCGGCGGCTGGGTGGTCTGGGTGGCCATCGCCGATGTGGCGGCCTATGTGCGCCCGGGCTCGGCCCTCGACCGCGAGGCCCGCGAGAAGGGCAACAGCGTCTACTTCCCCGACCGGGTCGAGCCGATGCTGCCCGAAGTGCTGTCCAACGGCCTGTGCTCGCTGCGCGAAGGCGAGAACCGCGCCACCCTGGCGGTGCGGATGGTGTTCGACAGCGGCGGCCGCAAGAAGAGCCACAGGTTCGTGCGCGGCCTGATGCGCTCGGCGGCCAAGCTTTCCTACGAGCAGGCCCAGGCCGCCATCGACGGCGTGATCCCGCCCGACGGCCAGGACGGCGACAAGGCCGGCCCGCTGCTGGATCCGATCCTGAAGCCCCTTTGGGCCGCCTTCCATCTGATGGGCAAGGGTCGTGAGGCCCGCTCGCCCCTGGCCATCGAAAGTGACGAGCGCAAGATCGTCATCACCCGCGAGGGCGAGATCGCCTCGATCAACAAGCGCGCCAGCCTGGAAGCCCACAAGCTGATCGAGGAGATGATGGTGCAGGCCAATGTCTGCGCCGCCGAGAGCCTTGAGGCCAAGCGCACGCCGCTGATCTATCGCGTCCACGACACGCCCAGCCAGGAGAAGGTCCAGAACCTGGCCGAGTTCCTGGCGACCCTGGAGATCAAGTGGAACAAGGGCGAGGCTCCGCAGACCTCGCGCTTCAACAAGCTGCTGAACGAGACCCGCGAAGGACCGCACGCCGCCATCGTCAACGAGGTGGTGCTGCGCACCCAGATGCAGGCTCACTACAGCGCCGACAATCTGGGCCATTTCGGCCTCAACCTGGCCCGCTATGCCCACTTCACCAGCCCGATCCGGCGCTATGCCGACCTGATCGTCCACCGGGCCCTGATCCGGGCCCTGGGCCTGGGCAGTG
This sequence comes from Caulobacter sp. HMWF025, assembly GCF_003060965.1. GTDB lineage: Bacteria > Pseudomonadota > Alphaproteobacteria > Caulobacterales > Caulobacteraceae > Caulobacter. The sequence continues at coordinate 39,843 of NZ_QAII01000112.1, read as the reverse complement.
ACGGCCTGACCGACCAGGACATCAGCCAGATCAAGGACACGGCCGAGACCATCACCTATGCCGAGCGCCGGGCCATGGCCGCCGAGCGCGACGCCACCGACCGCTACATCGCCGCCTTCCTGTCAGACCGGGTGGGCGCGACCTTCAACGGCCGCATCACCGGCGTCACCCGCTTTGGCCTGTTCATCAAGCTGGACGAGACCGGGGCCGACGGCCTCGTGCCGGTCTCGACCCTGGGGGCCGAGTTCTTCGTCCATGACGAGCGGATGCACGCCCTGGTCGGCGAGCGGACCGGCAAGCGCTGGCCGCTGGGCCTGCAGGTCGAGATCAAGCTGGTCGAGGCGACGCCGGTGACCGGCGGCCTGCTGTTCGAGATGATCACCGAGCCCCTGCCCGCCGATCCCAAGGCTCCCCGTCCGCGCCTCGGCGCACGGCGGCAGGCGGCGGTCAAGCCGCGCGGCGGCCTGCCCAAGGGCGTCCGGCGCGGCAAGCGGCGGTAGGGCGCGCCGTGGAGAGGCGCTGACCTAGTTCAGCGCCTTGATCGCCGCTTCCAGGGCATCGGCCATCAGCAGCTGGTCGGCGACCGAGGGATGCGCATGGCAGGCCGTCTGGACCATGCCGGTAATCCGGACCGGGGTGGCCAGACCCGGCACGGCGGCATTGACCCGTTTGGAAACCTCGGCGACGTCGTCGACGAAAAGGTCGCCGGCGATCAGCAGAAAACGCGCCTGAGGCTGGCGGCCGGCCAACCGGTTGATGAAGCTGACATAGCCGTCACGATAGGCCTCACGGAGGGCCGCCCCGTCGGCCCAGGCCTCGCCTGGCTTGACCGGGGTCGAGAAGTCGTTGGTGCCGAGGCCGATGACGATCAGCTGCGGCTTCCAGCCGTCATCGGCCGCGATCAGGGGCTCGGCATCGCCCGGGATCAGGCGATCATAGAGCACGGGCAGCGGCTCGCCTGCCGCGCCCCCCGCATAGTTGCGAACCACGCCGCGACCGGAAAAGGCGACGATGCGATAGTCCGCGTCCAGACGCCCGGCCAGCACCGGTCCGAAGGCCAGGCTGGTATCGGTCAGGTCATGGACCTGCTCCTGGGTACAGTCTCGCGAGGTCCCGCGCACGCCGTAGCCGACGGTGTGGGAGTCGCCGATGAACTCGATACGTTGCGCGCGCTGGACTTCAGGCAGGGCCTTGCTGCCCTTGCCGGCAAAAAGGCCCAGGATCTTCGCCGAACCGGACTGGCTCTCGGTGAGCTTGTCGATGCGGACGACGTGGGGCCCCTCCGACAGGCCTGCAAAGCTGAGCCGGGCCAGGCCCGCCTTGGTCAGTTCGGCGCGACGCTGTCCGTCGATCGAGACGGCCAGATGCTCCTGACCGGTTTCAACGGCGACCTCGACCGCCGGGCCGGAGAAACGACCCTCGACATAGACGCCGGGCCAGCCGAAACGCAGCGCGCCACCGGCCTCCGTGACGACCCGACCACCGACATGGAGCGGCAGGGGTTCACCGGCGAGGCCAGGCGTCGCGCCCAGCATCAGCGCGGCGACCGTCGCAACAAAGGCCAAGCGTGAGTTCACGGTCCGACTCCCCGGTGGAATTCTGAAATTTGTTTTTGTCATGCCGGGGCTCGCCGCGCCAGCCAGACGGGCCCGCTTGGGTGCGGCCCCGAATATCGCTAACACAGGTCGCATGCGCCCAGATCTCGACCCGTTCCACGCCATCGCCATCAGCCGCCTGGCCTATGAGCTGCAGGCCGAGGGCCGCTCGGTGATCCATATGGAGTTCGGCCAGCCCTCGACGGGCGCGCCGGCCGCCGCGATCGCCCGGGCCCACGAGATCCTCGACAGCGACCCGATGGGCTACTGGGAGAGCCCGGCCCTGAAGGAGAGGATCGCCCGCCACTATGCCGAGCAGTACGGCGTCACCGTCGAGCCCGAGCAGCTCATCCTGACCTGCGGGGCCTCACCGGCCCTGGTCATGGCCCTGGCCTCCAGCTTCAAGGCCGGCGACCGCGTGGCCCTGGCCCGCCCCGGCTATGTGGCCTATCGCAACACCCTGAAGGCCCTGAACCTGGTGCCGGTCGAGATCGCCTGCGGTCCCGAGGATCGCTACCAGCTGACCGCCGCGCATCTGGCGGCCCTGGAGCCGGCCCCGGCCGGGGTCATCGTGGCCAGTCCCGCCAATCCGACGGGCACGATCATCGAAGCTGACGAACTGGCCGCCATCGCCGCCGTCTGCCGGGAGCGGGGCATCCGGATCATCAGCGACGAGATCTATCACGGCCTGTCCTATGTCGGCCCGGCCCGCTCGATGCTGGAGTTCGCGCCCGACGCCCTGATCGTCAACAGCTTCTCCAAATACTTCAGCATGGTCGGCTGGCGGCTGGGCTGGCTGCTGTCCCCCGCCGACCACGTGCATCGCGCTCGCGCCTATATGGGCAACCTGTTCCTGACCGCCCCGTCGCTGAGCCAGCATGCGGGGCTGGTGGCGATGGATTGCCGCGACGAACTGGAAGGTCATGTCGAGGTCTATCGCACCAACCGCCAGCTGCTACTGGACGCCCTGCCCGCCCTGGGTCTGGCCCGCATCGCCCCGCCCGACGGAGCCTTCTATATCTGGGCCGATATCGGCCACCTGACCGACGACTCGATGAGCTTCTGCCAGCAACTGCTACGCGACACCGGCGTGGCCACCGCCCCGGGCATCGACTTCGACCCCGTCGACGGCCACCGCTTCATGCGCTTTTCCTTCGCCGCCTCGACGGCGCAGATCGAGGAGGCGCTGCGGCGGCTGGTGCCGTGGTTTGCGGAGCGGAAGAAAACCTAGCCTTCTCCCCTTGCGGGAGAAGGTGTCGCCGTCAGGCGACGGATGAGGGGTCGCACGGACGGATCAGGCGAAACCCCTCATCCGTCCGCTTCGCGGCCACCTTCTCCCGCAAGGGGAGAAGGGAGATTCGAGCTACTTCTTCTCCAGATAGTCCAGCGCCATGAATACCTCGGCCTTCACGCCGGTTTCAAACACCGCCTCATCGACGTCGAAATAGGGCGAGTGGTTGGCCGGGGCCCCGGCAGCCGGAACGCTGGCCGGACGGCCGCCCAGTTGCACGAACACACCGGGCACCTTCTCGGCATACATCGAGAAGTCCTCGGCCCCGGTCACCAGGGCCCCGTTGTCATCAACCTTGCCGGGCGAGGCCTTCAGCAGGCTGGTCTTCACCCACTTGGAGAGTTCGGGGTTATTGTAGGTCACCGGATAGGGCTGGGTGAACACCGCCTCGGCCTTGGCCCCGTAGCGGTCGCCGATGGCGGCGACGCTCTTCTGGACCCTGTCGATCAGGTCGGCGCGGCGCTCGGTCGAGAACGTCCGCATGGTGCCGCCCATCACCAAGTCTTCCGGAATGATGTTCTGGCGCATGCCCATGTGGATGGTGGCAATGGTCACCACCGAGGGCGAGGCCCCGACGTCCACCTGGCGGGCGGCGATCTGGTTCATGGCCTGGACGATGTCGGCGGCGATGCTGGCCATGTCGATGCCGGCCCAGGGGCGGGCGCCATGGGTCTGCTTGCCCTTGACGGTGATCGTGATCCGGTCGGAGCTGGCATAGAAGCCCATCGGCCGGTAGTTCAGCATATGCGCGTCCAGCGGGCTGATATGGACGCCGAAGATCGCGTCGACCTTGGGATTGTCCAGGGCCCCGTCGCGGATCATCAGCTTGGCGCCGCCTTCCTCGCCGGCCTGGGGGCCTTCCTCGGCGGGCTGGAAGATCAGGACGACCGTGCCCTTGATGTCGGCCTTCATGCCGGCCAGCACCGTGGCGGTGCCCAGCAGCATGGCCACATGGGTGTCGTGGCCGCAGGCATGCATGACGGGCACGGTCTTGCCCTCCCAGGTCGCTGTCACCTTGGACGCGAACGGCAGGCCGGTCTTTTCCTCCACCGGCAGGGCGTCCATGTCGGCGCGCAGGGCCACCACCTTGCCGGGCTTGCCGCCCTTGAGGATACCGACGACGCCGGTCTTGCCGACGCCCTCGCGCACTTCGAAGCCCAGGGCCTTCAGTTCCCTGGCGACGATGGCGGCGGTACGGACCTCCTGGTTGCCCAGTTCGGGATGCTGGTGGAAGTCGCGACGCCAGGCGATGACCTTGGGCTGCACCGCCTTGACGGCGGCCTCAACCTGGACCGGGGACGGCGCGGCCAGGGCCGGCGCGCCGAAGGCCAGGCCTGCCATGATCGCCAGTGTCGAAACCCGTCCAAGCATCGTCTCTATCCTTCCAGAATTGCGGGCGGAGAGTGGAGCGCTTGCCGAGCGCCGGTCAAGCTGACGTAAGGGCCGGCTTTGCGAATGACGCGATCGGACTAAGCTTGGCCCATGGACGAGCCCCTCGACGCCAAATTCGACACGATCAATGACGCCGCCGTGCGCGAGCCAGGCACAGGCGTCCTCCGGCCGCGCCACGCCGCCACCCTGATCATGGTGCGCACCGATGCCGGCAAGCCGCAGCTCCTCATGGGGCGTCGCAATCGCGGCCACGCCTTCATGCCCGACAAGTGGGTGTTCCCCGGCGGGCGGGTGGATCGGGGCGACTACACGGCGCCCTCGGCCTCCGACCTGTCACCGGAGGTCGCCGCGCGACTGACCCATCAGCCGCGCCATCCCAATCCGCCGTCCCTGGCCCGCGCCCTGGCCCTGGCAGCGGTGCGCGAGACCTTCGAGGAGACGGGCCTGCTGCTGGCGCGTCCGGCCCCCTCACGGCCCGCCGCAGGGGCCTGGCGGCCGTTCCTGGCCCAGGGAGCCCTGCCCGATCTCGCGCCGCTGGCCTTCGTGGCCCGGGCGATCACTCCGCCGTACCGCAACCGCCGCTTTGACGCCCGCTTCTTCATGGCTCCTGCTGAAGCCCTGCTCAGCCTCGATCGTCAGCCGGACTGCGGCGAACTGGACGAGATTGCCTGGGTCGATTTCGCCGAGGCCATGGCGCTGGACCTGCCCAATATCACCCGCTTCGTGGTCAACGAGATCGGCCAGCGGCTGAAAGACCCGACTCGCCCGGCGCCGTTCATGCGGTTCCTCAACGGCGCGCGGAATCTGACCTATGTCTGAGCCTGAAGCCCTTGGGCGGGCGGGATAAAATTGCGGCCGTGACCGCAATTGACTTTGCGCCGTTCCTGAGTATGTTCCGCGCCTCTCATTTCCAACGCGCGGGTACCCTGCGCGACACCGCAGGGATTCGACCATGGCCAAACCGGCTTCAATCAAGATCCGCCTGAACTCGACGGCGGACACCGGCTTCTTCTACGTGACCAAGAAGAACGCCCGCACCAAGACCGAGAAGATGGTGCTGAAGAAGTACGATCCGGTCATCCGCAAGCACGTCGAATTCAAGGAAGGCAAGATCAAGTAAGATCTGCCTGACCGGTACGACACGACAAAACGCCCGGCTAGCGATAGCCGGGCGTTTTTGATTCCGGGGCTGGGCTTGCCCCCTCCGCGCTTCGCGCTCCTCCCCCATAGGGGGAAGATGAGACCGTCTTCCCCCTACGGGGGAGGACGACCGCGAAGCGGTCAGGAGGGGCGAGTTACTCAGCACCCATGCCCTGACCCCAGCGGCCGGCAGCGGCCGTCGATGTCGGCCGGCGGCGTCACGCCGGTGACGGCCGCGATCGTCGGGGCGATGTCGACCGTGTCGAGCGGCAGGATGCGCTCGCGCGAAACCCCGTCCTTCCACCAGAAGATGATCGGCACGCGGCGATCGTAGTCCCAGGGGCTGCCGTGGGTGGACACATAGGTCGGCCCGGCCGTCGCCGGCACGAGATCCGGCTTGAAGGCGATGACAATGTCGCCGGAGCGGCCCGGATAGGTGCTGCGACGCATGCGCTCCCGGATCGACAGTTCCTCTGGCGAGGTGTCCGCCGGCGGGGCTTCCGCCATCAGCAGGCTGTCGACATCAAAGGCCTCGAGCACTTCGGGCTGGCGCGAGACCAGGGTCAGGGCTGCGGCCTTGATCCGCACGCGTTCTACCAGGGGCAGCGCCTTGCGGTCAGGTCCGACGATGTCGAGCGTATTGATGCCGCCGTCGGCGACCACCGGATCATAGGCAAGGGCCAGATCCTGGCGCAGGCGGGCATTCAGGTTGGCCAGCCAGGACCGCGTCGTGATCCGTTCGTAGTCATAGCCCTCGTCCTGCAGGCGCTCAGCCATGTCGGCGCCGCCATGGTCGGCCGCCAGGACCACCAGCACCCCGCCACGGGCCTTGCCGATCCGGTCGAGGAACTCGCCGAGCCCGGAATCCAGACGGGCGATCTGGTCGCACATCTCCGGCCCGCGCGTGCCGTAACGGTGGCCGATATAGTCGGTGGCCGACAGGCTGACGGTCAGGACATCGACCTGCGGCCCGTCGCCCAGGCCATAGGCATCGCGCAGGTCAGCGGCCAGCTCCAGGGTGACCTTGTCCGTGAACGGACTGGCCCCGAGATCCCGCAGGCGGTCGGCCTCACTGGTCGCGGGCCCGATCGGCAGGGCCGCGCGCCACTTGCGGCCGCCGGTTTCGTAGTCGGCTTCCAGCGCCTTGCAGCGCCTGGCGGACTTGTCGGCATAGGTCCAGGTGAAAGGACGCTTCGCAAGCTCGGCCGCCAGCTTCGCATTGAAGGCCGCCACGGGCTTGAGACGCGCCTCGGCGGAAGCGCCCGGCGGCACATAGGTCGTGAACCCGAAGCCGGGGACAAACCAGAAGGCCCCGTCGGCCTGATGCCCCGACATGGTGATGGCGCCACGATCCTTGCCCGAGACCCCGAACACGCGGCTGGTCGGCGACACCGTCTTCAGCCAGTCGCCATAGGTGGTGGCGACCATGTTCTTCGGGCTGACGCCGCGACCCTTGGGATCATGGGCCAGGCTCATGGCCTCGTCGCCCAGGCAATAGACCTGACGGCCGACCGAGGCGTCGTACCAGTCATTGGCACTGATCCCGGTCTTGTTCGGGTGCTTGCCCGTCAGCAGAGTCGAGTGCCCGGGACAGGTCTCGGTCATGGCGTGCGACTGGTATCCATTCGGATAGACCACGCCCTGGCTGGCCAGCCGCCCGAGGCCGCCGGTGAACTCGGCCCGGTGCTGGGCGAACAGGTTGGCGCTGAACTGGTCGATCGAGATGACCACCACCAGACGCGGGTTTGGCTTCGGAATCGCCTGGGCCATGGCGGCTGAAGATACGGCCAGCGACAGCGACGCGGCGGCGAGCAAAGTAAGAGAACGCTTCATTGGCGCAAATTGCCCGAAGCGGACCGGTTCGCAAGATCGGAAAGCCGTCCGGACGCGGAGAATTCGCCGACGCCCGCAAAAGGGTCAGGCGGCGCGGCCGACCACGGTGTTGCGGCCCGAAGCCTTGGCTTCATAGACGCCTTCGTCTGCCCGCTTGAGCAGGGCCTCCGGCGTGTCGCTGGCGCCCAGGGTGGCCGAGACCCCGACCGAAATGGTCACGGTTAGCAGTTCCTTGCCACCCGCCACCCGGAAGGGCGAGCCGGCCACATGCATCCGGATCCGTTCGGCGATGCGCATGGCATCGGCCAGCTGGGTATCGGGCATGATCACGGTGAACTCTTCACCGCCATAGCGGCACGGCAGGTCAATCGCCCGAACGTTCGAGGCCAGGCGCAGGCCAAATTCGCGCAGGACCTCGTCGCCGACGTCATGGCCGAAGGTGTCGTTGATCTTCTTGAAGTGGTCGATGTCGATCAGCAGGGCCGCAACCGGATCTCCGCCCAGGGCGGCCCGCTTGGCCAGGGAGTCGAGCTGGCCGATCATGTAGCGACGATTGTGCAGACCCGTCAGCTGGTCGGTGACCGCCAGTTCGAGACTGTGGTCCAGATTGCTGCGCAGATAGTCGGTGTAGCGTTTGCGCTGGATCTGGGTCTTCACCCGGGCCAGCAGTTCCTGCGGATCAATTGGACGCGGCAGGATGTCATTGACGCCGATTTCCAGCGCCTTGACCATCCGCGAGCGCTCGTCCGGATCGACCATGGCCAGGATCGGCAGGTGGCGGCTGCGCTCGTCGGAGCGCATGGCCGCAGCGAACCGCAGACCGTCAAAGCCCCGGGCCGCCGCATTGATGATCACCAGATCGACCGGGCCAGCCGCGCTGATCCGGGCCTTGTCCGGATCGGACTCGACCACCGGCCGGTGCGCCACCGACAGCTCGGTTGCCAGACGCTGGGCCTGGCGCTCGTTATCGTCGACGATCAGGACCCGACCGCCCAGGCCGTCCAGCCGCGTCGCGGCTCCGGCGATCACGCCAATGCGTCGGCCCGAGGCCTCGCGCTGGCGCAACTCGTCGATGACCAGCTTCAGCCGGGTCAGGCTGCGGACGCGGGCAAAGAGCATGACGTCGTCGATGGGCTTGGTCAGAAAATCCGAAGCCCCGGCCTCCAGACCCTGGATACGGTCGGCACGACCATCCAGCGCGGTGACCAGCACCACCGGAATATGGCGGGTGACGGGGTCGTCCTTGAGTTTCCGGCAGACGGTGAAACCGTCCATGCCCGGCATCATCACGTCCAGCAGGATGATGTCGGGGGAATCCTGGGCCGCCATGGCCAGCGCGGTCGGCCCGTCATAGGCGCAGCTGACCTGATAATACTCGGCCGAAAGCTTGGCCTCCAGCAGGCGGACATTGGCCTCGATGTCGTCGACGACGAGGATCCGCGCGCTCATGCCGGAGTTTTCTCCAGCAGCCGCTTGATGGTGTCGAGGAAGTGGGCCACCGAGATCGGCTTGGAGATATAGGCCTCGCAACCGCCCTCACGGATCCGCTCCTCATCGCCCTTCATGGCGAAGGCGGTGACGGCCACGACGGGAATGTGGGCGAGATCCTCGTCTTCCTTGAGCCACTTGGTCACTTCCAGTCCCGAGATTTCCGGCAGCTGGATGTCCATGAGGATCAGATCAGGACGATTGTCGCGGGCAATCGACAGAGCCTGCAGCCCCTCACGGGTCTGCAGGGTCTCGTAACCCTGGGCTTCGAGCAGATCATGAAAGAGCTTCATGTTCAGCTCATTATCCTCCACGATGAGGACCTTCTTCGTCATCCTGACCCCGACCATACGGTCTGTGGCGACGCCAAAGAGATTCGCGTCGTCTTCTTCGTCCAGATCGCACGAATATCCTTAAGCCCGACCTAATCGCTTGAACACCGGCTGATCACAGATCATGGAACACCGTTACACCGACCTTGAGGCCTGCTCTGTCGATCCGGCGGCCCCGCTGGTGATCGTCGATGTCGACGAGGTCCTGGCCCAGTTCATGCGCGGCTTCGGGACGTTCGTCGGGCGTCACGGGTTCGAACTGCGTGTCGACCGTTTCGCCCTGTTCCAGAACATCTACCGTCCCGGCGAGACCCAGCACCTGGACATGATTGCCGGCAAGGCCCTGTTCGACGACTTCTTCCGGGACGGCGGTGAAGACCTGCTCCCGGCGGAAGGCGCGGCCGACGCCCTGGCCGATCTCTCGACACGAGCCGGCGTGGTGATTTTGACCAATGCGCCGGAGCATGGTCGCCAGACCCGGGCCCGCTGGCTGAAGACTCACGGCTTTGACTATCCGCTGGTGATCAACAGCGGCCCCAAGGGTCCGCCGGCCGCCGAACTGGCCGCCCGCACGCAGGGGCCATCGGTGTTCATCGACGACCTCCTGCCGCAACTGGAATCGGTGGCCGCTACCGCGCCGGCTATTACCCGCTTCCAGATGGTCAGCGACGAGCGCCTGCGCCCGCTTGCCCCCAGCGCGCCCGACCGGCATGCGCGGATCGATAGCTGGCCCCACCTGAAGGCGGCCATCGCGGAGCGGCTGTTCGCATGATCCGCTTCGGCGTGGATTTCGGCGGCACCAAGATCGAAGCCGCTGCCCTGGATGCAGGAGGTCACTTCCTGGCCAGGGTCCGCAAGCCCAATCCCGGCTCCTATGACGAGGCCCTGGACACGGTGGCAGCCCTGCTGCTCGATGCCGAGACCATGTCAGGCACAAAGGCCGCACGGCTGGGCATGGGCATTCCCGGCTCGATCTCGCCCCACACGGGTCTGATCCGCAATGCCAACAGTACCTATCTGAACGGCCGGCCCTTCGAGGAGGATCTGGCCCGACGCCTGGCGCGACCGGTGAAGCTGGCCAATGACGCCAACTGCCTGGCCCTGTCCGAAGCCTTGGACGGCGCCGGAGCCGGTGCGGGCGTGGTGTTCGCGCCGATTCTGGGCACGGGCTGCGGCGGCGGACTGGTGGTCGACGGGCGCATCATCGACGGCCGCAACGGGATCGGTGGCGAGTGGGGCCACACGCCCCTGCCCTGGCCGCGCGCCGAAGAGAGCCCCGGTCCCGCCTGCTGGTGCGGCCGACGCGGCTGTCTGGAGACCTGGATCGCCGGCCCGGCCTTCGCCCGCGATGCCGGGCACCCCGACGGTCAGTCCGTCATGACCGCGGTCGCCGCCGGCGATCCTGCGGCCATCAGCGCCCTGGACCGCTATATCGACCGCCTGGGCCGCGCCCTGGCGGTGCTGTGCGACATCCTCGACCCGGACGTCATCGTCCTCGGCGGCGGCATGTCCAATGTCGAGGCCCTCTACGATCGACTGCCGGCGGCGATGGCCCCGCATGTCTTTTCTGACAGCTTCGAGACCCCGGTCCGCCGGGCGGTGCACGGCGACAGCTCCGGCGTACGCGGCGCAGCCTGGCTCTGGCCCGCCGGGGCCTGATCCGGCCATGAAGACCCTCTGCCGCGACTGCTTCTGGACCGGCGATGTCCGCGCGCCGCGCTGCCCGAACTGCGGCTCGCCGCGCACTGTCTTCCATGCCGAACTGGGCGTGCTGTCGATGGCCCACCTCGACTGCGATGCCTTCTATGCCTCGGTCGAGAAGCGCGACGATCCCTCGCTCCGCGACCGGCCGGTGATCATCGGCGGTGGCAGGCGCGGTGTGGTCACCACCGCCTGCTATATCGCCCGGATGAGCGGCGCGCGTTCGGCCATGCCGATGTACAAGGCCCTGAAGCTGTGCCCGGAGGCCGTGGTCATCAAACCCGACTTCGCCAAGTACAAGGCGGCGAGCCGGCACATCATGGACAAGCTGTCGGCCCTCACACCGCTGGTCCAGCCCCTGTCGCTGGACGAGGCCTGGATCGACCTGTCCGGCACCGAGCGCCTGCATGGTGCCCCGCCGGCGGTCATGCTGGCGAAGCTTCAGGCCCAGATCGAGGCCGAGATCCGGCTGACCGTCTCGATCGGTCTGGCCCCCAACAAGTTCCTGGCCAAGATCGCCTCGGAACTCGACAAGCCGCGCGGCTTTTCGGCCATCGGCGCGGCGGAAGCGCAATCCTTCCTGGCCGGCAGGCCGGTGTCGATCCTGCCGGGCGTTGGCCCCGCCACGGTCTCGTCGCTGGAGGCGCTGGGTCTGCGCACGGTCGGCGACATCGCCGCGGCCGACCTGAAGGTGCTGGCCAAAGGCCTCGGCCAGGGTGGCCTGCGCCTGCACCGGCTGGCGCTTGGCCAGGACGATCGTGCCGTTGATCCCGACCAGGTCCGCAAGACCATCAGCGCCGAGACGACCTTCAACGACGACCTGTTCAGGCGCGAGGACCTTGAAGACCAACTGTGGCCGCTATGCGAAAAGGTCGCCCGCCAGGCCCGGGCTGGCGAGGTGGCCGGTCGGGTGGCGACCCTGAAGCTGCGGACGCCGGATTTCAGGATCCTGACCCGCCGGCGCACCCTGCCGGTGCCGACCCAGACGGCCCGGACCCTGTTCCAAGTGGCGCGCGAGCTTCTCGCCGGCGAGCCGGCCGGCCGGTCCTATCGCCTGATCGGGGCCGGCCTGACCGACCTTGTCCCGGCCCAGGGCGCGGCGGACGACTTCTTCGCCGGAGACGAGCGCCGGGCTTTGAAGAGCGAAACCGCGATCGATGCGTTGCGGGGCAAGTTCGGCGCGGAAGCCGTCGTCTCGGGCCGGTCCCTGAAGCGACGCTGACGGTTGCCCGTCCGCTGGCTTGCTCTATCAAGTCAGGCTCTACCGGAAGGACTGTCCATGCCGACCATCCCCCTCGCCGCGCTCGCCCTGTCTGCGGTCCTGGCCACCCTCACGCCCGAGCCGGCTCAACCGGCTCAAACCCAACCGCCCACCGGAGTGGCCCCCATGACCCATCACGCCAAAGGCCCCTTCGAGGTGAAGATGGCTCCCCAGGACCAGGATACGGCTGAGGGCACGGTGCTGGCGCGCCTGTCGCTGGACAAGGTGTTTCACGGTCCTCTCGAGGCGACCGGCAAGGGACAGATGCTGACGGCCTCGACAGACACGCCGGGCTCGGCTGTCTATGTCGCCGTGGAGCGCGTGACCGGCACCCTCGACGGCAAGGCCGGCAGCTTTGCTCTGGTCCACAAGGGGATGATGCGCGGTGCAGACCGGATCCTGACCGTCGAGATTGTCCCCGACTCGGGTACGGGCGCGCTGAAAGGGATTTCGGGCCGCCTGAGCATCGACGTCGTCGACGGCAAGCACCTTTATGATCTGGAATACGACCTCCCCACACCATAGCTGCAAATTGAGAGCATCCGGCGCGCCCGGTGGGATCGATCGGGTGCCGGGCCTTGCCTGAGTCGCGCGAGCCTCGCGGCCCCAGCGCACTTGCGGAAGGCCCTGAAGCCCCCCATCTGCGCTCCTCGTCGCGAGAAACCGTCTCCGGACGGCCCGCGCTCTCCCAATCGTGAAGCCGTTTTCGAGGGCACCACTGTGCTAAAGCGGCGCACCGGCGTGTCGGCCCCTTCCAATGCCGCCACGTTTCCATATCTAATCCAAGACAGGCGGGGCGTTCACCCCGTCGGGAGAGAACGGTCGATGGCCGAGCGCAAGCAAGGCGGACAGAATAACGGTTCGGGTTCTTCGGTCATCACTGAGGTGAAGCCGAAGACACAGAAGCCTTCGCTCTACCGGGTTCTAATCCTGAACGACGACTACACGCCGATGGAATTCGTCGTGTACGTTCTGGAGCGGTTCTTCAACAAGTCGCGCGAAGACGCGACCCGGATCATGCTACACGTTCACCAGCACGGTGTCGGCGTGTGCGGTGTCTATACTTACGAAGTTGCTGAAACGAAGGTTGCGCAAGTCATCGACTCGGCGCGACGTCATCAGCATCCCTTGCAGTGCACCATGGAAAAAGACTGAGGAGCCTCCCCCCTTGCCCTCGTTTTCTCGTCCCCTTGAAGAGTCCCTTCACCGCGCCGTCGCCTACGCCAACCAGCGAAAGCACGAGTACGCCACCCTGGAGCACCTGCTCCTTTCACTCACCGACGACGATGACGCCGCCGGGGTCATGCGCGCCTGCGACGTCGACCTGGTCGCGCTCAAGAAGAGCCTGGCCAATTATCTCGACGTCGAACTGGCTTCGCTGATCGTCGATGACGAGGAAGACGCCAAGCCGACCGCCGGCTTCCAGCGCGTGATCCAGCGCGCGGTGATCCATGTGCAGTCGTCGGGCCGCGAGGAAGTGACCGGGGCCAATGTCCTGGTGGCGATCTTCTCGGAACGCGAAAGCCACGCCGCCTACTTCCTGCAGGAGCAGGACATGACGCGCTATGATGCGGTGAACTTCATCGCCCATGGCATCGCCAAGAAGGCGGGCGCTTCGGAGCCCAAGGCCGTCAAGGGCGCCAACAGCGGCACAACCGAGGAAGAGGCGGAAAAGCCCAACGCCAAGACCGGCGGCGAGGCGCTCGAGGCCTATTGCGTCGACCTCAACGAGAAGGCCCGCCAGGGCAAGGTCGACCCGCTGATCGGCCGCGCGAGCGAGGTTGAACGCGCGATCCAGATCCTGTGCCGCCGCACCAAGAACAACCCGCTGCTGGTGGGCGAACCGGGCGTCGGCAAGACCGCCATCGCCGAGGGCCTGGCCCGCAAGATCATCACCAACCAGGTCCCCGAGGTTCTGGCCGAAGCCACCATCTTCTCGCTCGACATGGGCGCGCTGCTGGCCGGCACCCGCTATCGCGGCGACTTCGAGGAACGCGTCAAGCAGGTGGTCAAGGAACTCGAGAACCACCCGAATGCGGTGCTGTTCATCGACGAGATCCACACGGTGATCGGGGCCGGTGCGACCAGCGGCGGAGCCATGGACGCCTCGAACCTGCTCAAGCCCGCCCTGGCTTCAGGCTCGCTGCGCTGCATGGGTTCGACGACCTACAAGGAGTTCCGCCAGCACTTCGAGAAGGACCGGGCCCTGGTCCGTCGCTTCCAGAAGATCGACGTCAATGAGCCGACCATCGAAGACACCGTGAAGATCCTCAAGGGGCTGAAGAGCTACTACGAGGACTTCCACAAGCTGAAATACACCAACGAGGCCATCAAGGTGGCCGTCGAACTGTCGGCCAAGTACATCACCGACCGCAAGCTGCCCGACAAGGCGATCGACGTGATCGACGAAGCCGGTGCCGGCCAGATGCTGCTGCCCGAGAACCGTCGCAAGAAGGTGCTGGGCGTCAAGGAGATCGAGGCTGTCGTCGCCAAGATCGCCCGCATCCCGCCGAAGTCCGTCTCCAAGTCGGATACCGAGGCGCTGAAGGAACTGGAAACGGACCTGAAGCGCGCCGTGTTCGGCCAGGACGATGCGATTGGGCAACTGTCCTCAGCCATGAAGCTGGCCCGGGCCGGACTGCGCGATGCGGACAAGCCGATCGGTTCGTTCCTGTTCAGCGGCCCCACCGGCGTCGGCAAGACCGAAGCAGCCAAGCAGCTGGCCCAGACGCTCGGCATCGAGATGATCCGCTTCGACATGTCCGAGTACATGGAGCGCCATACCGTGAGCCGCCTGATCGGCGCCCCTCCCGGCTATGTCGGCTATGACCAGGGTGGCCAGCTGACCGATGCCGTCGACCAGCACCCGCACGCCGTGGTCCTGCTCGACGAAATCGAGAAGGCCCACCAGGACGTCTACAACATCCTGCTGCAGGTCATGGATCACGGGGTCCTCACCGACTCCAACGGCAAGAAGGTCGATTTCCGCAATGTGGTCCTGATCATGACCACCAATGCGGGGGCCTCGGACGCCCAGCGCCAGTCGATCGGCTTCGGGCGCGACAAGGTGGTCGGCGAGGAAGAGGCCGCCCTCAAGCGCCTGTTCACGCCGGAATTCCGTAACCGCCTCGATGCGGTCGTGCAGTTTAAGCCGCTGACCCCGGAGATCATCCGTCAGGTCGTGCAGAAGTTCGTCATGCAGATGGAGGCCCAGCTGGCCGACCGGAACGTGACGATCTCGCTGAGCGACGATGCGGCCGACTGGCTGGCCAAGAACGGCTTCGACGAGCTTTACGGGGCCCGCCCGCTGGGCCGGGTCATCCAGGAGCACATCAAGAAGCCGCTGGCCGACGACATCCTTTTCGGACGTCTGGTGCGCGGCGGCCACGTCAAGATCATCCTCAAGGACAGCAAGATCGACTTCGAGATCGAAAGCACCCCGGAGAAGCCCGCCAAGGGCTCTGCGGCCCCCGAGACCGAAGGCGAACCGGCCCTCGTCGAATAGGCGAAGACCTCAACGAAAAGGCCCGGAGCGATCCGGGCCTTTTTTGTGTCCAACTAAAGCGCCGCCGCGATCTTCTCGGCCAGAGCCTTCAGCGCCTCGACATCGGCCATGCCCTCGGCGTGCCGGCCCATGGCCTCGCCCTCGTAGCGGGGGATCACATGGAAATGCAGGTGGAAAACGGTCTGACCGGCCGGGGCGCCGTTGAACTGGGTGACGATCACCCCGTCGGGCTTGAGGGCCTTGGTGACCGCAGCGGCGGCCTTCTGGGTGGCCCCGATCAGCCGACCCAGGGTCTTGGCCTCGGCTTCCAGCAGGTTGCGCGCCTGGCTGGTCTTCGAAATCACCAGCATGTGGCCACGCGCCTGCGGGAACACGTCCATGAAGCACAGGACCTGGTCGTCCTCGAACACCTTCACCGCCGGCATTTGCCCCCGGATGATCTTGGCGAAGATGTTGTCGGGGTCGTAGGTTCCGTGAAGGCTCATGACCGTCTCCTGAAGTTGGACCGGTCGTAGCAAACCCCGGGAGGGACGCAAGCATGACGACCACGCCGCAGGGCCTGACCGAGCAGCAGCAGAAGTGGTTCGCCTCTGTCCGGGCCAATCTGCAGCGGGAAACCGGCAAGACGCTCGAGGACTGGGTCGAGCTCGTGAAGCGCGAGTGCCCGGAAACGCGGCCCAAGGCGCGCACCGACTGGCTCAAGGCGACCTATGGCATCGGCCAGAATCGGGCCGCCACGATCTTCGGGGTCGCCTTCCCGTCCGAGATGGGCTGGGACGATGCCGACGGCCTGCGCGCCGCGCTGTGGACCGACCCAGACGGCACAGCAATCCTCGCCGCCATCGAGGCCGCCGTCACGGCCTTGCCTGACGTCGTCACCGGCCAGCGCAAGAGCTTCACCGCCTGGTCGCGCAAGAGCCAGTTCGCGGCCCTCAAGCCGGCAAGGGGCGGAGGGGCTGTCCTTGGCCTGGCCGTGACCCCGGAGGCCGATCCACGCCTGCTGGAGCCGCGCAACGAGGGCTGGTCGGACCGCCTGAAGGCCAAGCGCGTCCTCGCCTCCCCCGCCGATGTGGATGACGGCCTTCGGTCGCTTCTGAAGGCCGCCTGGGAGCGGTCCTGAGGGGCATCGTTGATCGGCTGGAGCGCGCTCCTCAGCCTTCCGACCTGAACGGCGAGTACTCCTCGCTGAGCATCTGCATGTCGGCCTCCACGGCCTCGCGCTCGCGTTCGAGATAGCGGGCGACCGGTTCGCGCAGCATGGGGTCGGCGATCCAGTGGGCGGAATAGACCGCGCTGGGCAGGTAGCCCCGCGCGATCTTGTGCTGGCCCTGGGCCCCGGCCTCGACGCGCGGCAGGCCCAGACGGATGGCATGTTCGATGGCCTGATAGTAGCAGAGCTCGAAATGCAGGAACGGCACGTCCTCGCTACAGCCCCAGTGGCGGCCGTAGAGACAGTCGCGGCCCAGCAGGTTCAGAGCTCCGGCGATCCACGGACCGCCCGGCCGACGGGCCATGAGCAGGAGCACCTTGTCCGGCATTCGCTCGCCCAGCAGGGAATAGAAGGCGCGGTTGAGATAGGGCCGGCCCCACTTGCGGCTGCCCGTGTCCATGTAGAAGCCGAAGAAGGCGTCCCAGTGGTCCTCGGTCAGGTCGCTGCCAGTC
>NZ_QAII01000112.1:0-22633 GCF_003060965.1 Caulobacter sp. HMWF025 | reverse complement strand
GTTGGCCGACAGGGCGGCCAGGAAGTCGTCAAAGGTCGCGTAACCGCCGTTTTCCCAGTGATATTGCTGGTCCTGCCGCAGCAGCAGGCCCCGCTCGCCCATCCATGCCCACTCTTCGGCCCGGGGAAAGGTCACATGCAGCGACGAGGCCTCCATGCGCTGGCACAGGGTCAGGGCCCCGCCCAGCAGGGCCGAGCGGCCCTCATCGGCATCGATGTCCGGCCGGACGATCAGTCGCGAGCCGGTGACCGGGGAAAACGGTGAGGAACACTGCAGCTTGGGATAGTAGCGCCCCCCTGCCCGCTCATAGGCATCGGCCCAGGCGTGGTCGAAGACATATTCGCCCTGGCTGTGGGACTTCAGATAGAGCGGCATAACGCCGGCGACGGCGCCAGTCTCGTCCTCGATGGACAGGTGCTGCGGCAGCCAGCCCGTCCGGCGGCCAACGCAACCGCTCTCTTCAAGACAGGCGAGGAAGTCATAGCTGATGAATGGATCGCCGGTCGGGGCGGCGCAGGCCTCCCAGGCCTCGGATCCGATCTCGGCAATCTCGCGATGAACGCGTACCGCCGGCCTGACCGCCGTCACGCGTGATAACCCTCGAAGATCAGGTTGTCGCAGTGATCGCGGACGGCCTCCCACTGCTCGGGTGAGCGAATGGTCCAGGCGACCACCGGCATGCCCCTGGCGCGATAGTCGTCGGCCCGGGCGCTGGGCAGCATGTCGAGGCCCAGGGCCAGGAAGTCCGGACGGGCGATCTCGACATGTTCGAGGGCCGCGAAGGCCTTGCGCTGCTCGGGGGCCAGCTTGGCCGGCTTGCCGTCGGCATAGCTGTAGGAATCCAGCCCCCGCAGGATCTGCGGATGATGGTCGGCGAACCAGGCATGGGAATAGGGATTGAAACCGATCACGGCGATCGGGCCGTTATGATCGAGCAGAACCTCGCTGACCCGCTTCTCTAGCGGACCGACCTCGCCGAACGGCGTCTTCAGCTCGATATGGACCATGGCCCGGTGACCGATCAGGGTCAGGGTTTCGGCAAGGGTCGGGATGGTCTCGTCCGAGTCGGCCAGCCGGATCTTGCCCAGGTCCGCCGCTGTGTGGTCCTTCACCCGGCCGGACTGCGCCGTCATGCGGTCGAGACTGTAGTCGTGGAAGACGACAGCCTCGCCGTCGGAGGTCAGTTGCACATCCAGCTCAATGCCGTAGCCGTGCGCGCAGGCCGCCTGGAAGGCCGCCAGCGAGTTTTCCGGGGCACCGCCCGGCGTCCACAGCCCCCGGTGGGCGATGGCGGGCTCGAACAGTCGCTCCCACGCTTCGCCGAACACTTCGGTAGAGGGACGCTCGGGCCTATGCATCAGCGGATCTCCACCACCGCATCGACCTCAACGGCGAAGCCGAGCGGCAGTCGATAGACGCCGACCGCCGAGCGGGCATGTCGGCCGGCATCGCCGAGCACCTCGACCATCAGGTCCGAGCAGCCGTTGACGACCTTGGGAATGTCGATGAAGTCCGGCCCGGCCTGGACGAAACCGCCCAGCTTGACCACGCGAACCACCCGGTCGAGATCGCCGTCACAGGCGGCCTTCATCTGGGCCAGCAGGTTGATGCCGCAAAGGCGGGCCGCAGCCTGGGCCGTTTCCAGATCGACATCCACGCCGACCGTGCCCCGGATGCCGCCGGATGCATCCAGCGAGATCTGCCCGGAAATGTGCACAAGGTTCCCCGAGCGCACGAACGGCACATAGTTGGCCACCGGGGCGACCGGCTGCGGCAGCACCAGGCCGATTTCATTCAGGCGATCTTCAATTCTCGACATCACGCGCTCCGTTCACGAGCCGCAATGCTTAGCGCCGGCAGAGGCCGGCACAAGAAAAAAGGCCCGAACCGTTGCCGGTTCGAGCCTTTGATCTCGTCGTCGGGACCGCGCTGGCCGATCCCGTCAGGTCGCCTTAGCGAGCGGCCTGGAACTTTTCGACAGCGGCGCTGACGCGCTCGTTCAGGGGCTTCATCGAGTCCTTGATCGAGGCCGAGACGATCTCCGAAGCCTTGGTCATCTGGGCGATATAGGCTTCCAGAGCCGACTTGGCGAAGGTGGTCTGCAGTTCCATGGCTTCCTGGACGCTCTTGGCGCCGGCCAGCGACTTGGCAGCTGCGACCTGGTCTTCAGCAGCCTTCTTGGAATAGGCGAAGGTCTCGGCGCCCAGGGCTTCAGCGCCCTTGGTGGCGGCGGTCACCGACGCGACGACGGCTTCCAGGTTCTTCTTGGAATGGGTGTTGGCTTCCGCCAGGGCGGCCAGCGACTTCTCGACGCCGTCCTTGAACGCTTGGTTCGAGGCGGTGCTGAATTGCTCGACGGTCTTCTTCATCGTTTCGGCGGCGGCCATTGGGAGTCTCCTGGCAGTTGGGCGGGGCATGGCGAAGCTGTGCGAGCAGCCCCATGCGCTTGGGACAACGCTGATTTGCCATGCTGCACTGCAGCAGTCAAGAAAATTGTGCAGCGCACCATGACCTAGCGGCAACGCAAGCTTGACGGCAACACGCCCGAATTATTCACAACTGCGACCTTGTTGCTCACCGCTTGTTTACTTTGACGAAAGGCGCGACCCGCCATGCTAGGGTCTCGTGTGTGGCGGTGCGAAACCGCTCAGTATCAAATGACGGACGCTCCCAGCATGTTCGCCAAGCTTCGCACCGCTCGTACCTGGTTCGCTGCCGCAGGACTGGCCCTGTCCTGCCTG
Source organism: Caulobacter sp. HMWF025 (assembly GCF_003060965.1). Classification (GTDB taxonomy): domain Bacteria; phylum Pseudomonadota; class Alphaproteobacteria; order Caulobacterales; family Caulobacteraceae; genus Caulobacter. Next base: position 19,892 of record NZ_QAII01000112.1, on the reverse strand, counting down.
ACAGGTCTGGCTGTGCCGGCCGTTTCGGCCGCTCAGGTCCCGTATTTGCAGTTGAACGCTGTTGAGCCGAAGTATGCGGCGATCGTGATCGACGCCAACTCGGGCGAAGTCCTTTATGACAAAAGGGCTGACAGCCCGCGCTACCCGGCCTCGGTCACCAAGGTGATGACCCTTTATCTGGCGTTCGAGGCCCTCAGCGAAGGGCGGCTCAAGCCTACGGACCGCATTGTCATATCGCCCCGCGCCGCAGCCCAGGCCCCGACCAAACTGGGCCTGCCGGTCGGCGACAGCCTGACCGTCGACGAGGCCATTCGGGCCATGACGGTGAAGTCCGCCAATGACATCGCGGTGGCCATGGCAGAGCGACTCGCCGGAAGTGAGTCGCGGTTCGCCGCCCTGATGACCCTGCGCGGTCAGGAACTGGGCATGCGCAACAGCCGCTTCGTCAACGCATCGGGCCTGCCCGACAGCCGCCAGATCAGCACGGCTCGCGATCTGGCCATCCTGTCGCGCGCGACGATGCGGGATTTCCCCCAGTACTATTCCTATTTCAGCATCAAGGGCTTCACCTTCCGGGGCAACTATGTTCGGGGGCATAACCGCCTGCTCGACAGCATGGAAGGCTTTGACGGCCTGAAGACCGGCTACACCAACGCCTCGGGCTTCAACCTCGCCGGCTCGGCTGTACGCGACGGCCGTCGCCTGATCGCTGTGGTTCTGGGCGGACAGTCGACGGCCTGGCGCGACAACAATATGGAAGACCTGCTGCTGACGGGCTTCGACGTGCTCAAGCGCCGGTCCAAGGGCGACCGCACGACAATCGCCGCCAACCTCTACGAGGACGAACCGCGTGGCCCCGTCATGCGTCCTTCGATCGAGCAGGGCGACGGCGATCAGTCCGGCCTGAAGATCGTTCTGACGGAAACCCCGCGCCAGCCGGCGGCCCTGAAGGTTTCACCCAGCCTGAAGACGGCTCAGGCCAAGCCGGCCGCGACCAAGGCTGAGGCCAAGCCGAAAGGCGAATGGTCGGTGCAGGTCGGCGCTTTCAAGTCCAAGAGTCTGGCCAAGGCGCAGCTAGAACTGGTTCGCAAGCGATTCGCGAAGGCCGTCGTCGATGCCGAAGGGGCGGTCGAAGGGGCCGGCGGAACCTTCCGCGCCCAGTTCCAGGGTTTGACCGCCGAAGCGGCCCGCAGCGCCTGCTCGGCCATCACGGCCAAGCGCCAGCCCTGCATGGTCCTGTCACCCCGCTAAGGCCGAGGTCGGGGTCGTCACCCCGTCGACCTCAGGCCTTGGTGCGACCCGCCGTCAATAGCCGGTCGCGGGCTGCATTGAGCTGGGCGGCAAGGCCGGCGGTTCCACCCTTGTCAGGATGGGCCAGGCGGATCAGACGCGCATGGGCCGCCCGAATATCGTCGGCAGTGGCTTCCGGACCAACCCCCAGAATGGATCGGGCCTCCGTCAGGCTCTGGGCAAGAGCGGCTGGAGGCTGCGCGCGCCGGAGCGCCGGCCGCCGACGGGCCTCCGAGGCACTCCAGAGCCCGACGATGCCGAGCACGATGCCGGTTCCCCAGCTTCCCCGGATGGTGGTGTAGGCCGCGGCAGCAAAGACAACGAGGGCGAACACACCCGCGCCCACGCGCCAGCCGTCACCCTTCAGAAGAGGTCGACGGCCACCCCAGAAAACGAACGCCAAGACGGCTGCGCCAAGCAAAAGATAGATCATCACCGTACCGAAGGCGCCCGACGCGGGTCCCGGACGGGACCCCTACTGGGCAGCGAGCAGAGTTTCTCCGGAATAGGCCGAAAGACCAAGCGAATGCATCAGGGCGCGCAGTTCCTGACGCGCCGCCAGGTGCTGGAGCGACACCGGGACCGGGCGGACCTGGGGCGAAAGGTCGGCGATGGTCAGGCCGAACGGGAACAGTTCGCGATAGATAACGCGATCGCGAAGCCCCGGGCCCATGCGGAAGCCCACCCGCTTGGCGAGAGCCGTAAGCCGGTCTTCCAGGCGTTTGCGGTTCCGGGCCTCGGTCGTCGCAAGACGGTTGCGCAGCACAACCCAGTCCAGGGCCTGCCGCTGGCCGCTCATGGCCCGTGCCTTCCGGGCTTCCCAGACGGACTGGGAGTAAAGGCTCGGCGTCGTCAGCTCCATGGTCACCGGGTCGACATGCCCAAGCATGTCAAAGTCGACAAAACTGTCGTTCAGCGGCGTGACGATCAGATCCGCCCGGCCATGCGCGAGGCGCGAGATCGCCGTGTCGCCGCCAGGGGTGTCGATCAGCACGAAATCGGCTTCTTCCCGGCCGCGCGCGAAGGCGGCTTCGAAACAGGCGATCTGCTCCTCGTCCGGCGCGGCGGCCAGAGCCACATCGTCCTCGCTCAGGCGCAGTTGCAGCGGCTCGGGCAGGTTCAGCTTCTTGTCGGCCAGCCAGGTGCGACGGTTCTCGAAGAACCGCATGGAGGTGCACTGGCGAAGGTCCAGATCGATAACCGCAACCTTGGCACCGCCGTACAGGAGGGCGGTTACGAGGTGTACGGCGATGGTCGACTTGCCGGCCCCGCCCTTTTCGTTCCCGACAACGATCACGCGCGTTTCGGCCATGCGCTCGCTCCTAAGCCTGCCGCGACTCGCGCGGGTTATCGAAACGTTAACATGGCCCGGGCATTTGCACCGAGCCGTCATGACGTTGATCCACAGGCCCTTTTGTCGCAGGTCACCGAACGCCAGCGCTACCGGTGCGGCAAGGTGGACGTCGCCCCGCCCCTCGGCCATAAGCCTCGCCTGTTTGCTCAAGAGGCCGCAGATGCCCCAGGCGTCATTGACCATCGTTCGCACCGTCAGCGCGCTTCGCGCCCATGTGGCTGCCTGGAAGGCCGCCGGTGAGCAGACCGCGCTTATCCCCACCATGGGCGCGTTGCACGACGGGCACCTGTCGCTGATCCGCCTCGGACAGACCCGTGCGACCCGGACCGTCGCCAGCGTCTTCGTCAATCCCCGGCAGTTCGCGCCGCATGAGGATTTTGACGCCTACCCCCGCGGCGAGGCGGCCGACGCCGAAAAGCTGGCCTCGGTCGGCTGCGACCTGCTTTTTGCCCCGACGCCGGAAGAGATGTACCGCCCGGGCTTTTCGACCGCGATCAATGTCTCGGGGGTCTCGGCCCCGCTGGAAGGCGCAGCCCGGCCGCAGTTCTTCGGCGGCGTCGCCACCGTCGTCGCCAAGCTGCTGATCCAGGCCCAGGCGGACTATGCCGTGTTCGGCGAGAAGGACTACCAGCAGCTTCAGGTCATCAAGCGTCTGGTGCTCGACCTGGATCTTCCCGTCCAGATCATCGCGGCCCCGACCGCGCGGGCCGAGGACGGGCTCGCCCTGTCATCGCGCAATGCCTATCTGACGCCCGAGCAGCGCGCGATCGCGGCGGCCCTGCCCCGGGCCCTGCGCGAGGCGGCAACTGCGGTTGCCGCCGGAGGCCGGATCGACGAGGCCGAGGCCGCCGGCAAGGCGGCCCTGACGGCGGCCGGCTTTGGGCAGATTGACTATCTGGATATCCGTGAGGCTTCCGACCTGTCGAAACTGGGGCCTGGCCCCCTCGGCGCGGCGGCCGGCCGCATCCTGGTCGCGGCCTGGCTGGGCAAGACCCGGCTGATCGACAACATGCCGGTCTAGGCGGAAGGGGCGGCTAGCCCACCAGCCTGAGCGACACGGCCAAGCCGACGAGCAGGGCAAAGGCCGTCACGCTCGCTCCAATCCACGCATAGGTGGCACGCATAGGCAGATCCTCAGATGAGAGGCCAGCGTTACACGACTAAAGGTTGCCGACACAACCCGCACTTGTCCAAACCTACCAGGCCCCGAGCTCGCGCAACTGCCTCGCCAGCTCATGAGGCATTTCGGACGCCTCGCTGTCGCTCAAATCGGCAGGTGCGTCTTCAGCCGGCAGATAGCGCCAGCCCTGGAAGGCCCGGCGGGGCTGGGGCACCACGCGGATGATCGGGGGATCCACCGTCACTTCGCAGCGTTTGGCCTCTCCCTCCCCCACGGTGTCGATCGCCAGGATCCTCTGCCGACACAGGATCTGGCCCTTGAAGACCCGATAGAGCGAGCCCCCGTCGAGGATCTCGTCGATGCGCTTGGGTGTCATGCGCGTGTGCATGACCCACCGGTCATCACCCGTGTGCCATGCCACGAGGTCATCGATGGAGTCGCAGCCGACGACGAGCTTGATCATGTGAAGCGCCATGGCGCTTACCTAGGTCGCCGGATCCAGTCGCGCCAGTACGACGCCCTCACTGACCTGTGCACCGGCCTCGACCGACAGCTCCGAAACCACGCCGTCGAACGGCGCGGCCAGAGCGTGCTCCATCTTCATGGCCTCGAGGGTGAGCAGTGTCTGGCCCTTCACGACGCTCTGACCGGCCTTAACGACGACCGAGACGATTTTGCCCGGCATGGGCGACAGGATCGCGCCGTCGGAAGCCGCCGACTGGCTGGCACCGGCCTGGTATTCAAACTCGAACGCCTGAACGTCGCCGCCCTCGAAGACCAGAAGCGGTCCGTCCCCATGCACGGTCGGCAGGACGTCCACGTCATCCAGGGGCCGTCCGTCCTCGACGGTAATGTCCCAGGACCAGTCATCGCCGGCCCCGCCTGCAAGCGCGACGCGCAGCGGGACCTTGCGGCCGTCCACGCGCATCGGCAGGTCCATCGCGGCGCGCGGCCCGTTCATCCGAAAGCCCAGCAGGCGCGAAGGCGCGCTGGCGAACGGATCGGCGCGAGGCTCGTCGGCGGCCATGAACCCTTCCAGGTGCTGACCGATGGCGGCCAGCGTCGGAGCGTCGGTGAAGGGTCGCTCCAGCAGGTCATCGAGCCGGGTCTCGATGAAGCCGGTATCGATCCGCCCCTCAACAAAGTCCGGATGGCTGGCACAGCGGGCCAGGAAAGCGGCATTGGTCTTGACTGGCCAGACCTCGACCAGGCCACAGGCCTCGGCCAAACGCGCAGCGGCGTCCTCGCGATCGACGCCATGGGCGATCAGCTTGGCGATCATCGGATCGTAGAACGGGGTGACCTCACCGCCCTCCTCGACCGCGCTGTCGACTCGAACATCGCCCTCCGGCAGCCGGAAATGCTTCAGCTTTCCGGTGCTGGGCAGGAACCCCGTCTGGGGGTTCTCGGCATAGAGGCGCGCCTCCATGGCCCAGCCGTCCAGGGTGATGTCGTCCTGGCTCAGCGGCAGCGGCTCGCCCGAGGCCACGCGAAGCTGCCACTCGACCAGATCCTGGCCCGTAACCATCTCGGTGACCGGGTGCTCGACCTGCAGTCGGGTGTTCATTTCCATGAACCAGATGCGGTCGGCCCGCAGGCCTTCACTGGCGTCAGCGATGAACTCGACCGTGCCGGCCCCGACATAGCCAACGGCCCGGGCCGCCTTGACGGCCGCCGCGCAGACGGCCTCTCGCGTGGCCTCGTCCATGCCGGGGGCCGGAGCCTCCTCAATGACCTTCTGGTGGCGGCGCTGCAGCGAGCAGTCCCGCTCGAACAGGTGGACGACATTGCCGTGGCTGTCGCCGAACACCTGCACCTCGATGTGGCGCGGCCGCGTGACGTACTTTTCCAGCAGCACCCGGTCATCGCCGAAGCTGGCGGCGGCCTCGCGACGGCACGAGGCCAGGGCTTCGGCAAAGTCGGCCGCCGCCAGCACCTTGCGCATGCCCTTGCCGCCACCACCGGCCACAGCCTTGATCAGGACCGGATAGCCGATCTTGCCGGCCTCGACCGACAGCCGTTCGACGGTCTGGTCTTCACCCAGATAGCCGGGGGTCGTCGGCACGCCGGCGGCGATCATCACCGACTTGGCCGCATCCTTCAGACCCATGGCCCGGATCGCCGACGGCGGCGGACCGATCCAGACCAGACCGGCGTCGATCACCGCCTGGGCAAAGTCGGCGTTCTCGGACAGGAAGCCATAGCCGGGGTGGATGGCCTCGGCCCCCATCTGTTGCGCTGCGGCCAGGATCTTTTCCGGAACGAGATAGCTCTCCCGCGCCGGGGCCGCGCCGATCAGGATGGCGCTGTCGGCCTCCATCACGAACGGGGCCTCGGCATCGGCCTCGGAATAGACGGCGATGGTCCGCACGCCCAGGTCCTGGGCGGTGCGGATGATCCGACGGGCGATTTCGCCGCGATTGGCGATGAGGACGGAAGCGATCACGGAAAGGACGGATCCTAAATCTGGGAAAGAGAAAAGAGCAGCAGGAGGCTGAGCAACAGGACGAAGGCGAACACGCTCATGACCCAGACGATCAGGGTCTTGAACACCGCGCCGCCGACGGTGGAACCATAGCCACCGCGAAGGGTCTGGAAGAGGTTGATGGGCGTCCAGAACGCCAGGATTACGAACCAGGGCACGGTCAAAGGCGACGGCAGCACCATCCCGATGGCGTTGGTCAGGAACGAGAATGACAGCAGGTTGGTCGCGACCAGAAGGTGATCATAGATGAAGTACTGGCGCCTGTTGACATAGACCAGCGCCAGGCTCAGCCCGATGATCGGCAGCAGCAGCACGGCCAGGCGGTGGGCCCAGCCGAACATCACCACCATGTAGTATTCCGGGTTCTCGAGGGCCTTGGCGAGGCCCTCCTTGAACCAGGTCTCCGAGCCGAAAAACGAACGGACCTGGACCTTCGGTTCACGGGCCGTGACATTCACGGACGCGCCGCCGGTTTCACCCAGCTTGGCGGCGTGGGCCTGGATTTCCTCAGGGGTGCCGTCCAGCGGCATCGTCCGCACGGTCTCGGCGGCTTTCCGACGCGTGGTTGCGTCACGCGCGAGCAGCTCCTCGCCCGCCTTGGGGTTGTTTTGTAGCGCCAGGGCTTCAGTCTCGGCCGCAGCATATTCAGCCCGAACCCGCCGAACCTGCTCTTCGTAGGCCTTGTTGATCGCGGCCTTGTCCCCGTCGGGCTCCTTCAGATCGCTGGCCCGCGTCGACGCCAGTTCCGCAAGGCCCTCGTCCCGTACCCTGAGCGCATCGGCACGCAGCTTGTTCGCCTCGCTCAGGCGGCCCTGCGGCGTGGCCAGGACGGCGGCGCGCTCGTGGTTCTGCTCTTCCACGTGGTGCTTGAGGTTATGGATCGCGTGCTCGGCCGCAAAGATGAACAGCAGCAAGGCGACCAGGAAGGTGCGGAACGGCGGCACATGCCGCGCGATCCGGCCTTCCATATAGTCCTTGGCCAGGACGCCGGGCCTGAAAAACATCAGCGGCAGGGTGCGCGCCAGGCGGCCGTCGAGGTGGAACATCCCCTCGATGGCTTCCCAGATCAGGTGCAGGATCGTCCGGTGATGGGTGTCAGCGTTCTGCCCGCAGGAATAGCAGTACCACCCCTCAAGCGGTGCCGCGCAGTTGGCGCAAGGCTCGCCCTGCCGGTCGAACGGCCTTTTCTTTCTGGGCCGGAAGGCGTCCGTAATGGAGTCCGCCGCCGCCGCCTCGAGTTCACCCGTCATACCGCCCCCGGTCCCTGCATTCGCGTCGTGAATCGCGCCTAGATTGACCAGGCCGGTTTACGACGACCGAGGAATGCGCGCACGCCTTCTTGCCCCTCGTCCGACACGCGACGGCGCGCAATGCGCCTGGCAGTCTCTTCGATCAGGCCCCTGTCGAGTTTCTGACCCGCGAAATCATTGACCAGGGCCTTGGCGTCGCCGATCGCGCCGGGGGCGCACGGCACCATCTCTTCGACCAGGGCGTCCCGGGCCGCTTCGAGGCCGGCCGCGTCGTCAAACACTTCGTCGACGAGGCCGTAGCTCCAGGCGGCGTCAGCATCGAACACACGGCCGGTCGCGAACAGCAGCTTGGCTGTACGCGGTCCGAGCGCCGCGATGACATAGGGGCTGATAGTGGCCGGGGTCAGGCCCAGCTTGACCTCCGAGAAGCTGAACCGGGCGTCGCTGCTGGCCATCGCATGGTCACAGGCCGCAACCAGCCCGGCTCCGCCACCGAAGGCAGGCCCTTCGACCAGGGCCACCGTCAGGGCCGGTATGTCGTGCAGCGCCTTGAGCATGTGCGCCAGTTCGAGGGCGTCCAGGCGGTTGTCATCTTCACTCCAGTCGATGGCATCGGCCATCCAGCCGAGGTCAGCCCCGGCGCTGAACGCCCCACCGACGCCGCGCAGGAAGACGACCCGAACCCCTTCGGCCCCGTGCAGGGTCTCGAACGCCTGACGCAACGCGGCGATGGTCGCCGCATCGAAGGCGTTCTTCTTTTCAGGACGATTGATCCAGACGGTCACAGCGCCCTCAGGCGTGCTCTCCAGGTGGACGAGAGGGCTCATGGCGTCGGAGTCGGGAACTTCGACAATGGGGTCAGCGATCGGGTTGGTCATCGGTCTTGGCCTTCCTGGGGTCTGGCGAGGCAGTGCAGCTTAGGCGCAACGTGCGAGGCGACGGCCTCGTTTGCCTACATCCGGAATACGCCGAACGTCGTCTCCGGGATGGGCGCGTTCAGGCTGGCCGATATGGCCAGACCCAGAACATCACGGGTTTGAGCCGGATCAATGATCCCGTCATCCCACAGCCGCGCGGTCGCATGGTAGGGATTACCTTCGTCCTCGTAGCGTTGGCGGATCGGAGCCTTGAACGCCTCGGCCTCCTCATCGGTCCATTTGGCGGCGTCGCGGTGGACCGTCGCCAGAACGCTGGCGGCCTGCTCGCCCCCCATCACGCTGATGCGGCTGTTGGGCCAGGTGAACAGGAAGCGCGGGCTGTAGGCCCGACCGCACATGCCGTAATTGCCGGCCCCGAAGCTGCCGCCGATCAGGACCGTGAACTTGGGCACCTCGGCCGAGGCAACGGCCGTGACCAGCTTGGCCCCGTCCTTGGCAATGCCGCCGGCTTCGTACTTTCCGCCGACCATGAAGCCCGAGATGTTCTGCAGAAAGACCAGTGGAATCTTGCGTTTGCAGGCCAGTTCTATGAAGTGCGCGCCCTTCACGGCGCTCTCGCTGAACAGCACACCATTGTTGGCCAGGATCGCCACCGGCTGGCCCCAGATGCGGGCAAAACCACAGACCAGGGTCGTCCCGTACAGGGCCTTGAACTCGTCAAAGGCACTGGCATCAACGATCCGGGCGATGACCTCACGCACATCATAGGGCGCACGGACATCGGTCGGAATGATGCCGTACAGCTCCTCGGCGTCGTAGAGCGGCGGCCGGGCGTCGGCGATCACCATCTCCGCCGGCTTGGTAGTGTTGAGGTTGGCGACGATGGAGCGGACGATCTCCAGGGCATGCTCGTCATTTTCAGCGACGTGGTCGACCACACCCGAGCGCCGGCCGTGGGTATCGGCTCCACCCAGTTCCTCGGCGCTGATGACCTCACCGGTCGCAGCCTTCACCAGCGGGGGCCCGGCCAGGAAGATCGTGCCCTGGTCGCGCACGATGACCGTCTCGTCGCTCATGGCCGGCACATAGGCCCCGCCGGCCGTGCACGACCCCATGACGCAGGCAATCTGGGCGATACCCGCCGCGCTCATCCGGGCCTGGTTGAAGAAGATGCGACCAAAATGGTCGCGGTCCGGGAAGACCTCGGCCTGGTGCGGCAGGTTCGCGCCGCCGCTGTCGACCAGGTAAACGCAGGGGAGACGGTTCTGGGCAGCGATCTCCTGGGCGCGAAGATGCTTCTTCACGGTCATCGGGAAATAGGCCCCGCCTTTGACCGTCGCGTCATTGGCGACGATCATAACTTCCCGACCCGAGACCCGGCCGATGCCGGTGATGACGCCCGCGCCCGGGGCCTCGCCGTCATAGAGATCGCACGCTGCCAGCTGTCCGATTTCGAGGAAAGGTGAACCCGGATCCAGCAGGCGCTCGACACGCTGGCGTGGCAGCAGCTTGCCCCGCGCCAGATGGCGCTGGCGTGTCGCTTCCGGCCCGCCGAGGGCGGCCTCGGCGACCCGGCCCTGCAGGTCCTGAACCAGGGCGCGATTGTGCCTAGCGTTGCGAGCGAAGGTCGCGCTGGACGGGTCGATAACGGAGTTCAGTTTCGGCATAGGCGAGGCATAGCCTTTTCCATTCCAACCCGGAAGGTAGTTGTTTTACCTGCCGCATTGCACAAATCAGCAAAATCCCTCCGAAATTCGGATCGGCGGGGGTGTTGTAGTCGCACCAATTGGAGGCTGATGGTCAAGTCTTGCCATCCACGTTAGCGTCAAGGCCGTGGGAACTCCGCTCGATACCTTTAACGACTCGGCCCTGGCGCGCCTGTTCGCCCGTGAACGGCGTGACGGAAGGGCGACCTGGTTTTCATTGCCGGGCGGCGCGACCCTCTATGGGCCCGGCGAGGCGGCCGATCAGCTGTATTTCCTTCGGACCGGCCGCCTGGGGGCTTTTCGTCGGGACGAGGGTCAGGAGCCTCAGTTCCTGGGGGTGATCCGCCCTGGCGAGCCGGCCGGCGAAATGGCGCTGATCGGAGGCATGCCGCATTCTGCCAATCTGGTCGCCCTGCGGGACAGCGAAATCCTCGCCTTGCCGCGGGCCGACTTCTTTAGCGCCGCCGAAGGCGATCCAACAGTGATGCTGGAACTGTCGCGTCTGATGATCCAGCGCGCCCGGCAGGCCCAGACGCATGCCGCCGTTGGCGATCCGTCCGTCTTCGGTTTTATCGCGGTTGAGCCGGGAGCCGCCATCCGGCCGGTGGTCGAACGGATCGGCCGCGCCATGGAAACCCTGGGCTATTCGGTCACCGTCGAGGGCAGTGAGTCGCAGTCGGCACCGACAGAGTGGTTCTCGCACGTCGAGCGCGACCATGACTTCGTGCTCTATGTGGCGGAGGCCGACGAGACAGCCTGGAAACACGTGGTCGGCCGTCAGGTCGATCGACTGTTCCGCGTCGGACGCGGCGACCGTCTCCCGCCTGGCGAAGTGCCCTCCTACGCCTCCAGCCCCCTGCAGACGCAGCGGCTGGTCGATCTGATCCTGCTGCAGCCCGCCGACATCCGGCAACCGGCAGGGTCGGAGGCCTGGATGCAGGCCACCCAGGCCGCCCGCCTGTTCCACCTGCGCGAAAACGGCATGGCCGACGTGCAGCGGATCGCCCGCGTGCTGACGGGCCAGTCCGTGGGGCTGGTCCTGTCCGGCGGTGGCGCCCGTGCCTATGCCCATATCGGCGCGATCGAGGCCCTGCGCGAGCGCGGCATTCCCATCGACTTCGTCGGCGGCGCGTCAATGGGCGCGGTCATCGCCGCAGGCCTGGCCATGGGCTGGGATGACGGCGAAATGGAACGCCGGATTCGCAAGGCCTTTGTCGAGTCCAGCCCGGTCGACGATATCGCCTTTCCTTTGATCGCCATGACCCGCGGCGACAAGGTAAAGGCCAGGCTCGCCGAGCATTTCGGTGACATACAGATCAGCGACCTCTGGCTGCCGTTCTTCTGCGTGTCGTCAAACCTGACCTCGGGATCCTATCAACTGCATCGCCGCGGCGAGCTTCAGCATGCCCTGAGAGCCTCCATCGCCCTGCCCGGCGTGTTGCCGCCGGTCTGCGAGAACGGTGCCGTTCTCGTGGACGGGGCCGTGATGAAGAACTTTCCGGCCGACGTGATGCGCGCCTTTCAACTGGGCCCGATCATCGGGGTCGATGTGACGCGTGGGCGTAGCATCACAGACGAGGATGTCATTACGCCTCCGTCCCTCTGGCGCTGGTTCTGGTCGGGTGAATGGCGCAAGGGCCCGCCGATCGTCGCCCTGCTCATGCGCGCGGCGACCGTCTCCACCGGACGGGACCTGACGGCGAGCCGTGAGGCCTCGGATGTCCTGATCACCCCCCGCCTCGACCGAATCGACATTCGCGACTGGAAGGCTTTCGCCCCCGCCGTGAGCGCCGGCAAACTCGCCGCCTCGATCGTACTGGATGCCCTTGAGCGTCCGGTGGCGGACCTTCGCCGCCGCCCCAGCCTGGTCGAGCGCGCCCTCAACGCCAGAAACGCTCCACCGAAGGCATAAGGTCGTCCGTTGCGACAACCGGCCTATCGATCAGCTGACACCCCGTCCTGCCAGAGCCGCCAGAGCCGCCAGAGCCCGCACAAGCCCGCCGCGCGAAAGTCAGCAAGCTGACGAAAATGCCGGGCAGTCCTTGCAAGATGATACTGCCAGAGTTTGGTACCCGACGAGGACGCTCCCATAGCCTCGACTGAAGTCATGCATCAGTAAAAAGCAGAGTAAGCTCGAGTGAGGACAATTATTGATTGGGATGAGCGCACGGCTAAACAAAAGGCGGTGCATTGAGAGTCTACAAGGTCACCTGCAATGAAGCTTGCAGGGGCCACTCGCCGTTCAGGCGACCATTCAGCCGGCGACCTTGAGGCGACCACAGGCTTGGCGGCCCACGGATCCGGTCCGCCAGGCAAGGGACAAAGCATGCCGCAGATGGTCCAATTTGACCGAAAGTCTCGTTGCGCAATCGCCTGCGCAACCATTCCACGGGGAAAATGTGGCGGTCATCTTCGCTGGCGGCCCGGCCCCCAAGACCGCAACGGTCGGCAATGTGACCGCAAACCATCACGCTCGATTCCCCTGGTACGCGAGAAATAATATCGACGTTCGCGTCAAAAATGGCCACAAACCCAACCGCAGGTGCAGCATTTTTTACAGCAACGTCAAAAATTGTCGATACTTTGACGCAATTTTAATCCCCAATACGAGATATTTTCCACGAATTGAGGCATTTTGTTCCGGCAACTAAAGGAAATTGGGGCATATGATGATGGGTGCGACAATTGGCACCCAGAATTGGCGAAAATTGCTACCACACCCCTTTGTTTATCCACTATTTACCCTATATCTAATTCGGGCCTCCTGAAGAGGGGCCCAAGGGAAGGACGCTCACAATGCAACAAGCCGCCAAACTCGTCATGGTTATGGATCGCCGGTCGAAATCGGCGAGCTTCATGCCGGCCCATCACCGCTTTTCGCTCCTGCGCCCGATGGTGCTCGGTGGGAACATGCTGTTCTGGGCAGCGGTGGTTGTCGGCATCAAGATGCTGGTGTCCTGACCCAGGCCTCTGAGACCGCGACTCCCCGCCGCGCCACTGCCCTCTTCCCAAGGCTTGAAAAGCGCGCGCATACTCCTCCCGTGTTGTTCAACAACTGAAAGGAGGTGATCCAGTGTCTCATTGTCTCCCACCGCGGTCGCATGTTGTGACCTGGGGCCTGAAACGCGAGGTCTCCGCCTAAGGGCGCTGAAACGCGAGGTTCAAGTCACACCGCTGCGAAGCGGTTTCGACGATGGAAGGGCCGCCCTCTCAGGGGCGGCCCTTTTTCATGTCCGGAAGCGAATCGACGCCGGCCTGACCGGCGGCCAGGCTAGCCGCCGACCAGTTCACGACCGATCAGGAACCGGCGGATCTCGTTGGTCCCGGCCCCGATGTCATAAAGCTTTGCGTCCCGCAGGAAACGCTCGACGGGCCACTCGCGCGTATAGCCCGCGCCGCCCAGGGCCTGGATGGCCTCAAGGCAGGTCTTCACGGCGTTCTCGCTGGCCAGGAGGATCGCGCCGGCCGCATCAAACCGTGTAGTCTTGCCCGCATCGCAGGCCCGCGCGACCGAATAGACATAGGCCCGGGCCGAGTTCAGGGCGACGTACATGTCGGCCACCTTGCCCTGCATGAGCTGGAACGAGCCGATCGCCTGACCGAACTGCTTGCGGTCACGCACATAGGGCAGGACCACATCCATACAGGCCTGCATGAGGCCCAGAGGCCCAGCGGCCAGCACGGCCCGCTCATAGTCGAGCCCGCTCATCAGAACGCCGACGCCACCGCCGACCGGCCCCATGACATTGTCCTCAGGGACCTCGCAGTCCTCAAACACCAGCTCGGCGGTGTCAGAGCCGCGCATGCCCATCTTGTCGAGCTTCTTGCTGATGCTGAAGCCCTTCATGCCCTTCTCGATCAGAAAGGCCGTGATGCCGCGCTCGCTGGTCTTGGCGTAGACGACCAGGGTATCGGCATGGGGCGCGTTGGTGATCCAGAACTTGGTGCCGTTCAGAACGTAGCGGTCGCCCTTCAGCTCTGCCCGCAACTTCATGGACACGACGTCCGAACCGGACCCGGCCTCACTCATGGCCAGGGAACCGACGTGCTCGCCGCTGATCAGCTTGGGCAGATAGCGATGTTTCTGCGCGGGTGTGCCCCAGCGGCGGATCTGGTTGACGCAGAGATTGGAGTGCGCGCCGTAGGACAGACCGACCGAAGCCGAGGCCCGGGATACCTCCTCCATGGCCACGACATGCTCAAGGTAGCCGAGCCCCAGCCCCCCGAATTCCTCTTCGACCGTGATCCCGTGCAAGCCAAGATCCCCCATCGGAACCCAAAGCTCCCGGGGAAAGGTGTTGGTCTCGTCGATCCTGGCGGCGATCGGCGCGATGCGATCGGCGGCGAAGCGCGCGGTGGTGTCTCGAATCGCGTCAGCCGTTTCGCCCAGCGCGAAGTCCATCGAGGGTGCGGAATTTGTCATCATGCTGCACTCCATAGCACAAACGCCCGCAGATCAAGCAGACCTGCGGGCGTTTCATGCGGCTGAGTTCGGACTTTTGGAAACTAGGCTTCGCCGGTCTCGTCGGGTCCGGCCAGACGGCGCAGCAGCAGATAGGCTGCCACGACAAAGCAGATCGCGCCGATCATGCTGGCCCCGTAGCCGAACAGCTTCACCTGGGACAGTCCCGGCCCGGAGGCAACCGTCAGGATCCACAGGACGCCGCCGCTGAACATCGCCAGGCCCAGGATACCGAGGCTGACCAGCAGACTGAAGTTGCCGAACCGGGGCGTCTCGGCCTCCACGAACGGAACGTCCATCGCACTCAGGGCCACGTCTTCACTGGTGGAGAACCCACCGAGATTGAAGACCGAAGAACGGTTCGGCGCGACTGTCTCAAAAAGGGACGGTTCGGCCACAGGCGGTGCATAGGGTGCCGGGAAAGGTGTGGAGGATACAAACGACTGCACCTCCGGCGCCGGATCGGGCGTCAGACGGAATACCTGATCGGGCGCGGGCCGCACCTCAGGCTTTACCGGGGGCACGGGCTCGGGGGCCGCCTCTTGATACTGTACGGCCACAGGCGCGGCCTCGGCGACCACCGGCGGGACCGGAGCCGGCGGCTCGGGAAGGCCGAGGTCGTCGCGAACCGAAACGTTCGCGGGCACCGGCGCTACCGGAACATCGGGCAGGATGGCTTCCAGGCGCGCGCTGACCGCCGCAGCGGCCTTCTCGCTGGCCGTGGGGCCATCATCGTCGGCCGAAGCCGGTTCGAGCGGCAGGCCATCTTCCCGCTCAACCAGGGCCTTGTCGCCCTCGAAGCGCGTCGTGACGGCGGCCGGGGTCTGACGGGGCACGCTGCAGGCGGCATCATAGTCAACCTTGGGCGTCAGGACGGGCGTAGGCGAAGCGATCCAGACGCCATCCGGCGGCGACAGGAACAGGGCCTTCTCGGCCGAACGCCGGCGGACCAGGGCGTCGATGACGATGCGCTCGCCCTCGAAATCGGCCTTGCGCCACATCTCCATGGCGCAGGCGGCCTGAAGCAGCGAGCCTTCATTGATCCGGCGCAGGACGCCCGAGCGCGTGAAGCTGCTCACGCCGATGTTGAAGGCAAAGCAGGTCAGCGCATCGAACTGGTTCTGGTTCAGGGGGGCGTAGGTATGCTCGTTCACCGCATGGGCGACGGAGATGAGATCGTAGAGAAGGAGCGCCTCGGCGTCCTTTTCCGAGACCGTTGCGCCTTCACGCGCTGTCAGGGTGTGGCCATAGCCGATCGTCCAGCGCCCGTCGGGGAGCTGGGCGGCCTTCATTCGATAGCCTTCGAACCTCTTGATGAGGTCGACGGCGGCGCGGGAGACCTGATGACG
Organism: Caulobacter sp. HMWF025; assembly: GCF_003060965.1. GTDB lineage: Bacteria > Pseudomonadota > Alphaproteobacteria > Caulobacterales > Caulobacteraceae > Caulobacter. Next base: position 3,998 of record NZ_QAII01000112.1, on the reverse strand, counting down.
CGGCTTCATCGCGAGGAATGACCCAATTTGAAACAGACGCGGATGCGTTCGCGTCTCGTCTCGCAAGATAGGGGCCGCCCGGGGTAACCCGCCGGCCTGCCGGCTTCCGGTTCAAATGGTGGGCCGCAGGGTCAGTGCATCAGCAGGGCTGCGATCAGTAGAACCGCGAAGAAGCCCGTGAAGTCCGTCAGGAAGGTTACGAAGATCGACGACGATACGGCCGGGTCGCGCCCCATCTTTTCCAGCGCCAGTGGGGCCAGAATGCCGCCGACGGCGGCCATGAAGATGTTGGCGACCAGGGCCAGACCGACGGTGATGGCCAGCTTGCCATGATGGTCCTCGGGCCCGAACAGCATAAAGGTCGCGCCGCCGAGCAGCAGGGCCAGGCACAGACCATTGACCAGGCCGACCGACAGCTCGCGCAGCACGATGCGGCGGGCATTGGCCGTAGTCAGTTCCTTGCTGGCCAGGGCCCGTACGGCCACGGCCAGGGTCTGGGTTCCGGCATTGCCGCCCAGCGATGAGACGATCGGCATCAGGATCGCCAGCGCCACAAGTTTGGCGATCTCGTCCTTGAACACCGCAACCCCACTCACGGCCACCGTGGCCGTACAGAGGTTCAGCATCAGCCAGGGCAGGCGCGAGCGGACGATGTCGACCACGGTCGCGTCCCGGCCTGCCACGGACACACCGGCCAGGGCCAGGATGTCCTCCTCGGCCTCTTCACGGATAACGCCGACGATGTCGTCAACGGTGATCTGACCCACCAGGCGCCCTCCGGCCTCCACGACCGGCGCGCTGATCAGGTGATACTTGTCGAAGATGTAGGCGACCTCTTCCTGGTCCATCCCGACACCGATTTCGGTAACCGCCTCCATCAGCTCCGAAAGGCGGGTCTCGCGGCGGCTGCGCAGCAGCAGGCTGATCGGAATGGCCCCGACGGGCTTGTAGGTCGGATCGACGACATAGACGTCGAAGAACAGCTCGGGCAGCGAGTCCCCGGCCTCGCGGACGTGGTCGATCGTATGGCCGACGCTCCAGAACTCCGGAGCCGCCAGGAACTCCCGCTGCATCAGGCGGCCGGCGGTCTCGTCCTCGTAGGACAGGGTCGTCTCGATGGCGGCCCGGTCGGTCTCGTCCATGGCGGCCAGCACCTGGAACCGCCGGGTATCGTCCAGGTCGTCGATGACGTCGGCGGCGTCGTCGGTATCCAGTTCCTCGAGTGCCCGGGCCAGGGTCACCGACGAGGTGGCCTCCAGGACCTCCTCGCGGATGTTGTCTTCCAGTTCGGCGATGATCTCGCCCAGAGCCTCCGGGTCGAGGAGCGGAATCACCTCCTCGCGATAGCCGGCCGACAGGAAGCCCATCAGGTCGGCGACGTCTGCGGGATCCAGAGCGCCGACCAGCTCCCGCAGGCGCTCGGTATTACCGCTGTCGGCCGCGTCAACGACCATTTCAACATATTCGGGATTGAGCGCGTAGTCGTCGCCAAGGGCGAGGTCTTCGAGATCCTCGGCGGTCGCGGACCGGGGGAAGGGATTCTCGTCAAGCCGTTCGTCGTTCAGTTCGGCGATGTCCCGGGTCATGGGGGCCTCCTGAGCTTGCGGCTTGAATTCGCGGGCGTGTTCCGGCTGTCGGGGGCTGGCCTCCGCTGCGAAAGCCAAGCCCGGAAACGATTAGAGCGCGCCCAGCGAGTCGGAAACCGATTTCGCCGGGCACGCCCTACTCTTGTTCACCTGGTGCGGTCGAGAAGACTCGAACTTCCACGGGTTGCCCCACAGCGACCTCAACGCTGCGCGTCTACCAATTCCGCCACGACCGCTCGTGGTGAGGGGCGGCAGGTAGCAAACTGAGTTTGATTTGGAAAGGGCCGAGTTCGTCTAAATCGAACTTCGTGCCAAACCTCAGCTTCCGCCGGCCATATAGTCGTAGACATCGGCGGCGCGGGTGACCTGGATCGCGATCCGGTCGTCGCTGATCTGGATCTCGCCCCGGGCGATGGGATGGTTGTTGGCCAGGATCCAGACCTCGTCATTGGTCTTGGCGTCCAGCGGGATCACCGCGCCACGTCCCATGCGCAGCAATTGCTGCATGGGCAGGATCGAGCGCCCCAGAAGAACGGAGATCTCGACATTGACGGCGTTGACCTGGCTCACGAACTAAGGCCCCTGAATCGACTCTCGACCATTCTTGGTCGCGAGTTCGAGAATGCAAGAATAGGGCCGTATGCTTGATCTCCCGTTAAGCGTTGAAAACAAAGGCGCACCTTCGATCCGGCGGCTGGACGAGACCCCGGTCGGGTGGGCGGTTTCGACCGGTTACGTCCCCTACCCGGCAGCCGTTGCCGCCATGGAGGCCCGCGCCGCCGCCATTGCCGAGGGCGCGGCGGGCGAACTGGTCTGGCTGCTGGAGCATCCGCCCCTCTATACGGCCGGGATCTCGGCCAAGGCGACTGACCTGATCCAGCCCGACCGCTTCCCGGTCTTCGAGAGCGGGCGCGGCGGCCAGTACACCTATCACGGGCCTGGTCAGCGGGTGGCCTATGTGATGCTGGACCTGAGCCGGCGGAGCCGCGATGTCCGGGCCTTCGTGGCCGGGCTTGAGGCCTGGATCATCGACGCCCTGGCCGCCTTCAATGTGGTCGGCGAAATGCGCGAGGGCCGGGTCGGGGTCTGGGTCGAGCGTAAGGGCGCAGGCTGGTCGCGCGAGGAAAAGATCGCCGCCATCGGCGTCAAGCTGCGCAAATGGGTCAGCTTCCACGGAATCAGCCTGAACGTGGAGCCGGACCTCGGCCACTTCTCCGGCATCGTACCGTGCGGCCAAACCGAGCATGGGGTGACCAGCTTGGTCGACCTCGGGTTGCCTGTGACGATGGACGAGGCGGACGCCGCGCTGAAGGCCGGCTTCCAGAGGGTGTTCGGACCGGTCGAGGACGTGGCTGCGCCGGTCTGACGCCCGCCGCCAGGACGGGGGGCAGAACCCCTAGATCGAAACGGGCTTCAAGGGCGGCGGACCATAGCGGTTGGCCCCCTGCTCGCCCCCCATCACGCCCAGTTCGACAATGGCCCACAGGATGACCAGCGAGAACACAAAATCCAGATAGTGCTCCGGCTGCGGCCAGACCGCGACGATGGCCATCAGGATCAGCGCCGCCCACCAGCCCGAACGGCCCCGGTCGTGCAGGCGCTTGGACAGCAGGCAAACGGTCGAAAACATCAGCGGCGGATAGACGAACCACCCGGTCAGCAGGTGCAGGACATGATTGGCGATCGCCTCATAGAGCGTGGCCACGCCGATCAGCACCGCAGCGGCGATCAGGAACGGCGTCCGCGACAGCCGCCCGTTCGACGACAGGAACAGTTCCGCCCATTCACTTCGACCGTTCATCTTGCCCTCTTCGAGTCGACCTCGCGCCGACAGAACCAATCTAGGGCCTAGGTCGCGACGGCGGAAGAGCGCTACTCGACGAGCGTCGGCGCAACTGACGACGCCGCAGCGACGCCCTTGGGCGAAGGGCCATAGCGATTGGGGCCCGGCGTGCCGTCCAGAAAGCCTATTTCAACAACGCACCAGATCCAGCCGATGACCGGAATGTTGTAGACGAGGATCCAGACCGGCCCCTTGTTGCGGTCATGAAGTCGCCTGACCATCAGGGCGAGCCCGACCCAGAACGACACGAGCCACAGCGCCCAACTGACCGGATTGGCGGGCCAGTAGCCCTCCGATCGCCCCAGGAGCAGGCTGGCGATGACATCCAGGATCGTGATCACCACGACCGAAATGATCCAGCGCAGCCAGTAGTCACGGCGACGGAGCCGACCCGTAATGCCGAAATACTCACGCCAAACGGTCATCGCGCGCCCTCAGATTCCACCTGGGCGATAACACGCGCCTCAGTTGAACTCCACAAGGACCTGATCGGCGGCGACGGGGTCACCGGCCCTGGCGTTGACGGCCTTGACGGTGCCGTCGCGCTCGGCGCGGATGATGTTCTGCAT
>NZ_QAII01000111.1 GCF_003060965.1 Caulobacter sp. HMWF025 | reverse complement strand
GGTCTCCTCATCGGGATAGAGGTCGATCAGGGCCTCAAGGCCCGGACGCCCGAGGACCGGGATCAGGGACGGCGCGGCGGTCAGGGCCCGCCACTCGACCAGGGACAGTCGCCAGAAGGCGTCGGGGGCGATCGACAGGGCGGCCGCCCGCTGCAGGGCTGCGGTCCAGTCACTCATGCCGAGGCCGCCAGGGCCGCGGCGACGGCAGAGACGGCCTCGGGCACGGTCACGCCGTCGGCCGCCGCGACCGGCTCGCCACCGCCGTCCAGCAGGGCCGCCAGCACGGCGGTCAGGTCCCGCGCCGACAGCCGCGCCATGCGCCCGGGCAGATCGCGCCAGTCGGCGAGGCCCAGCGCCGCCTCGATCCGGGCCAGCGCCCCGAGGGTCAGGCACAGCCGGCGCGGCGTTCCGGCCAGGGTGATGACGACTTCGCCGCGTGCAGGGTTGGGAGGGAGCATGGGGGGCCTTTCAGGTCTTGCCCCCTCCGCGCTTCGCGCTCCTCCCCCAGAGGGGGAAGATGACGTCATCCGCCCCCATGCTCCCCTTCGGGGGAGCTGTCGGCGAAGCCGACTGAGGGGGTCGGGGGGCGGACGGCTGCGCAGCAGCCCGGTGGGGGCGAGTCTCAGATTCTAAATCGCCGTGAACGTCACCGCCCCGGCCGAGGCCAGGCTCAGGGCGAAGGCGACCTCGCCGTCGTGCTGGCCGGCATATTCGAGGGCCGCGACCAGGAACGGCCCCTCCAGCTGGCCGAAGTCAGGGATCACCAGTCGCCAGGTGCGGGCCGACTGGTCGAAGAAGCTCTGGCGGACCTGGGCGTCGGACGCGGCGTCGCGAAACACGCCCGCCCCGGACACGGCCGCCGACCGCACCCCGGCCCCGGCCAGCAGCTCGCGCCAGCGGCCGGCGCTGTCGCTGTCGGTGGCGTCGATGGTCCGGGCATTGAGGCTGATGGTCCGGGCCCGCAGGCCCGCGACGGTGACGAAGGTCGGGGTGGGTGCCCCGTCGCTGATCTTCAGAAGCATGTCCTTGCCGGCTTGTGCGGCCATGGCGGGGTCTCCAGCAAATCCCCCTTCTCCCTTGATGGGGGAAGGGTCGGGGATGGGGGTGAAGGCAGTTCAGGAGGGGGCGAGGCCGGCGTGACATCCGCCGGCGGTATCACCCCCACCCCTGCCC
>NZ_QAII01000110.1 GCF_003060965.1 Caulobacter sp. HMWF025 | reverse complement strand
TCGCCGCGCCGCGCCGCAGTGGCCGCTGGGCCTGGTGGTCTTCGTGATGGTCGTGGCCAATGCGGGGCTGTGGCTGGCCATCTATGCGATCACCCACGGCCAGATGGCCATCGATCCGCGCTTTCTCTGAAGGCCAAACTCAGAAGCCCCGCCTCAGAACCCGGAAAAGCAGCGCGCAAGTGCCCTGCCCCGGCGTTCACGCCGTCAGATCGGCATCCGCATGATTTCCTGATAGGCCGCGATCACCTGGTCGCGCACGGCCATCACGGTTTCCAGGCTGGCCTCGGCCGACGAGATGGCCGTGACCACGTCGATCAGTTCGGCCTTGCCCGCCACTTGGTCGGCCATCTTGTGCTCGGCCATCTTGGCGGTGTGGCCGACATCGTTCATGGCCGACTTCAGCAGGTCGCCGAAGTCGACGCCCTTGGCGGCCCCACCGCCGCCGATCGAGCCGATATTGCCGACCGACATGGCCCCCTGCGAGGCATAGGCCTTGGCGGCTGCGAGTGCGGTGATCATCAGTCAGCCCCTATTTGCGCAGCAGGTCGAGGGTGCGCGACTGCATGGCGCGCGCGGTCTCGATGACATTGAGGTTGGCCTCGTAGGCGCGCTGCGCCTCTTTCATGTCGAGCGCCTCGGTCAGCGAATTGACGTTGGGCAGCTTGACGTAGCCCTTGGCGTCGGCGGCCGGGTTGCCCGGGTCATACTCGGTCTTGAAGTCGCTCTGGTCGGGGTCGACCCGCATCATCTTGACCCCCTCGCCGCCGTCCACCTTGAACGGCTGGAACACGGGAACCTGACGGCGATAGGGATCGCCGCCCGCGGTGCGCGCGGTCGAGTTGGCGTTGGCGATGTTCTCGGCGATGATCCGCATGCGACCCTGCTGGGCGCGCAGGGCCGAGGTGGCCACGGCCATGGTCGCAAGCGACTGGGACTTGATCTCGGGCATCGCCTTCGTCCTCAGCTACCCGGCCGGCGCGAAGCGGTGCGCAGCAGGGTCATGGATTTTTGATAGAAGCCGACGGCGGCGTCATAGTTCATGCGCGCATCGGCCATCTTGAGCATCTGGTCCTCGAGGCTCACGGCATTGCCGTCGAGGGTGGTTTCCGAATCAGCCCCGGCCGTCGCCCGCCAGGCGGAAGCGGCGTGGCTGGGAGCCTGGTGCGCCGAGGACGTGGCCATCATCTGCACGCCGCCGGTCGGGGCCACCCGACCGCCGCGATAGACCTGACCCGAGCCGTGGCTCATCAGCGAGGCCTGAAAGCTATAGGGCTTGAGATCGCGCGGCACATAGCCCGGACTGTCGGAATTGGCCACGTTCTGGGCCACGACCTTCTGGCGGTCGGCCAGATAGCCCAGCCGGCTCTTGAGCATGCCGAAAAGGGGAATGTCATCGGGACCCATGCGAACATGGTGAAGAAACAGGGTTAATCGGGCATTAAGGTGCGTCAGGCACACCAGAGACAGCGGGGCATTTCGCCTGCGCCATCTTGTCTCGCCAAACCAGTTCCGGGCGCCATGGACCTCCTCGAATTACTCCGCGCCACTGCTGCCCTGGCCGTGACCCTGGGCCTGATCGGCCTGGCGGCCGTGGGCCTGCGCCGGTTCGGACCAGACGCCCTGGCGCGGCTGGTTACGGCTCGCCAGATCCGCCGCCTGAAGGTGGTCGAGACCCTCGCCCTCGACCCGACCCGCCGGCTGGTGCTCATCGACCTCGACGGCGAGGAGCGCCTGATGCTGCTGGGCGAGGGCCGCCTGCTCGACTGGGCACCCCGGCCTGAAGGCTCTCCGCCCCCCGCTGCCGCCCCTGCCCCGGAGCCCGTGGTCTGATGCGTCGTATCCTGAAG
>NZ_QAII01000109.1:22169-24866 GCF_003060965.1 Caulobacter sp. HMWF025 | reverse complement strand
GAACAGGGCGGGACGCGCGATCAGCTGGCGCTCGACCGCCTCGACCACCGTCTCGGCATAGGTCCAGCGCGGGGCGAAGGCGGTCAGGATCGGCAGGCCGACCAGGCTGACGACGGCCGAGATCTCGCAGGTCTTGAAGTCCAGCGCCCCGCCGGAGCGGCCGGTGACGAATCGCAGGGCGCGCTGATGGGCGGCGAGATCCACAGCTTGTCCGGCCAAGTCCTTGGCCAGCATGACAAAATAGTCGCCGACGATCAGGTCGAGATCGGCGGGAGACCAGTCCTGGCTGAGGGGGGTCTGGGCGTTCACGGCGCGACGATGCCGCAGGTGGGGGGCGACAGCCAGCCCTAACAGGGGGCGGTGCGTGGCCGGAGCCGGGGAGCCTCCTGGATCGGCTCCTCGTCCGACTTCAGACCGGCCGCTCGCAGGGCTCCGGCCATCGAGGTGACGGGCTCGCCCCGCACGACCCTGAACTGCAGCACCAGGGGCTCGGCAGGATTGTCACCGAGATTGGCAAAGCCTCCGGCCGGCTGGGCATTCAGTGCGATCGCATAGCTGCGGTCCGACAGCACCCGGCACAGCAGGACGAATGTCTTCTCGTCATTCAGCAGACGCGGCGTGCGGATACATTCGGGCCGCTCGAGACCCTCGGCCGCGGCATAGTTCCACACGGCCGGGTTCATCTTCTGGTCGAAGGCGACCTTCACGATCAGCACGCCGGGCGCGATGGTCTCGCCCTGGGCCGGATAGGTGGCGACCACCTTCGGCTGAGCCGTGCGCGGCATGACGGTCACCGGCGAGACGGCCGTCGGCCCGTCCTGCGGCGCGGTCTGGGCAGCGGCGGCTCCGGCAAGGACAAGGGTCAGGGCGGCCCCGAGAGCCAGGCGGTGTGCGGTCATACTCGGGAGCTTGGCCTGCAAGCGCGGCGTTCTCAAGGCAAAGCGCGCGACCCGGGCGGGCTCTGTGCTATAGGCGGCCCATGACTGATACCCCCGACGCCCCCGCAGAAACCCCGATCCAGAAGGCCCTTCGCCTGAAGAAGGCCGCCATCGACGCGCGCCCCAAGCCGCCGCGCGGCGGCAAGTTCCAGCGCGAACAGGCCGCCGGCGTCCAGGCCGGCAAGTCCAAGCCCTGGATGACCCGCTAGACCATGCAGATCCTGGGCCGGACCTCCTCGATCAATGTGCGCAAGGTGCTGTGGGCGGCAGACGAGCTGGGCCTCTCCTATGACCGTCAGGATGCCGACACGGCCTCGCCGGCGTTTCGCGCCCTCAATCCCAACGGCCTGATCCCGGTCCTGATCGACGCGCATGGCCCGCTCTGGGAGAGCAACGCCATCTGCCGGCATCTGGCGTCCGGAACGTCGCTGTTTCCGACCGAAGCCCGCGCCCGGGCCGTCGTCGACCAGTGGATGGAATGGCAGGCCACCGAGCTGAACAGCGCCTGGCGCTTTGCCTTCGCCGGCCTGGTTCGCCGGTTCCCGGGCTATGACGACGCCGACCGCATCGCCACCAGCGTGCGGGACTGGAACAGCGCCATGGCGATCCTCGACCGCGCCCTGGACGGGACCGGGGCCTTCGTCACCGGACAGGCCTTCACCCTGGCCGACGTGGTGATCGGCCTGTCGGTGCACCGCTGGATCGCCTCGCCGATCGAGCGGGCCGACCTGCCGGCCGTGGCGGCCTACTATCAGCGGCTCGGCGCGCGCAGGGCCTTCCAGCCCTACGCCCTCCCCGAGGTCCCCTAGAGAGGTTCCCAAGGTGCCCGGCGTCAGCCCGGCTTGCGGAACTTCAGGATGAACTGGTCAGTCTTGCCCCGGATGGCCGGGTCGAAGACGTTGATGGTGTGCGTATCGGCGGCATCACGCAGGAGCGGGCTTTCGCTTTCCAGCTTGAAGCCGGCCGCCTCGACCTCGGCCCTGACGGCAGCGACGTCGATCCGGTGCAGGCTATCGACGGCCGACAGGCCGCTGCCGGCGACGGCGGCATGGTCGACGATCAGGAACACGCCGCCGGGCTTGAGCGACTTGAAGACCTCGGCATTGACGCCGGCGGCCGTCCCGGTCGGAAACGGCTTGAGATGCAGGTCGTGATAGTTCTGCACCGTCATGACCAGGTCGAGATTGTCCGGCAGGTCGAGCGGCAGCAGGGTTCCATCCAGCGGCCTGGCATTCGGCACCGTCGCGGCGACGGCCTTGAGGTCCTCACCATACTTGGCGGAATACTGGATGAACTGGGCCGGCTGATAGGCATAGACCACGCCCTTTTCACCCACGGCACCCGACAGGATGCGGGTGAAATAGCCGCCGCCGATGATGAAATCGACCACCGTGTCACCGGGCTTGACCCCAGCGAAGGCCAGGATCTCGCCCGGCTTGCGGGCCGCGTCGCGAGCGGTATCGGCCGCCGGGCGAACCGGACTGGAAAGAGCTGCCGTGATGTTGGCCGGGACCTGGGCCTGGGCCATGCCGGCGCCGGAGGCCAGGGCCAGAAGGACGACGACCGGCGCGAAGGACTTGCGGATCATGAGTGGCGCTCCCTGATTTTGACTGATCGGTAGCAGCTTTCAGACCTTCGACGAACGACGTTATCATGAAATTCCGGTAACGCCGGGCGCGCCTTCCGCAGGGTGCCCCTTCCCCTTCCCCGCCGGTTGCGCCCATGATCGCTTCAACGAGATAAATCGGGGGGATATGGG
>NZ_QAII01000109.1:0-22147 GCF_003060965.1 Caulobacter sp. HMWF025 | reverse complement strand
GCCCTGGTGGTTGTGGCGGCGCTCGCCCTGGTCATCATCGACCGGGCCAGCCTGCCCAAGGCTCCCCGCACCGCCGATCTCATTGCCCGCGGCGAGACCTATCAGGTCCGTATCCGGCGCGATGCATGGGGCGTGCCCCACATCCAGGGCAAGACCGACGCCGACGCGGCCTATGGCCTGGGCTTTGCCCAGAGCGAGGACGACTTTGCCACCCTGCGCGAGGTGCTCCTGGCCACGCGTGGCGTCCTGGCCCGGGAGAAGGGCGCATCGGCCGCCCCCACCGACTATGTCGTCTCCCTGCTGGGCGTCTGGCCCACCGTCGAGGCCGGCTATCCCAAGCTGCCGCCGGACCTGCGCAAGGTGCTGGAAGCCTATGCCGACGGGGTCAATCACTATGCGGCCCTGCACCCCGAGGCCGTCTCGCCGGGTCTGCTGCCGGTGACCGGCAAGGACATCGAGGCCGGCTTTGTCTTCAAGCAGCCGTTCTTCTACGGGCTCGATGCCGAGCTGAAGTCCCTGTCCGCGCCGGGTGGGCCGCCGCCGCCGCCGAAGGGCTCCAACGGCCTCGCCGTCGGCCCGTCGCGCAATGCCGACGGCGCGACGCGACTGCTGGTCAATTCGCACCAGCCCTATACCGGCCCGGTGGCCTGGTACGAGGCCGTCATCGAAAGCGGTGAAGGCTGGCACGTGGCCGGTGGCTTCTTCCCCGGCTCGCCCTTCATGCTGCACGGCCATAACGCCACCCTGGGCTGGGCCAATACGGTGTCCAAGCCCGACCTGGTCGACATCTACCGGCTGACGATCAATCCCGAGAACCGCAACCAGTACCGGCTGGACGGCCAATGGCGGGACTTCGAGAAGTCCACCGCCACCCTGCGGGTCAAGCTCTGGGGGCCCATCGTCCTGCCGGTCCGCAAGGCCGTGCTGAGGTCGGCGCATGGTCCGGTCCTCGAGACCAAGGCCGGCACCTTCGCGATCCGCTATGCCGGCATGGGCGAGTACCGCCAGGCCATCCAGTACTGGAAGCTCGACAAGGCCAAAACCCTGGCCGAATGGCAGGCCGCCCTGGCGACCCATGCCCTGCCCAGCCTGAACTATGTCTATGGCGATGCGGCCGGCAATATCGGCTTCGTCCACAACGGCCAGTACCCGAACCGCAAGGCCCAGGTCGACTGGCGCGGCGTGCTGCCCGGCGACCGCTCGGACCTGATCTGGCAGGGCTATCTGCCGCTGGCGGCCACGCCGCAGCTGTGGAACCCGAAGTCGGGCTATGTCTTCAATTCCAACAACAGCCCCCTGCGGGCCAGCGCAGCCGCTGACAACCTGAAGGCCGAGGCCTTCCCCGCCTCGATGGGCCTGCAGACCAACATGACCAACCGCGCCCTGCGGGTTGAAGAAACGGTCGGAACCGATCCGGCGATCAATGACGAGAGCTTCCGGCGCTACAAATACGACCTGACCTATAGCGACCGCTCCAGTGTCGCGGCCATGATTGCCGAGGTCACGGCGGTCAGGGCCGGCGGGGACAAGGACCTCGCCGATGCCCAGGCCATTCTGAAAGCCTGGGACCGCCAGACCAACATCCACAATCGCGGCGCGGCCCTGGCCGCCCTGATGAGCCAGCCGATCCTGTTTGCGCGGACCAGCGGGGCACCCGAGCCGAAACCGATCGATACGTTGAAGGCCGCCATCACCACGCTCAAGACCCATTTTGGCCGCCTGGATCCCGAGTGGGGTCAGGTCAACCGCATCCGCCGGGGCAAGGTGGACCTGCCCATTGACGGCGCGGCCGACACCTATCGCTCGGTCTGGGGCATCCCCCAGAAGGACGGCACCACCACCGCCGACGGCGGCGATACCTTCATCATGTTCGTGACCTGGGATCGGGACGGACGCCTGAGCTCGGACAGCATCCACCAGTTCGGTTCGGCGACCCTCGATGCCAGCGCACCCCATTATGCCGACCAGACCCCGCTGTTCGTCGCGATGAAGACCAAGCCGGTCCTGTTCACCGAGGCTCAGCTGAAAGGCCACGTGAAGGAGGACTATCGCCCCGGTAAACGCTAGCCTTGCCCCCTGTTCAGGCACGGTTCAGGCGCAGGGCCTAGCTTGGCCGCAATGACCTCAGGCTTGGGAAGACCCACCATGCGAAACACCTTCACCCGGACGGCCCTGGGCCTCTTCGCCGCCACCTCGGCCCTGCTGGGCGCCAGCGCCCAGGCCCAGGCGCCCAGCTGGAACGGCCGCTATGACGAGCCGCCGCGCGGCTCCTACACCCAGTCGTGCCGCGAGATCACCGCCTTTGACGGACAGGTCTGGGCCCGCTGCCAGGCCGGTGGCGGCCGCTGGACCTGGAGCAGCGCCGACGTTCGCGGCTGCCGTGGCGGCCTCGAAAATCGCGGCGGCTATCTGATGTGCACCGGCAATCCAGGCCCAGGCGGCCCGGGTGGTCCCGGGGGCCCCGGCAGCGGTGGCGGCTGGCCCGGCGGCGGCGGTCTGCGCCCGGATGCCGTGCTGTTCGAACATGCCGGCTATCAGGGCCAGCCCTACGAAGTGCGCGGCGATATGCCGGACCTCACCGCCATCCGCTTCAACGACAAGGCCTCGTCGATCAAGATCCTGCGCGGCGAATGGCAGGTCTGCGAGGATGTCGACTATCAGGGCCGCTGCTGGATCCTGACCCGCGACGAGGGCCTGCTGGGCCGCGACCTGAACGATCGGATCAGCTCGATCCGCCGGGTTCGCTAATGCACGGTCGCTCTGGTCTGATGTAGCCGATCAGACCAGAGCCGGCCCAAGGGCCTGCCCTCCCCTTGTCCTGCCGGGCTGACCGTCTTTCAGGTCGAGCGGTCCGAGCTCGTTCCGCACATCGGGATTCATGCGTCTTCCTCGCGAGACGTCCCCTCGGCGATCGCCTGCTTTTCATGGGGCGCAACCTCGCCGTCCGTAGCCGACCTCAACATGTGTTCTGCCAGAGACGCCGCCGGCGGCTGGGCCTCCGCGCCGCCAGGACCGGGCAGGCTTGAGGTCTTCATTGGGTCACGGCGGGCTCGCATGCGTCTGGCTACGCCTGAATTTCTCGAAGGTTCCGGACCATAGCCGCCGGCCCCCTGCCCGAAGGCTGCCAGCCAAGCGCACAGCCTGTGTCAGAGACGGGTTCGGCCGTGTCACGCCGATGGACGCTAGGGAGGCCAGCTAGTGGAAGAAAGGTCGCCTGGCTCCCCGGCACGTTAGCTGCAGGTGGACTTTGACACCGTGATCGCCCCCAGTTGAGCCGATGGATCAACTGGAAAGGCCCCGCCCGGTGCTGGTGGATGGCAATTGAACTTCAGCAAGTATGCCGTGATCGCCGCCGAGGTTTCGACCGGCAAGCTATGCGGGGCCGTCAGTGGCATGGACTGAACCTTGTTGTGCAGGCCCTGAACGGTGAATGACGACATGCCTCCCCCTGTCAGGGTCCTGGCGGAGGCGCCCTCAAGGCGACCTCCATGACAGCCTGCGCAGTTGTCAGAATAGGCGCGCTTCCCGAACTCAACCTGTGCAGCGGTGTAGGGAACAGCAGGCGCGGTGGCCTTGGGCGGCAGGGCGCGACGAACCTCGATCAGGAGGTCCGGATCTGCCTTGATATAGATTGCGCCGTCTCGTGCGATTTGGATGAATCGCAGCCGTTCGCCGGTATTGATCAAGGGTTCGGAATAGATCCCCCGTCCATCTTCAAAGCGCACACGGTTGAGGGTCCGAGCCCCAATGGCTACGACCAGGAGGTCCCCGCCCCATTTGCCGAACTGAGAGCCCGTCGGATACGCGGCGATGCCTGTCGGCGCGATCGACGGGACATAGGCAAAAGCTGGCGACTTACTGATCGTGCTATGGCCCCAGATGAAGCCTGCGTCCAGCGGATCGTCGCCATAGATGTCCCGGTTATAGGCCGCGCCGAGACTATCGACAGGCCACCCCAGATTGTCGCCCTCATGGACGATGTTGATCTCGTCACCCCCCTTCGGACCATGCTCACTTTCGTAGAGTGAACCGCCGGCCCAGCTTAGCCCCTGGGGGTTTCGTACGCCCTTCGCCAAAACGGCGACCTCGCCGGACCTGGGGTCATAGCGATAGATCTTGCCATAGGCTTGGTCGTCCATCTGGGCGTTGACCATTCCGCCGAAGTCGCCGACGCCGAAGTAGAGAACGCCGTCCGGCTTCATGGCGAAGCTTCCGCCCGCCTGGGTCAGTGCGGCGATGTGTTCACTGTAGCAAGGATCTGTCTCAAAGAGGGTCTTCGGGGCACTGAGCGTCTCACCGCTCAGCGTGTATCGAACGACGGCCAACTTTACGCAATCGGGTGAGCCGGGGCGAAAGTGATAGGCCAGATAGGCGACGCCCCGCGCCGGATCGGTGAGGAAGCCTTTCACGCCGCCAAGCGAGCCCTGGAAGTCGCAGGCTATCGACTTTCCGGGCGGCGTAGGCACCTGCACGCCCTTGGCCATTGTAAAGCTATCGCCGACCCGGCTTCCGACGGTCTGCAGGCCACACCGGTTTATGAAGACATATTTCGATCCGACGAGAGAGAACGGCCCTGAAACGCCGTCATCCCGGATGTCGATCAGCTTCCATCTTTTAATACTGAGCGAATAATACTGACTGTCTGCGGTGCCGATATCATATAGAATGACTTGGGCGGTTGCAGATGTAAAGGCGATTACAAATATTATAGCGGCGAAGATCAGACGTTTCATTCGAAGGATCGCCCATAAATATCAACCATAACTGTTGATCGGGCTAACGAGCGAAATCCGCATAAGTTGCAGCGCACGAACTGATTTCTTGAAATTGAGGGCGTGGACCATTCGCTCCAGCCCTTACAAATCAACCCTCAGACCTTGGGGACTTCCAGGATCACCCTCGGGCTGCAGTTGACGGTTCCGCGATGGTCATGGCTATCCGCCTCCAACCTTCAAGCGCCGGGCTTCTCGGCCAGAAGGCCAAGGTCCAGGGTCCAGCGCGGTCCCAACATGAGTGGCCGACCCTCGTCGGACGTCAGATGATCCTTATGCGGGGGAACGGTAGAGGAGCGAATGCGGGGATATTCCCGATGAACATCCCGCCCCCGGCAAAACCCTTAACCCAGCAATGCGACCCCGGGCCGCCCTTTTCACACCGCATTCAAAGGCGCATATGGGCGGCATGTCCACGCCGCCTCCCGCAAGCATCCTGACCGGTCTCAAGCGTGGGATCCGGCACCGCTGCCCCAATTGCGGTCAGGGTCACCTCTACAGCCGCTATCTGAAGGTCGAGGCCGAGTGCGAGACCTGCGGCCATGAACTGGGCCTCTATCCCGCGGACGACGGCCCGGCCTATTTCACGATCCTGATCATCGGCCACCTGTTCATTGGCCCCCTGCTGCTGTTCCCCTTCATCTGGAAGGCTCCGGTGGCCCTTGTCGTGCCCCTGACCATCCTGCCGCTGGCGGCGCTGACGCTGGTGCTGCTGCCGCGCGTCAAGGGGGCCGTGATCGGCGCCCTGTGGGCCATCAAGCTGCGCAAGGCCGAAGACGCTCCGGCCGGCTGAGCCTGGCCCTCCCCCGTAGGCGGGGAACCGGAAAGCCACACCATACATTCCCCTCCCACGCTGAGACCCGATCGCACACCGTACCGGGGGCAGCCTGCGACCGCTGCGCTGGATCAGGCCTTCTGATCCTTCTGTTGCGGCTCCGCTTCATGAACGATGGACGCGTGGAGGCGAGCCGACGGCTGCCTGTGCTTCGCGCGCGCCAGTGGGAGAACACGCATGCTCGGCACGATCCTCATCATTCTTCTGATCCTGGCCCTGATCGGGGCCCTGCCGACCTGGGGCCACAGCAAGTCCTGGGGCTATTTCCCCAGCGGCGGTCTCGGCCTCATCCTGGTGATCCTGATCATCCTGGTGCTGATGGGCCGACTCTAGGGCGCGGGCCGGGCGCCGACCGACAGCGGTTGGCGTCCGGCGCGGGCTTCGCCTAAGGTTCTGCCAAAGCGCCTGAGGGGGAACTGGGCATGAGCGACGATACGGCCGATCAGGACCGTCAGGTCCAGGCTCCAAACCGGCTTCGTGCCATCCTGGGCGGCTCGGCCGGCAACCTCGTCGAATGGTACGACTGGTTCGCCTACGCCGCCTTCTCGATCTACTTCGCCAAGGTCTTCTTCCCGGCCGGGGACCAGACCGCCCAGTTCATGAAGACGGCTGCGGTCTTCGCGGTCGGCTTCCTGGCCCGCCCCGTCGGGGCCTGGCTGATGGGGCTCTATGCCGACCGCGCCGGCCGTCGCGCCGCCCTCACCCTGGCTGTGGCCCTGATGAGCCTGGGCTCGCTGATCATCGCCGTGACGCCGGGCTTTGACCGGATCGGTGCGGCCGCCCCGGCCATCCTGCTGGCCGCCCGTATCCTGCAGGGCCTGTCGGTGGGGGGCGAGTACGGGGCCAGCGCCACCTATATGAGCGAAATGGCCGGCAAGCGGCGGCGCGGCTTCTGGTCCAGCTTCCAGTATGTGACCCTGATCATGGGCCAGCTGGTTGCGGCCCTGGTGCTGGTGATCCTGCAAAACACCCTGACCGCCGAGCAGCTGTCGGCCTGGGGCTGGCGCATCCCCTTCTATATCGGAGCGGCCCTGGCCGTGATCGTGTTCTGGATCCGCAGCGGCCTCGAGGAATCCCAGTCCTTCGAGAAAGCCCGGGCCGAGGGCACGCCGAAGGGCACCACACTGGCCATGTTCCGCGAGCACCCGCGGGAAGCCCTGGCCATCATCGGCCTGACCGCCGCCGGCTCGCTCGCCTTCTATGCCTACACCACCTACATGCTGAAGTTCCTGACCAATACGACGGGCTTTTCGAAGGCCACAGCCGGGGCCGTCAATCTGGCGACCCTGGTCGGCTTCATGCTGGTCCAGCCCCTGTTCGGCTGGCTGTCAGACCAGTGGGGCCGGCGGCGGATGCTGGTCTTTGCCTTCGGGGCCGGAGCGATCCTGGCCTGGCCGATCTTCACCCTGGTGGCCAGGGCCAACGATCCGGTCATGGCCTTCCTGCTGATCTTCGCCGCCCTGATCGTGCAGTCGGGCTACACCTCGATCAGTGCCGTGGTGAAGGCCGAGCTGTACCCTGCCCATGTCCGCGCCCTCGGCGTGGCCCTGCCCTATGCCCTGGGCAATGCGGTGTTCGGCGGTACCGCCGAATATGTCGCCCTGTGGTTCAAGAGCATCGGCCTGGAGAGCGGCTTCTATCTCTATCTGGCCGGGATGATGGCCATGGGCGCGGTCATCGCCTTCAGCCTGCGCGACAGCGCCCGGCACAGCCGCATCCTTGAGGACTGACCGCCCTGCTTCCACCCTTCGCCGAATCTTCGCTCCGGCCTAAGCTGACGCCATGCCGATCCTCGACATCATCGCCCTCGCCCTCTTTGCTTTCAGCTGGCTGTTCTATGAACCGCTGCTCAAGCGCCTGGGCCATGGCAGCAACCTGATCAATACCGACATGACGGTCATCCGGCGGCGCTGGATGCAGGAGATGGCCGTACGGGAGATCGCCCTGCTGGACGGACAGCTTCTGGGCCACGCGATCAACTCGGCCAGCTTCTTCGCCTCGTCGAACCTGATCCTGATCGCGGCGGCGGCGGGCGTGCTGTTCGGCGGCGATTCCGCCCTGAGGAGCATCGAAGGCATAGCCGTCCTGGCTCCGGCCTCGCAGCTGATGGTCCAGATCAAGCTCGGCCTCGTGCTGGTGGCCCTGGCCCGCGGCCTGCTCGACTTCATCTGGGCCATCCGGCAGATGAACTATTGCCTGGCCGCCATCGGCGCGACGCCGATGTGGGCTTCTCCGTCCGTGCTGGCGGAATATGCCGAAGCCACCGGCGGGATCCTCAATCCGGCCCTGTCGGCCTTCAATGCCGGGGTGCGGGGCTACTATTTCGCCCTGGCTGGTGCCGCCTGGCTACTGGGTCCGCAGGCCTTCATCATCGCCACCCTCGGCGCGCTGCTGCTGCTGGTCTGGCGCCAGCGCCGCAGCAGTGCCTCTTCGGCCGTGCGCCAGGTTCGCCAGATCCTCGAGCGCCAGCCTGTTGTCCATGGCCCCCATGTGCGCGCGACGCCGTCAGAGCCGCCGGTCGACTCGATCTGACGTCCCGAAGGGTTCAGTCGCGCCCGGCGGACAACAATACGACATCTGTCAGACCCAGATCCCGCCGGACGGCCCGGGTCAGGCGCGCCACGACAAGACGGTGGGCGTTCTGCAGCCAGTCCAGGGCCTCGGCCTGGTCGAGCTCTGCAATATCCGCGAAACGGACCCAACGGGCCCGAGCCAGATAAGGGGCCGGGACGGCGCGGCCGGTTTCGATCAGGACCTCATAGGCCAGATCACTGACCTTGAATGAAACCCCGTCCTGGGCGACAGCCCCGCCCATCAGGGCAAACATCCGGCCGCCGACCTTGAACACCTGGGTGCCGCCCCACTGAACGGTCAGTGAGGCAGCGGGAAGGCCCAGGCAGGCGTCCCGAAAGGCGTCTGGGCTCAAGCCTCGACGCCGATCCCGATCGGACAGGTCACGCCCGTACCGCCGATGCCGCAATAGCCGCCGGGGTTCTTGGCCAGGTACTGCTGGTGATAATCCTCGGCGAAATAGAACGGGCCGGCCGGGGCGATCTCGGTCGTGATCGGGCCCAGCCCGCGCGCGGCCAGGGCCTCGCCATACGCCGCCTTGGACGCCGCCGCCACGGCGGCCTGGGCCTCGCTGGTGACATAGATGCCGGAGCGGTACTGGGTGCCGATGTCATTGCCCTGGCGCATACCCTGGGTGGGATCGTGATTTTCCCAGAAGGTCCTCAGCAGGGCCTCGTAAGACACGATGCGCGGGTCAAACACGACCAGCACAACCTCGGTGTGCCCGGTCTGACCCGAGCAGACTTCCTGATAGGTGGGGTTGGGCGTGACACCCGCCGCATAGCCGGCGGCGGTGACATGGACGCCGGGCACCTGCCAGAACACCCGCTCCACACCCCAGAAGCAGCCCATGGCCAGGACCGCCGTCTCCAAGCCCTCGGGATAGGGGCCCTTCAAGGCGTGTCCGTTGATGAAATGGGTCTGGGCCGTGGGGATCGCATCAGCCCGCCCCGGCAGGGCGTTGGCGGCGGTCGGGAGGTCGAGGGACTTCTTGGCGAACAGCATGACGGGATCTCGGCGATGACGTGGCTCCACATATAGTTCGCCTTGTCGAACGTTTCACCCCGTATGGCCGCTTGCTACCGCAACGCGGCTGAGTATATTGCGCGCCTTCCTGCGTCGGGGGGCTCAACCGCCTTTCGAGTCGAGTGCGCATGGTGAGGTGGCCGAGTGGTTGATGGCGCACGCTTGGAAAGCGTGTTTAGGTGAAAGCCTAACGAGGGTTCGAATCC
This sequence comes from Caulobacter sp. HMWF025, assembly GCF_003060965.1. Lineage (GTDB taxonomy): Bacteria > Pseudomonadota > Alphaproteobacteria > Caulobacterales > Caulobacteraceae > Caulobacter. The sequence continues at coordinate 12,737 of NZ_QAII01000109.1, read as the reverse complement.
CTCTCTCACCGCCACGCCTCTTTCCAGCATATTGAAAAAGCTGTTCTTTTCGAGCAAGGCGCGAGCCTCTCGAATCTTGACACCATGCCTGGTCCGCGCACGGTGGCCCCAGAAACCCGGTTGCGCGCCTTCAGGGCGGCGCTTCATGCGCCGGTGCACTTGAGGTCTGCGCGGCATCCCGCGCCTCAAGCGCTTTGCGGATCGTATCGTGCTTGGCCTTGTCCATGGTGTGACCGGCGATCAGGGCGGCGCCGACCAGGGCCAAAAGGGCGGGCACAACGGCGAAGCTGACCGAGAGAACGCGTAAAGCCTGTGGCGCATTCCCGGCCCCCAGGTCAGCCCTGAACCCAAAAAGCTCCAGCGCGCTGACGGAGGCAAACACCGCGACGGCGGAGCCGATCTTTACGACCCCGCTCAGCAAACCAAACATGAGACCGCTGCGATCCACGCCGCTCTTCAGGCGCTCTTCGTCCCCCAGGTCGGCCATCATGGCGCGCAGCAGGATCGGCCCGGCGCTATAGGGCAGGCCGGCCAGAGTCATGGTCACGATCCCCCAGACCAGCCCTTCCGGCGCGATCAGCACCGACAGTTGTGCGACGGCATAGGCGACGGCGGCGACGGCCAGGGCCCGATGCTTGCCGATCGCCTGTCCGAGCCGCCCCCAGAGGGGCGCGCCCAGCAGCGCGCCGACAAAATAGAGCAGCAGCAACAGGCCGGCTTCGGAACGGTCCCAGCCGCGGATGGCCTCAAAATAGAAGAAAAACAGGGTTCCGGCGATCACCGGGCCCGTCCCCAGAAGAATGTCCGACCCGAGGATTCGCAGGATCGATGGCCGGCGGATCAGATCCAGATAGTGGCGCCAGTTGGCAGGCTGGGTGTTCGGCGGCGACTTCGGCTCGTGAATGGCGAGCAGTGCCAGAAGGATGGCCACGGGCAGGCTCAGCACGACGAACCAGCCCATGGCCCGCACGCCCTGGCCGTAATCGAGCCCGAAGCCGAGTTTCATCAGCGGCGGCATGGCGAGCACGATGAGCATGCCCAGGACAGTGAAGCCCTGCCACCAACTGAAGACGCGCGCGCGCTGCCCATACTCGGGTGCCAGTCGGGCCGCCCAGGTGACGTGCGCCATCGTCGCCATGGATTGACCCAGAAACCCAAGGACCAGCCACAACAGGATGTAGTTTCCATCGATACCCGGCCGCGCCATGAACAGCATCCAGACCGCGAGGATGGCGATGGGCAGGCCGGCGACCAGCCAGGGCTTGAACCGGCCGAAGCGCGTATTGGTCCTGTCGATCAGGAACCCCAGGGTCGGATCCAGCCAAAGGTCGAAAAGCCGGACCATGCCGAAGGCCAGTCCGATGGCTGTCAGACTGACGCCCAGATCCGTGGCGTAGTAGTTGGGAAGATAGACGACGACGGGCATGAGCATCGCCGCCACCGGGACGCAAGGCAGGGCAAACGCGGCCAGGCGCCAGGTTCCCAGGGCCCCTTGCCCGCCGTTTGTGTCATCAGCGCTTATAGCTGCAACCTCACTTCAGTCGGGTCAGCTTAGCAACTTGACCGGAAAGAGCCATGCCAAAGCCAGGTCCAAGAAAGCCGGCTAAGATATTGAACCGACGACACTTGCTGGACAAGGGTCCGCTGGGCGCGCGCCGAAACACGGTGACGGGTCCAGGGGCCTACCTTCGCCAGGCCTTGACAAAAGTTTGACATCAAACCAATATGGTATGACATCAAACCAAAGGGGGCATTCATGACATCGCGGCGCAATGTTCTGAAATTGATCGGGGGTGGGGTCGTCCTGGCGGCAGCGGCCGGTGGCGGCCTCATCGCCATGAGCGGTCCTTCCGAGGCCGCGCGCGAACCCTGGCGCAAGGCCGGCCAGTACACCGAGTTCCGTCGCCGCGCGCTGTCCTATGCCTTGCTGGCCCCCAACCCGCACAACCGCCAGCCCTGGCGTGTAAAGCTCGAAGGGCAGGACGCCCTGACCCTCTACTGCGACCTCAAGCGCCGCCTGCCGGCCACCGACCCGTTCGACCGTCAGATCACCATCGGTTGCGGGGCCTTCCTCGAACTGCTGGTCCTGGCCGCCGCCCAGGACGGCTACCAGGCGACGATCACGCCCTTCCCTGAGGGCGAGGACATGCAGACACTCGACCAGCGGCCCGTGGCGCGCGTGTCCTTCACCAAGGGCGGGGTCAGCCCCGACCCGCTGTTTGCGCAGATCCTCGCCCGGCGCTCGAACAAGGAGGTCTATGAACCCCGGGACGTTCCGGCATCTGCGCTTCAACAGATCTCAGAGGCTGGGCACCTGTTCGGCGCGTCTTCCGAGACCATCGGCAATACCCGCCTGGCCGGGCACCTGCGTGACCTGACGTGGCGCGCGCACCAGAAGGAGGTGACAACGCCGGCGACCAACCAGGAATCGGTTGATCTCATGCGGATCGGTGCCGCCGAGGTCACGGCCAATCCGGACGGCATCGAGCTGGAAGGGCCGATCTTCGAGGCCGGGCGATTGGTGGGCTTCATGACGCGGCAGACCCTCGCGGATCCGAAGTCCACGGCCTTCCAGCAGGGTCTGGAGCTTTATCGATCGATGGCCCTGTCCGCGCGCGCTTTTGGCTGGATCACCAACGAGAACCGGTCACGGATTGACCAGATCAATGCCGGTCGCGCCTATGTCCGGATCAATCTCAAGGCTACCAGCCTCGGTCTCGGCGTCCATCCGTGGAGCCAGGCTCTGCAGGAGTACGCCGAGATGGAGGACCTGTACCGCGAAGTCCACGGTCTGATCGCCGACGGCAAGCGCATCCAGATGCTCTATCGTATCGGCTATGGCCCCCAGGTTGGGCCGACACCCCGACGCGGACTGGACGCCCACCTTGCCTGAACCTGCGGACCCTGAGGCCGAAAAGCTCTCGCACGAGCAGTTGCTGTTTCGCCTGCTCACCGAAATCGGCATCATCAACCAGCTGGCTGAAACGGCTTTCGAGCGCGTGCTGCCGCATGGCCTGACCCGTGCGCAATTCACGGTCCTGAACCACAGCGTGCGCATGGGGGACAACAGGACGCCGGCCCAGCTGGCCGCCGTCCTTCAGGTCACCCGCGGGACCATGACCAGCACGCTGGCAAGGCTTGAGGAGAAGGGCTTCATCCGGCTTGAGCCGGATGCCGTCGATGGCCGCTCGAAGCGGGTCCTGCTCACGCCCCAGGGCCGGGTCGCCCGCGAGGAGTCGATGCGCGCCGCATTTCCCTTCCTCGAGCTGGCCACGGGTGCCCTTCCCAGAGAGATGGTGGAACTCTTGCTGCCGCAGATCGAGCAGGTCCGGGCCTGGCTTGACCAGAACCGGCTGGAATGACGCGCTTGCCATGAGGCGCTGGAGCGCCAGGCGGCCGAATGGGTCGCCCTCAGGGTTTGGAGGCATTTGGTTCGGCGGGCGTGGACGCTCCCAAGCGGCGCGTCAGAACGAATGACCGGGTGCGGCGATGGACCTTCACCGCCGCGCGCCACGAACCGTAACAAAACTGTCACTCGTCTTGCGTGCAACGCTCCGCATACTTCCTACCGGGTTTGGGAGGCTGGAATGAGCGAGATCGAAAAGACGTCGCAGGTGACGACCCAGGCATTGACGCTGGCCGACAGCGGCAAGGTTGCGACGATCCAGGCGGCCATCGACATCGCCGACACCGCCCAGATCACGGCCTTCGGCGAGCGGGCCCAGCAGCAGGTCGCGGGCTTCGCCGACCGGATCCTGGAACAGACCCGCAATCGCGAGCTGGGTGACACGGGCGAGTTGCTCAGCGACATCATCGCCAAGGCCAAGGGCCTGGACCCTGCCGACCTGCAGAACGCCGACTTTGTCACAAGACTGTTCGGCGGCCTGCGCCGGCGCCTGCACCGCTTCACCTCGAAGTTCGAGACCGTGGCCGCCCAGATCGACCGCATCACCGTCGAGCTGGAGAAGCGGATCGATCGCCTGCGCCGCGATGTCACCATGCTGGACGGCCTGCACGACCAGACCCGCGATTCGATCGGCGACCTCGACGCCTACATCGCGGCCGGCAAGGCCTTCGCCCTGGACTTCCAGAAGGGCCCGCTGGCCGAGCTGGAAGCCCGGGCAAAGGCCACGGGTTCAGAGGGCGACAGCCAGGATCTGATGGCCGCCCAGGCATATCAAGACGCCGTCCAGTCGCTGGACCGTCTCGAGAAGCGGGTGCTCTACCTGCAGCAGGCCCGCCAGATCGCCATCCAGCAGTTGCCGCAGATCCGCATCGTCCAGAACGGCGACACGACCCTGATCGAAAGCCTGGCCGCCTCGATCAATCTCACTGTCCCGGCCTGGAAGCAGAAGATGGTGCTGCTGCTGGGCCTGACCCGGCAGCGTGAGGCCCTGGCCCTGCAGAAGACGGTCACCGACACCACCAACGAGATGCTGCGCCAGGCCTCGGACATGATGAAGACCCAGGCCATCGAGATCGAAACCCAGTCCCAGCGCGGCATCGTCGACATCGAGACCCTGCAGAAGACCAACCAGGACCTGATCGAGACCATTTCCGGCGTGCTGCAGGTCCAGGCCGAGGGCCGCAAGAAGCGCGAACTGGTCGAAATCGAAATGGATCGTCAGACCGACGCCCTGAAGAAGGCGCTGTCGCAAGGCCCTGCCCAGTGAGGCGGCTCGCCGTCCTTGCGGTCGCAGTCCTAGCCGGCCTGCTGGCCGGCTGCGGGTCGCAGGACCTTGATTTTCGTATCGTCGCCGGCTCGGAGCAGAAGGCTCTGGAGCCGCTCGTCCAGGCGTTCTGCAAACGCCAGAACGTCGAATGCCAGATCGACTACAAGGGCTCGCTCGATATCGGCCTGATGCTGGCCAATGAAACGCCGCCCGAGGTCGATGCCGTCTGGCCGGCCTCCAGCCTGTGGATCGAGCTTTACGACACACGGCGTCGGGTCAAGGACCTGAAGTCCATCGGCACCACGCCCGTGATCCTCGGGGTGCGGACCAGCAAGGCCCGCGAACTCGGCTGGGTGGGCAGGCCCGTGCGGATGGACGACATCCTCAAGGCGGTGCAGGCCGGCAAGCTGTCGTTCCTGATGACCTCGGCCACCCAGTCCAACTCCGGCGCGGCGGCCTATCTGGCCATGCTGGCGGCCGCCTTCGGCGACGGCTCGCGACTGGATCCGGCGGCGCTCGACGACAATGCGGCGCGCGCCAAGGTCAAGGCCCTGCTGAAGGGCGTGGCGAGGTCGTCGGGCTCGTCGGGCTGGCTGAAGGATCTTTATCTGGAGACCGCCCAGGCCGGTAAGCCCTACGACGCCATGTGGAACTATGAGGCGGTGCTGAAGGAGACCAACGACGCCCTGCGCCAGACCGGCGGCGAGCTGCTGTACGCCGTCTACCCGTCCGAGGGTGCCGCCTATGCCGACGCGCCACTGGGCTATGTCGAGCGTGGCCAGGACAAGAAGACCCGGGCCTTTTTTGACAGCCTGCAAACCTACCTGCTGAGCGCCGAGGCCCAGGCCCGAATCGCGGCGGACGGGCGTCGGACCGCCCCGGGCATGGCCGCGCCGGCCCGCGCCGAACCGGACTGGAACTTCGACCCCTCGCGGGTCGTGCCGTCCGTCGCCCTGCCGGAACCGGCGGTGATCTCGCGGGCCCTGACCCTCTATCAGGAAGTGCTCCGCCGCCCCTCCCTCACGGCCCTGTGCCTGGATTTCTCGGGCTCGATGGAAGGTGACGGCGAGCGGCAGCTGAAGTCTGCCATGCGCACCCTGCTCACCCCCGCCGAGGCATCCAAGGCGCTGATCCAATGGTCCCCGGCCGATCGTATCATCGTCATCCCCTTCGATGACGGCCCACGAGCGACCCTGCAGGGTGACGGAAGTCCCGCCTCCCAGGCCAGACTGCTCGCCGCTGTCGAGGCCGAAAGCTCCGACGGGGGCACCGACATGTACGCCTGTGCCGACGCCGCCTTCGTCGCCATGCAACCCTATCTGGACAAGGGCTATCTGCCGGCCGTGGTGCTGATGACCGACGGCGAGTCGGACAATGCCGGCGGATTCGATTCTACCTGGCGGCGGGACGGTCACGAACTTCCGGTGTTTGGCGTGACCTTCGGCAAGGCTGACAAGGGCCAGTTGGACCAGGTGGCAAAACTGACACGGGCGCGGGTGTTCGACGGCGGCAAGAATCTGACGGAAGCCTTCCGGTCCGCCAGGGGCTACAACTGAGCCCGGTTCGATGAGGGACGAGGCGATCTTGCGGGCGAATGCGCGATGGGTTGAGCGGCATTGTCTTCCGGGAGATGCACGTTGATGGGACGCGGGGCGTCGACCCTGCTGGCGGCCGTAGCCGCAGCCCTGACCCTGCCCCTGCTGGCGCTGGTCCTGAACCTGCCGTGGTGGCTGTCCCTGACCGTCGCCCTGGCCGTATTTGGCGGTGTCTGGCTGGTGGCGAAGCCGGGCAGCAGGCTTGGCCACGGGCTGACCGACGACGCCGTGCTGGACGCGCGGAGCGCCACGGCCCAGGGCCTTTTGCTCGAAGCCTCCAGCGCCCTGGATCGCCTGCGCAAGGTCCGTCGCGAGATCCAGGACGCGCCGATGCGCGCCGAGATCGCTAACCTGCTGGAAGTCGGGGACAAGGTGATACGGGAGGTGCGCGAGGATCCGGGCCGGGCGATGGCTGTGCGCCGCCTGTTGACCTTTTACCTGCCCAACGCCGCCAGCGTCGCCGACGGATGGCGCACACTGGAAGCCAGAGCGGTCCCCTCCACCACCCGCATGACCCAGACCCGTGAGGTGATGGGCGGACTGTCCCAGGCCTTTGCCAAATATGCCGACGACGTCGCCGAACCTGAACTGCAGACGCTCGACCTGGACCTGAAGGTGTTGAAGGACGCCCTCAAGGCCGATTTGAGCAACACCCCCTGATGGAGACCTGAGGCATGGCCATGAGCAGGCGGGCGCTGGCGGGACTGGGCGTCCTGGGAGTCAGCGCGGCGGTCACCGGCGGAGCCGTGCTGTTCCGCGACCGGCCCGAAGTTCGCGGTGCCCTCGGCAACGTTGATTTGATCAGGGGCTATGCCGGCGGCGAGAAGATCGGTTTCATTCAGAACCCCCACACCATCGCCGCCCTGAAGCGGCAAGGCCTTGCCCTGGCAGCGGAACGGGCGGGATCGGTGGAACAGGTCCGCGACCCGACCCTGTTGACCACCAAGCCCCAGTTTCTGTGGCCCAGTTCCAGCCCCCTGGTCGACCTGGCCCGGCGGGAGGTCAAGATCCTCAAGGACGAGGTGATCTTCAACTCGCCCATCGTCATCTATTCCTGGGCCCCGATTGCTGACGGCCTGGTCCGCGCGGGCCTGGCGACCAAGGAGGGCTCCCACTACTATATCGACGCCCGGGGGCTGATTGACGCGGTCCTGGCTCGCAGGTCGTGGAGCGAACTGGGCCAGCCCGACCTCTACGGTCGGGTGCGGCTGATCGCATCGGACCCCAACAAGTCCAACTCCGGCTTCATGTTCGCGGGCCTCGCCGCCAACCTGCTGGCCGGCGACGTGGCCACAGCCGACACCCTGCCGGCGGTGCTGCCGAAGCTGGTCGACCTGTTCCGGGGCATGGGCTTCAAGTCCAGTTCCTCCGGCAAGGTGTTTGACGACTATGTCGCCGGCGGTCCGGGGGCCCAGCCGATGGTGGTCGGCTACGAGAACCAGCTGGTCGAATGGATCCTGGCCGACAAGGAACGCTGGAAGCGCATCGCCGGGGCTCCCGGACCGGCCAAGCCGGTGGCCCTCTACCCCAAGCCGACGGTCTATTCCGCCCACCCCCTGATCGCCCTGGACCCGCACGCCCTGCCGTTGATCGATACCCTGATGTCCCGACCACTGCAGGAGATCGGCTGGCGCGACCACGGCTTCCGCGGGCCGCTCGGCGCAGTCGGCGTCGAGACCGATCCGATGATCGCCGGGCGCATGCCGGCCCAGATCGCTGCCGTGGCCCCCATGCCCGACATCGAAGTCATGCTGAGCATTCTCAAGGCCCTGATCTGAACGCTCTTATGTCCTGAGCAGGCGCTGCCAGATTGACCCGGCTGGCGGGGAAATGGCTTCGTGCACCGAAGGGGCGGATCGACAGCCGGGGCGTGAAACCCTCCAGGTGCCCTCCGCCCCCCGCCTCACAAGGTGCCCTTACCCGGCGCAGAAGTTGGCGATATCGCTGGCGGTGTCCCGACTGATGTCCGGGCAGCAGATCGGAAAGATCTCCGTGCCGTGGATGGTGCCCATCACCTGGCGGCAGCGGGCACTGACCCCGGCCGCCATCAGGCGGCGGTAAAAGGCGATGCCTTCGTCGCGCAGCGGATCACATTCGTTGACGCTGATGACGACCGGCGGAAGCCCCTTCAGGTCATCCAGGGTGGCAAAGCCTGGCCAGGCCAGAGGATTTCGGGCCTCGAAGGCCTCGATGCCATAGGCCATGGCACCCCGGTTGTTATGGAGCTGCAGCAGGATGCCGTTGTTCTCGGTCGAGGAAGGGTGCTCCTCCAGCGGCCACTGGCCGGCGATGTAGGGACACAGGGCGTAAAGGCCGGTGATCAGGCCAAGATCGCCGTCGGCCTTCAGCTTCAGGCCCGTCGCCAGGGTCAGGTTTCCACCGCCGCTCTCGCCCGCGATAATGATCCGCGAGGGGTCGATGTTCAGGGCCGCGCTGTTGGCGTGAACCCATTTCAGGCCGGAGACGCAATCGTTCAGACCAGCAGGAAAGGGTGCCACCTCGCTGACCGAGGATGGAAGGGTGGCATTGCGGAAATCAACCATCGCCACAGCCACGCCCCGGGCCGCAATGATCCGCCCCCAGGCCCGATAGTTGCCGTCAAAGCAGGACAGGCGCTCCATGCCGCCGCCATGGATGTAATAGACGCAGGGCAGGCATTCATCCGTATCAGGACGGATGAACTGGATATTGATCAGATTGCCGTCCGGCGCTGAAACAACCTGCTCGGTTCGGCAGACAAGGCCCGCCGACGGTGCCACTTGGTCATTGTCACACATGTCCAGAAAGGCCTTCAGACCCGCGGCTGCGGCCAGGGCCTCTGGGCTGCATTCCTGCGCGAGCAGTTCCTCACGGCTGGAGACGTCGCCTGCGCCGATGCCGAACTCGGCGGCACCGAAGATAGCCTTGATGCGAGGGTCAATCCGGGGGTCTTCGGCGATCTTGGAGGCCATGGGAGATCCTGGTCTTGAGGTTGAGAATGGAACTACTGCGGGACGGGGGAAACGGCCTGGCCCAGCAGGCCAGCCTGCCCGCCGTCCCAGGGAATGGCGAGCCGCGCCCGACGTTCGTCGATCATGCGGTGAAGCTCAAGACTGCCTGGCAGAAGATTGACGGCCGGACGGGCCGTGCCATCAAACGCCATGTAGCGGCGGTCGGTAGACAGGTAAGGCGACCAGACAGGCCGCCCCCCGCCATTGGGGTCTCCGGCTTGGGCGGCGACATGTGCTGTTCGCCGCACAGGAAGGCCTCGCGGCCGGGACGCTTGAACACCGTGCCGTTTTTCCTCCGCACTCTCGGAAATCGCGTGCTGAGCCGTTTCAGCCGCGAACGCTCGCAAGGAGATTTCTTGGGCGACGTCATCGACGTCATGGGCGCGTGGCAGGAAGCGGCTGAGAAAGCGCTGCAACCCCCGCCCAATCCGCGCACCGTGGAACGGCGTCAGGGCCAGACTGACCGCACCCGCGCTGTCATCACTGAAAACTTGTTGTCTTCAGCCTGTAACCAAAGGCCAGGCTGGGGCGAATGGGGTGGTGTCGGGCCGATCAGCGGTCTGGCCTCATCAACCAGGAAACGCTCCCATGACCAGCTTCAAGTCCGCCACGATCGCCTCGGCCGCCGCCCTGTTCGCCATGACCAGCATGGTCGCCGCCACCCAGGTCTCCGCCGCCCCCAAGGCCTCCGCCGAAAAGGTCCACTGCTATGGCGTCAACACCTGCAAGGGCACCTCGGACTGCAAGACCGCCAAGAACGACTGCAAGGGCCTGAACGACTGCAAGGGCCAGGGCTTCAAGGCCATGACCACCAAGGCTTGCGCCAAGGCCGGTGGTTCGCTGACCGCAGCGCAGTAATGGGCTCAGGCCCGGCAGCCGTTCGCAGCCGGGCCCGTTCCCCCGCTCCTGTCCAGGATGACAATATGTCCGACCGCGTGATCGCGCCTTTCGAGGGTTTCGGCCTGGGACTGCGTCCGCCCCACTATGCGGACTTTCTCGACCATGAGATTCCCGTCGATTTCGTCGAGGTGATCTCCGAGAACTTCATGGTTCGCGGCGGTCGGCCACTCTACATCCTGGACGCCGTGCGCGAGCGACATCCGGTGGCGATGCATGGCGTATCGATGTCGATCGGCTCGGCCGACGGCGTCAAGCCGGACTATCTGCGCCGCCTGAAAACCCTGGTCGATCGCGTCGATCCGCTCTGGGTGTCCGACCATCTCTGCTGGACGGGCCTGGAGGGCTTCAATTCCCACGACCTGCTGCCCCTGCCCTATACCGAGGAGGCGCTGGCGGTGGTCTGCGCCAACATCAACCGCGTTCAGGACGTCCTCGAGCGACCGATCCTGCTGGAGAACCCGTCCAGCTATCTGACCTTCGCCGACGACGAAATGACCGAGCACGGCTTCATGGCCCGAATGTGCGAGGCGACCGGCTGCTTCCTGCTGCTCGACATCAACAACATCTATGTCAGCGGCACCAATCACGGCTTCGATCCCGCCACCTATATCGCCGGTGTCCCGGTCGACCGGGTGCGCCAGATGCATCTGGCCGGCCACAGCCAGGGCCGGGATCTGCTGATCGACACCCATGATCAGCCGGTCCCCGACCCCGTCTGGGCCCTCTACGACCTCGCCTGCCAGCGCTTTGGGCCGGTGGCGACGATGATCGAGCGTGACGACGACATTCCGCCTCTAGGGGAATTGCTGACCGAACTGGACATCGCGCGCGCCCGCGCCGGCAGGCTGGAGTGCGCCGCATGAGCCTGCTGGCGATCCAGCGCGGCCTGCGCGACCACATCCTGGCAAACCAGAGCGGACAGTCTGAGGGCGTCAGTGCCCGCGGCGCGGCCGGTCTTGCCGTCTATCGGCATGCCTATCGCGCCCAGTTGGTGGCCTGCTTGCGAGACACGTTCGAGCAGACCTGGTCATGGCTGGGTGATGACGGTTTCGACGCCGCTGCGCTCAGCCACATAGTGGCCCATCCGCCCTGCGGCTGGACCCTTGACGCCTATGGCGAAGACTTTCCCGAGACCCTGACCGGGCTCTATCCGGACGATCCGGAGGTCGCTGAACTGGCCTGGCTGGACTGGAGCCTGCGCCGCGCCTTCGACGGCCCGGACGCCGATCCGATCACCCCCGAGGCCCTGGCAGAGGTAGACTGGGAGAGCGCCGTCCTGACCCTGCCACCGACCCTGACCATCGGCGAGGTCATCACCAACAGCGCCGCGATCTGGGGCGCTCTGACCGGGGGTGAGGCCCCTCCGGCGGTCGAGCGGCTGCCCGCGCCGGCCGCGATCCGTGTCTGGCGACAGGGCCTCTCCCCACAGTACCGCTCGATCGACGCCTTCGAACGCCAGGCCCTGGCCATGGCGCTGGACGGCTACACCTTTGCCCGGCTGTGCGAGCAGCTGGGCGGCCCTGATGATGCCGAGCGAACCGTCGCGCGGGTTGGCGGCCTTCTGGGGACCTGGCTGCAGGACGGGCTGGTCTGCAGTGCCGGCTGAACGGACCCGCTAAAGGCCCAGGGCTGTAAGCCCCGGATGACCGACCGGCCGGGGTGCCGCGCGATCCCAGTGGAACAGGCGATCTTCCGGCGCGATCGAGACGTCATTGATGCTGGCATGGCGTTCGCGCATCAGGCCCATTTCGTCAAAGGCCCAGTTCTCATTGCCGTAGGCGCGCCACCAGCCGCCAGCGCGGTCTCGCCACTCATAGGCAAAGCGGACGGCGATGCGGTCATCCGAGAAGGCCCACAGTTCCTTGATCAGCCGGTACTCATCCTCCTGGCTCCATTTGCGGGTCAGGAAGTCGATGATGGCCGGGCGTCCCTGCAGGAAGGTGCTGCGGTTCCGCCAGAGACTGTCGGGCGTATAGGCCATGGAGACACGCTCTGGATCGCGACCGTTCCAGGCGTCCTCGGCCTTGCGAACCTTCTCGGTCGCCGTCGCGCGAGTGAAGGGCGGCAAGGGCGGGCGGGATTGCGGCGTGGGGTTGGACATCAGGCACTCCATGGGGCCTAGAGGGTCGCCAGGCGCTGGCGAAGGGTCAGGTTCTCGGCTTCAAGCGCCGCCAGCCGCTCACGGAGCGGCAAGGTTCCAGCCTCGACCTCGGCGGCCGTGAACCTCGGCGTGATGTGCTGCGGGCAGTTCCAGTCGAAGGCTTCCAGGCGGAGCACCAGGGCCCGTTCGACCCGGGCCCGATAGCCCGGCAAGGCCAGGCGCCCGGCCAGTTCCGGATCGTCCGTGAGGTCGCGAGCCTCCATGCGCGCCAGGATCTTCAGGCGGGCCCGGCGCGGATAGTCGACCAGGATCAGACTGACCCGGTCCTCGACCGAAACATTGCCCACGGTGATGTACTGGCGGTTGCCGGCAAAGTCCGGCAGGGCCAGCGTCCGGTCGTCCAGCACCTTCAGAAACCCCTTTGGACCGCCGCGATGCTGCACATAGGGCCAGCCGCTTTCGGAGATTGAGGCCAGGT
>NZ_QAII01000108.1 GCF_003060965.1 Caulobacter sp. HMWF025 | reverse complement strand
TCCCCAACCCTTCCCCCATCAAGGGGAAGGGGGCAGCCATGCCTCACCCCACCGTCGTCACCACCCGCGCCCCCTGGGTCAGCAGCTTGTGGATCGGGCACATCTCGGCGATGGCCAGCAGGCGTTCGCGCTGGTCGGCGTCGAGGTCGCCGTCGAGGGTGATCACCCGGTCGAAGCGTTCGGGCGGGCTCATGTCCGGCTCGCGGCTGCTGCGGACCTCCACATGCACCGCCCCGAGCGCCCAGGCCTTGCGCCTGGCGTAGAGGCGCAGGGTCATGGTGGTGCAGGCCGCCAGACCCGCCGCGACCAGATCGTGCGGATCCGGACCCAGGTCCAGACCGCCGGCCTCGACCTTGACGTCAGCGACCAGGCTGGTCGGGCCGGCGGTGACGAACATCTGCAGGCCGCCGTGGCCGCTGTCATCGGCAATGGCGGAAGGGCGGGGAGCGTCGGTCATGGCGGGGGTCCTCGTGGGCTCGACCCAAGCTCGGGTGTCCGGGCGGCTTCCGCAAGGGGCCATTGCCGGGACAGGCTCAGGCTGGTGTCAGACGGAACCAGGGCTCGACGCTGGGCGACGTCGTCACGCCACCGACCGGTATCATGGGGCGTCGATCGTCCAGGCCGATCTCGAACCGGGCCAGCAGCCGGCCGAGGATCACCTGGGCCTCGGCCAGGGCAAAGCTGGCACCGATGCAGATCCTCGGGCCGCCGCCGAAGGGCATGAAGGCCCCGTCGGTCCACGGCGCGGCCCGCCCCGCGAAGCGGTCCGGCCGGAAGGCCGCCGGCTCGTCCCACAGGGCGCGATGCCGGTGCATGACCCACGGGCTGACCGTGATCAGGCAGCCCGGCGGCAGGGTGTGGCCGAGGATCGTCTCGGTCTCGAGATTGGTGCGCAGGATCAGGCTGACGGGCGGATACAGCCGCAGGGCCTCCAGCAGGCAGGCCTTCAGGCGCGGCCAGGCCTGCAGGGCGGCGAGGCTGGTCATGGTCTCCGGCGGGGCGGCGGCGAGCTCGGCGCGAACCCTGGCCTGCTCGGCCGGATCGCGGGCCAGCAGATAGGCCGTCCAGAACAGCAGCCGCGAGGTCGTCTCAAACCCGGCGGCGATCATGGTCGCCGACTGTTCGCGGATCTCGGCATCGGTCAGCGGGTTGCCGGTCTCCGGATCGCGGGCCGCCAGCAGCAGGTCGAGCATGTCGCCGGCCGCTGCGCCGTCTGCCCGGCGGTCGGCGATCACCGCATCGACTTCCGCAAACCAGGCCCGGGCGAAGCGCCGCCGGGGGCCGAGCGAGAAGGCGAAGTCCTGCTCCTGCTTGGCCAGGCCGTCCCACAGCTGGGCGCGGCCCGGTCCGGACACGAAGGTCCGCACCATCCGGGCCATGCGGGCGCGGCGCGCATCGGCCGGCAGCGAGAACAGGGCCCGCAGCACCGCATCCAGGGTCGCCTCGTGAAACAGCGCCGACAGGTTCACCCGGGACTGGGCCGCAGCTGCGGCGATCAGGGTCTCGGCGGCGGCCGCGAAATGCGGCAGCAGGCCGCTGACATGGGCCGGGGTGAAGACCGGGGCCAGCATCCGGCGCTGGCGGCGCCAGGCCTCGCCCTCGGCCAGCAGCAGGCCCCGGCCCGTGAAGGGCAGCACGGGGCGAACGGCCGCGACGGGGCGGACGTGGCTGCCCAGCGGGGGCGAGAGCAGGGCGTGGGCCGCGTCCGGGTCATTGATCAGGAAACTGTCGATCCCGAGGATGCGGCGGCGCATTGCGGGCGCTTCGAAGGCCCGCTCGCTCCAGACCGCCAGGCTGTTGGCGGTCATGCCCGCCGCGACGCGCCAGTCCGGCAGATCGCGGGCATGGACCCTGGGGGCAGGCGGGATCAGGGCAGAGGAAACCTGGGCGTCCATGGCGGGCCTCCGGAAGCGGAGTCGCCGGGGAGGGCGCTCCGTCCGGAGCCATGGGATAGCACCGGATTCCGGGTGTCGCAATAATTCATCGAACGATGAAAATCAGGCTGCGGCGGCCCTGCGCTGGGCGGGTACGTCGAAGACGCGGGTCGCGCCGCGCCAAACCTCGATCAGGTCGCAGCGGTGGTGCATGTCGATCAGCTCGAAGGCGCGCCGGCGTGCAGCCTCATCGTCGAGACAGGGCGAAACGTCGAAGCGGGGAACCGAGCCGTCCGGCTCAACGCAGAAAAACGTGAACACCTGCATGGGAACATCCGTTCGCTACAGGCGGGTCCTGCCCATGTTCGATGGACGGGGGCCGCAGGCGCCGGTGTCATTCGCGACCGGCCAGATCTTAACCATAGGACCATATGTCGCGATTCACCACCGAAATGAGTCTTCAAAAGAGACTCTCTCGGACGACAGCTGGGGACGGTCATGTGGATGAATCCGTCACGGACCGTCCGGTTCCAAAGCCGGTTCCCTTTTGTCGCGTCTGCCACTAGGTTCGCACCCTTTCCGCAACGGCGACGTTCAAGAGACCATGGCCGCACATTATCTCGATTTCGAACGCCCGATCGCTGACCTGGAAGGCAAGATCGAGGAGCTGTCCAAGCTCTCCGAAACCGCCGGCCCGGGGGCCTTCGAGCTCGAAATCCAGGCCCTGCGCGATCGCGCCCAGGCCCTTCGGGTCGAGGCCTATGCCAATCTGGATGCCTGGCAGAAGACCATGGTCGCGCGGCATCCGCAGCGGCCGCACCTGCGCGACTATGTCGCCGGCCTGATCGACGAGTTCGTCGAGCTGCGCGGCGACCGCAAGTTCGCGGACGACCAGGCCATTGTCGGCGGCCTCGGCCGCTTCCGGGGCCAGCCTGTCGTGGTCATGGGCCACGAGAAGGGCCACGACACGACCACCCGCCTGAAGCACAATTTCGGCATGGCCCGCCCCGAGGGCTACCGCAAGGCCGTCCGCCTGATGGACATGGCCGAGCGCTTCAACCTGCCGGTCATCACCTTTGTCGACACCGCCGGGGCCTATCCGGGCCTGGGGGCTGAAGAGCGCGGCCAGGCCGAGGCCATCGCCCGCTCGACCGAGCGCTGCCTGACCCTCAACACCCCGATGATCGCCACCATCGTCGGCGAGGGTGGTTCCGGCGGGGCCATCGCCCTGGCCGGGGCCAACAAGGTGCTGATCCTCGAGCACTCGATCTATTCGGTGATCAGCCCCGAGGGCGCTGCCTCGATCCTGTGGCGCGACGGGGCCCGGGCCAAGGACGCGGCCACCCAGATGCGCATCACCGCCCAGGACCTGATCAAGCTGGGCATCGTCGACCGCATTATCGACGAGCCGGCCGGCGGGGCCCATTCCGATCACCCGGCCGCCCTCAAGGCCGTCGGCGATGCGATCGAGGACGAGCTGAAGGGCCTGCTGGCCCTCGACGTCGCCGCCCTGCGCAAGCAGCGCTCGGACCGCTTCTACGCCATCGGCCGCGTCGGCCTGCAATAGCCTGACGAGGATGAGCCGATGCTGCTCCGGACGCTGCTGATCGCTGCTGCCCTTCTGACCTTTGCGCCGGCCGCGGCCCGGGCCGAGGACGGCGTCGCCTACAGCCCGGCCTACGAGGCCTGCCTGGCCAAGCCGGAAAACGACAATACCCTGGGCATTCTCAAGTGCGGCGAGGCCGAGCTCAAGGTTCAGGACGCCCGTCTGAACAAGGCCTACAAGGCCGACATGGCGGATCTGGCCGACGCGGCGCCCGCCAAGGCCGCCCTGCTGAAGGCCCAGCGGGCCTGGATCGCCTATCGCGACGCCGATTGCGCCACGGTCCAGATCCTGAGCGGCGGCACCATCGCCCCGATCTATTTTCAGTCCTGCTATCTGAAGCACACGGCGCTGCGGGCCCAGGCGCTGGAAGACCTGCTCAAGCCCTGATCGCCGGCACGATCGCCTCTTGCCTGCCGCAAGGGTCAATCCGCCATAGTCTGAAAAAACCAGACTGGGAGGCTTAAGGCCATGGCGATCAAGACCCGTTTCACCGAGCTTTTCGGCGTTGAGCACCCCATCGCCCAGGGTGGCATGCAGTGGGTCGGCAAGGCCGAGCTGGTCAGCGCCGTGGCCAATGCCGGGGCGCTGGGCTTCATCACCGCCCTGACCCAGCCGACGCCCGAGGAGCTGGCCAAGGAGATCGCCCGCACCCGCGACCTCACCGACAAGCCGTTCGGCGTCAACCTGACCATCCTGCCGGCCATCAAGCCGCCGCCCTATGCCGAATACCGCGCGGTGATCATCGAGAGCGGCATCAAGATCGTCGAGACCGCCGGCTACAAGCCGCAGGAACATGTCGACCACTTCCGGGCCAACGGCGTGAAGGTGATCCACAAGTGCACCGCCGTCCGTCACGCCCTCAGCGCCGAGCGGATGGGCGTGGATGCCATCAGCATCGACGGCTTCGAATGCGCCGGCCACCCGGGCGAGGACGACATTCCTGGCCTGATCCTGATCGCCGCCGCCGCCGACAAGGTGAAGATCCCGATGCTGGCCTCGGGCGGCATCGCCGATGCGCGCGGCCTGGTGGCGGCGCTCGCCCTCGGGGCCGACGGCGTCAATATGGGCACCCGCTTCTGCGTCACCCAGGAGGCTCCGATCCCGATGGCTTTCAAGGAGCAGATGGTCGCCAATGACGAGCGCCAGACCGACCTGATCTTCCGCACCCTGCACAACACCGCCCGGGTGATGCGCAACGCGGTCAGCCAGGAGGTCGTGCAGATCGAGCGGGCCGGCGGGGCCAAGTTCGAGGACGTCCAGCACCTGGTGGCCGGCAGCCGCGGCCGCGACGCCCTGGCCGAAGGCGACACCGATGGCGGCATCTGGTCGGCCGGCATGGTCCAGGGCCTGATCCACGACATCCCCACCGTCAAGGACCTGGTCGACCGCATGGTCGCCGAGGCTGAAGCCATCATCCGCGGCCGCCTGTCGGGCATGGTGGGGTAGGGAAGCCCCGCTCTTCCGCCCCCTTTGGGGGCGGACGACCGGCGTGAGCCGGCCCGGTGGGGGCCTGCGGAGCCGGCCGGTATGCACCTGAAACTTGCCCCCTCCGGGCCGCTTCGCAGCCCTCCTCCCCCGGG
>NZ_QAII01000107.1:31748-53239 GCF_003060965.1 Caulobacter sp. HMWF025 | reverse complement strand
CTCTCGGCCATGGCCGTCTCGATCAGGACGTCGCCGATGGCCTCGATCTCGGTGGCGATGGCTTCCAGAAAGGTCGCCCGGGCCGAGGGTTCGGTTTCCCGATAGAGGTCGAACGCCGCAGCGGCGGCAGCGCAGGCGGCGGCGACGGCGGCGGCGTCCGGCTCGGCGAAGGACGGGCCGAAGGCCTCGTTGGTGGCGGGGTTGATGGCCCGCAGCGCGGCTTCAGACATCGGGTTCTCGCTGGTTCAGACGAAGGAAGGATCGCACATATAAGCCGTCCGCGTGACAATGCTAACGGTAACATTGCCGTCGAAATGACCTTTTCGCGGACTTTTTCAGAGTTTGCGGATCCGAACGGATTCCACTTCGCTGACCTCTAGCCGGTTACGGACCGGATAGTGGAACGGCGCAGCCATGATCTCGAACTCATCCCCGGGCCGGGTTTGAAAACCGTCGGCGAACGACAGGGTTGCTGTACCGAAGAAGTGGACGTGCACGTCGCCGGGGCGCCGGAACAGGCCATACTTGAAGTGGTGGTACTCCAGATTGGCAATGGCATGGGACATGTTGCCCTCGCCGGACAGGAACGGCTTTTCCCAGACGACGGCACCGTCGCGCAGGATGCGGCTGGCGCCCCGGACATCGTCCGGCAGGTCGCCGGTCAAGAGTTCCGGGCCAAGCGCGGCCTGGCGCAGTTTGGAATGGGCCAGCCACAGATAGTTGCCGCGTTCGGTGATGTGGTCGGAGAACTCGTTGGCGAGGCAGAAGCCCAGACGACAAGGGGTACCGTCGGGCGCAATCAGATAGATCCCGGCAATCTCGGGTTCTTCGCCGCCGTCCAGGGCAAAGGCCGGCGAGCGCAGGGGCGCGCCCGGGCTGACGATATGGCTGCCGTCACCCTTGTAGAACCATTCGGGCTGGACACCGGCGGCACCGTGATCCGGCTTCCCGCCTTCGACGCCCATCAGGAACATGCGCATCGAGTCGGTGAGGGCCGCACTGTCGCCCGCCGTACCGGCCTGGGCCGCCTTGTGCATCTTGTCGCGCCCCTCGGCCGAGCCGAGGTGGGTCAGGCCCGTTCCGGTCAGAATCAGGTGAGCGGGATCGGCGTGATCGATCGGCGCCAGAACGCGACCTTCGGCCAGGGCCAGGCCGACATCCATCTCCGGCCCGAAGGGCTGGGCCTGGGCCGCTTCGGCCAGGCTGGCTCCCGCCGCCAGGGCAGCCTGGGCCAGATCATAGAGGGTATCGGCAACCTCGACCCGGCGGGACAGGCCCACATCATTGATCGCCGCCAGCGCCCGGTCGCCGTCCGTCGTCGTCAGTTGCACAAACCTAAGCACCATGAGGCTCTGTCTCTTACGTTGGGCCGGATATTAACTCGGACAAATAACGCAAGGCTGCGGGCTGTCAAACCCCGGTGTGGCCGAGCCGGATTTGCGTGGCACCCGGTCAGGCGTCTCGCTACTGTCCCGTTGCAGGCAGACTGCGCCGGGCTGGGTCCGGAGGCGAACGAGGAGCGGGCGTGCAGACGAAGAGCGCAAAGGCCAGGACTGACGCCGGAACTGTGGTTGCGGGTAATCCCGGCCGGCTGCATGGGTCGATCGCCCGGACGCTGGGTGTAGCGATTGTCTCGGGCCAGCATGCGCCGGGCGACATTTTGAGCAACGAGATCGACGCCAGCGAGGCGCTCAATGTCTCGCGCAGTGCCTATCGCGAAGCGATCCGGATTCTGGCCGCCAAGGGGCTGGTAGAGAGCCGGCCCAAGACCGGGACCCGGGTCAGCCCTCAGGCGCGCTGGAACCTGCTGGATCCCGAGGTCCTAGCCTGGTTCTTCGAGGCCGAACCCAGCGAGGCCTTTCTCAAGGGCCTGTTTGAGTTGAGAATGATCGTGGAGCCTGCTGCGGCCGCCCTGGCCGCCGGGCGGCGTGACGAAGTCCAGCTGGAGCATATGCGGCAGGCGCTGATCCTCATGCAGCAGCATACCCTGACCACCGAGCAGGGTCAGGCGGCGGACCGCGACTTTCACGATACGGTCCTGGAGGCGACCGGCAATGCAGCGCTTTTTTCACTGAGCAGCAGCATCGGTGCAGCGGTCCGCTGGACGACGATTTTCAAACAGCGCAAGCGCGAGCTTCCGCGCGATCCGGTCCCTGACCACTGGAAGGTCTTCGATGCGATCGCCGCCGGACGACCTGACCAGGCCCGCGAGGCCATGGAGCGACTCGTTGGCCTCGCCCTTGATGACACGCGAGCAGCCATCGCCCCGGAGGCCTAGAGTTGTCCAGGGCGGTGTCTCGGCGTTGACCGGATAGATCAGCCGGTTTAGTCAGACAAATACAGGCGAAGGGTGTCTCGGGCGATTTGAGCCGGGGCAATGTGGCCGACTCCTGCATTTGCCTGCTTCTCTGCCGCCGCCCCGAGGACCGCCATGAGTTCCGCCGCCGTACCGCCCCGCGCCCTTCGCTCGCGCGCCTGGTTCGACAATCCGGACAATGCCGACATGACCGCGCTCTATCTGGAGCGCTATCTGAACTTCGGCCTGTCTCTGGAAGAGTTGCAGTCCGGCAGGCCGATCATCGGCATCGCCCAGACGGGAAGTGACCTGTCCCCCTGCAACCGCCATCATATCGTGCTGGCCGAGCGTCTGCGCGAGGGCATCCGGACGGCCGGGGGGATCGCTCTGGAGTTCCCGGTCCATCCGATCCAGGAAACCGGCAAGCGGCCGACGGCCGGGCTTGATCGAAACCTGGCCTATCTCGGCCTGGTAGAGACCCTGTATGGCTACCCCATCGACGGGGTCGTGCTGACGATCGGCTGCGACAAGACCACGCCGGCCTGCCTGATGGCGGCCGCGACGGTGAACATTCCGGCCATCGCCCTTTCCGTGGGGCCGATGCTGAACGGCTGGCACAAGGGTGAACGCACGGGCTCGGGGACCATCGTCTGGAAGGCGCGCGAGCTGCTGGCCGCCGGCGAGATCGACCGCGCCGGCTTCATCAAGCTGGTGGCCAGTTCAGCCCCGTCCACCGGCTACTGCAATACCATGGGTACGGCCACCACCATGAACTCGCTGACCGAGGCCCTGGGCATGTCGCTCACGGGTTCGGCCGCCATTCCGGCACCCTATCGCGACCGGCAGCAGAATGCCTATGAGACGGGCCTGCGGATCGTCGAGCTGGTCGAGCAGGACATCAAGCCCTCCGACATCCTGACCCGCGATGCGTTCCTGAACGCGGTGGTCGTCAATTCGGCGATCGGCGGCTCGACCAATGCCCCTATCCATCTGAATGCCCTGGCGCGCCACATCGACGTCGAGCTGACGGTCGACGACTGGCAGACCTATGGCGAAAACGTGCCCCTGCTGGTCAACCTGCAGCCGGCCGGAGAGTATCTGGGCGAAGACTATTACCGGGCGGGTGGTGTCCCGGCGGTGGTCAATCAGCTGATGGGCCAGGGCCTGATCCGCGAGGATGCGCTGACCGTGTCGGGCAAGACCATCGGCCAGGCCTGCGGCGGCGTCGCCATTGACGACGAGGCGGTGATCCGGCCCTTCGACAAGCCGCTGGTCGCGCGTGCGGGCTTCGTGGTGATGCGCGGCAACCTGTTCAATTCCGCAATCATGAAGACCAGTGTCATCACCGCTGAATTCCGGGATCGCTACCTGTCCAACCCCGATGATCCGGATGCCTTCGAAGGCGAGGCCGTCGTGTTCGACGGGCCCGAGGACTACCACGCCCGCATTGATGATCCGGCCACGGGCATTACCGAGCGCAGCATCCTGTTCATGCGCGGAGCCGGCCCCATCGGCTATCCGGGCGCGGCCGAGGTCGTGAACATGCGGGCTCCGGACTATCTGCTGCGCCGCGGGATTAGCGCCTTGCCCTGCATCGGCGACGGCCGTCAGTCCGGGACCTCCGGGTCGCCCTCGATCCTCAACGCTTCACCCGAGGCCGCCGCCGGCGGGGGACTGTCCCTGCTGAACTCGGGCGACCGCGTACGGGTCGATCTGCGCAAGTCGCGGGTGGATGTGCTGATTACCCCCGAAGAGGTCGTGGCCCGCCGTGTCCTGCTCGCGGCGAACGGCGGCTATGCCTATCCCGAAAGCCAGACACCCTGGCAGGAGATCCAGCGGTCGCTGGTCGGACAGCTCGAGACCGGCGCAGTGCTGGAGCCTGCCGTCAAGTACCAGCGCATCGCCCAGACCAAGGGTCTGCCGCGCGACAACCACTAGACCTGAAACCAGGAGGACAGGGGCCGGAAAGGCACCGTCCTGGAGGACAGACCCTATGCTGAAAGCCCTGAAACTCGCCCTGCTGTCGGGTCTGGCCGCGACCCTGCTGATGGCGTCGCCGGCCCTGGCCCAGACCAGCGTGGCGGCCACCCTGCGGGCCGACCAGCCCGGGCCCCGGATTGCACCGGAGGTCTATGGGCAGTTCGCCGAGCACCTGGGTCGGGGGATCTATGAGGGCATCTGGGTCGGGGAAGACAGCAAGATCCCCAACACCCGGGGCTATCGCAACGACGTCGTCGCGGCGCTGAAAGCCCTGCATGTGCCGCTGGTCCGTTGGCCGGGCGGGTGTTTTGCCGATGACTACCACTGGCGCGAGGGCATCGGGCCGCGCGACAAACGCCCCGTGAAGGTCAATGTCACCTGGGGCGGGGTCGAGGAGACCAATGCCTTCGGGACTCACGAGTTCATGGACTTCGCCGAACTGATCGGTGCCAAGACCTATGTGGCCGGAAACGTCGGCAACGGCAGTCCGCAGGAAATGGCCGAGTGGGTCGAATACCTGACCTCGCCCACCAATTCGACCATTGCCAACCTGCGCCGGACCAATGGCCGCAAGGAGCCGTGGAAGCTCGACTATTTCGGGATCGGCAACGAGAACTGGGGCTGTGGCGGCGAGATGACCGCCGAGCACTACACCAACCTCTACCGTAATTTCGCAGCCTTCGTGCGTGTTCCAGCCGGGACCAAGACCAGCAAGATTGCCGGTGGTCCGGGTGCGGATGACTATAAGTGGACCGAGACCCTGATGGCCGGTGCAGGCCGCCATATGGACGCCCTCAGCCTGCACTACTACGTCATCCCGACCGGGGACTGGGGCAAGAAGGGCTCTGCCACCCAGTTTGACGAGCAGGCCTGGGCTGACACCATGGTCCAGGCCCAGCGCATGGACGAACTGGTCACCCGGCACAGCGCCATCATGGACAAGTATGACCCCGAAAAGCGCGTCGGCCTCTATGTCGACGAGTGGGGGATCTGGCATGACGTCGAACCCGGCACCAACGGCGGCTTCCTGTATCAGCAGAACACGATGCGCGACGCCGTTGTCGCCGCCGCGACCCTGAACATCTTCCACAAGCATGCCGAGCGGGTCCGCCTGACGGCCATCGCCCAGATGGTCAATGTGCTGCAGGCCATGATCCTCACCGACGGCGACAAGATGATCCTGACCCCGACCTACTGGGTCTATGATCTGTACAGGCCTTTCCAGGGGGCGACGGCCCTTCCAGTGGAGGTCAGCAGTCCTGCCTACACGCTGGGCAAGGCCAGCGTTCCGGCCGTGACGGCGTCAGCCGGCCGTGATGCGGCGGGGATCATCCATCTGGCCCTGGTCAATCTGGATCCCAACAAGCCGGCGACGGTGACGGTCAAACTCAGCGGTGTGACCGGCAAGGCGGTCGAGGGCCGGATTCTGACCGCGCCGACCATGGCGTCGCACAACACCTTTGCCGCGCCCGAAGTGGTGAAGCCGACGGCCTTCAAGGGCGCTACCCTCAAGGGCGACACCCTCACCGTGGTTCTGCCGTCGAGGGCCGTAGCGGTGCTCGACCTGCGTTAGAGCCCTTGCGTTCAGACCCTCAGGGCCCGCTCAAGCCGGGCCCTGAGCGGGGGCTCGACCAGACGTCCGACCAGGTAGCTCGCCACCAGCAGGACCGGCAGCACGACGAGGGGGCAGGCGCGCAGCCAGGGCATGAACGGCATGTGCAGGACATAGAGCGGATAGCTGATCAGACCGATCGCCGCCGTGACTTTTCCCAGCCCGGTCGGCAGCTTGGCTGCAGAGAGAACGGCAACACTGAACGGAAAGACGAGCACGACAACCAGGACATCGAAGACGGGCCTGAGCGGCACCGCGACCGGGACAAACAGGACGGACAGGGCCGCCAGTCCGATCAGCGCCGGGACCGGCCCGGATGCCGGCTTCAGGCCCGCCGGCCAGAGCCGCTGGATCAGTACCCCGGCGAAGAAGCCGAACGCCGCCCTGGGTGCACCGCCAGGAAAATTGTCCGGTGCCCAGCCGGCATGCAGGCCGTCGGCCCGGACAGCAACGATGATCAGTCCGATGACGGCCAGGGCCAGAAGGGCGAGCAGCCGACGGACCGTCAGGAACCGGTGCAGCAGGGCGTAGGTGAGGTTCGCCGCCAGTTCGAAGAACAGCGACCACGCCGGCAGGTCGAGGGGAAACAGGGAGGGGCCCTGTCCGAGGTCTTGGGGAAAGGGCAGAAAGAGCAGGGCGGTCAGAGTCGCTTGCCAAAGTCCCGCAGGGCGGGTGGTCAGGAGCGCGATCGTCACGGCTGCAGCGATGCCGAGGCCGTAAGCGGGCCATAGCCGGGCCAGTCTCAGGCCCATGAAGCGGGCGGGGGAAAGTCCCGCCTGCAGCCGTGGGCCATAGGCGTGGGCGAGGACGAAACCACTCAGCACAAAGAACAGATCGACGGCCAGATAGCCCCCGGAAAGCGGCCCCGTTGGATGGGCGTAGGCGAACACGTGGTAGGCCAGGACGACCAGCGCGGCGAGGCCGCGGCATCCATCCAGGGCCTCAAATCGCCTGCTGATCAAGCTTGCCCCTCCGTGGTCCTGGCAAGGCCCGGGCACCGCCGGGCCGTTGGCCTCTGCACTGTATCGGCCAAAAAATCACACCCTCCGGTAGCCGATCTCCTGTCTGGACCGAAAAGGCCGGATTTTCCAATGACTTTGGGGATGGTCTCCGTCCTATCGGCTGTCCTATCTTGCCGGGATGAAGTCCAGAACCGTGACCCCCAAGCCGCGCCTGAAGATGGCCGATATCGCCAAGATGGCCGGCGTGTCGACTTCGACGGTGTCCCGGGCCCTGGCTGACAATCCTCTGATTCCGCTACCCCTTCGGGAGCGCATCGTCGCCCTCGCACGCGCCCAGGGCTATGTGGTCAACCAGCAGGCCAGGGGCCTGCGCCTGCAGCGGACCAACACGATCAATGTCGTCATCCCCCTGGGCCACGACAAGGATCAGCTGATCTCCGACCCCTTCTTCCTGGAAATGGTCGGCCGGCTGGCCGACCAGATCACCCTGCGCGGCTATGAAGTCCTGCTGACCAAGGTCATGTCGCCGACTCCGGGCTGGCTGGAGCGGATCATCCAGTCCAACCGCTCTGACGGCGTGCTGGTCATCGGGCAGAGCGATCAGCACCAGGCCCTGAACGCCGTCGCCGACTCCTATGCGCCACTTGTCGTCTGGGGCGGTGACGTGCCCGACCGGCACTATTGCACAGTCGGCGTGGACAGCGTCGCCGGTGCTCGCCTGGCCGTGGAGCACCTGCTCAAGCTCGGTCGTCGGCGCATCGCCTTTCTGGGGCTGCCAGAGGCCCCGGAGGTCCTTCTGCGCCGCCAGGGCTATCTTGAGGCGTTGGCTGCAGCCGGGATTCCCGCCGAGCCTGCCCTCACCGCACCGGCCCATTTCAACGCCGAGCCCGAGCTCGAGGGCATCCATCACCTGCTGTCATCCGGGGTGACCTTTGATGCTGTTTTTGCCGCATCCGACGTGATCGCCCTGGGGGCGATCCGGGCCATGACCGAGGCCGGCTTGCGCACGCCGGAGGACGTTTCGGTGGTGGGATTCGATGACGTGACCGTGGCCCAATACAGCTGGCCCCCCCTGACGACGATCCGCCAGGACCTCGATCGCGGGGCGCGCGAAATGGTCGAACTTCTGTTCCAGCGTATCGAGGGCAAGACGACCACTTCGGTCTTCATGGCCCCCGAACTGGTCGTCCGGCAGACCTGAGCCGCCCCTTCGCGGCAACGATTTTTGCCTTACACAGCAAGGGGAAACGCTCATCAGAGGTAATTAAAGGTAAAAATAGCTCTTGCAATCGATTGCATAATCGACATTCTTCAAACTCAGACATCCGGGACCGATCCCAGGATGCGTCAATCAGCGCCGGATGAGCGCGAGCGGGAGGAAATGAGATGGGGACCAAAACATTCCTGATGGCCGGTGCGGCCCTGGCGCTTCTGGCTGCCGGTTCGGCCCATGCCCAGACGACCGAGGCCGCCAAGGACGATGTCCTGGCCTTGGACGCCGTGGTGGTAACGGCATCGCGGGCCGGCGTGACCAAGATGAGCTCGTCGGTTTCGGTCAGCTCGCTGTCTTCGGAGCAGATCGAGGCCCAGGCCCCGCGCTCCACGGCTGAAATCTTCCGCGGCCTGCCCGGCATCCGTTCAGAATCGACCGGCGGCGAAGGCAATGCCAACATCGCCGTGCGCGGCCTGCCGGTCGCCTCGGGCGGTGCCAAGTTCCTGCAGCTGCAGGAAGACGGCCTGCCGGTCATGGAATTCGGTGACATCGCCTTCGGTAACGCCGACATCTTCCTGCGCGCCGACGCCAATGTCAGCCGCATCGAGTCGGTGCGCGGCGGTTCGTCCTCGACCTTCGCCTCGAACTCGCCCGGCGGCGTGATCAACTTCATCAGCAAGACCGGCGAAACCGAAGGCGGCGCGGTCGCCCTGACCAAGGGTCTGGGCTACGATCATACCCGCCTCGACTTCGACTACGGCGCGCCGATCAGCGACACCCTGCGCTTCCACCTCGGCGGCTTCTACCGCGCCGGCGAAGGCCCGCGTCAGTCGGGCTACACCTCGGAGAAGGGCGGCCAGATCAAGGCCAACCTGACCAAGGACTTCGAGAACGGCTATATCCGCCTGAACGCAAAATATCTGAATGACCGCGCGGTCGGCTATCTGCCGATGCCGGTCCGGGCGACGGGCACCAACGGCAAGGCCAGCATCGGCTCCTTCGCCGGGTTCGACATCAGCCATGACGACATCCAGTCGATCTATCTGTCGACCAATCCGGGCCTGGACGGCGACGGCAACCGCCGGATCAGCAAGGTCTCGGACGGCATGCACCCCGATAGCCTGCAGTTCGGCGCCGAAGCCAAGTTCGACGTCGGCGGCGGCTGGACCCTGGAAAACCGCTTCAAGATCGCCAAGACCTCGGGCCGCTTCGTCTCGCCGTTCCCGGCCGAGGTGGCCACGGCTTCGAGCCTGGCGACCTCGATCGGCGGCACCGGCGCGACCCTGCGCTATGCCAACGGCCCCAAGGCCGGTCAGTCGATCACCGCGCCGTCCAGCCTGAACGGCAACGGTCTGGCCATGCGGGTTCACATGTTCGACGTCGAGATCAATGATTTCGGCAATGCGATGAACGACCTGAAGCTGTCACGGAGCTTCGACGTGGCTGGCCTGTCGCCGGTCGACGTGACGGTCGGCTACTACAAGTCCAGCCAGACCATTGCCATGGACTGGCTGTGGAACACCTTCCTGATGGAAGTGAAGGGCGACAATGCCGCCCTGCTGAACGTCTACAACAGCGCCGGTTCGCTGGTGACCCAGGGCGGCCTCGTCGCCTACGGGGTACCGTTCTGGGGCAACTGCTGCACCCGTCGCTACGACGTCACCTATGACATCGATGCGCCGTATCTGAGCCTGGGCACCAAGGTCGGGGCCCTGACCCTCGATGCCAGCCTGCGTCATGACAGCGGCAAGGCCCGCGGCCGTTATGCCGGGGCCCGGCAGGCGACCAATTTCGACGTCAACGGCGACGGCGTGATCCAGCCGACCGAAGCCAGCGTGTCGGTCATCGACAACGCCAATTCGTCGCCGGTCGATTATGAGTGGAACTACACCTCGTGGTCGGTGGGCGCGAACTACCAGTTCAACCCCGACCTGGCCGCCTTCGCCCGCGCCAGCCGTGGTGGCCGGGCCAATGCCGACCGCCTGCTGTTCGGCAAGGTGGCGCCCGATGGTTCGGTGGCCAAGGCCGATGCCGTGGACATGGTCGACCAGATGGAAGCCGGCGTGAAGTATCGCCGCGACGGCTTCGGCCTGTTCGCCACCGCCTTCTGGGCCAAGACCGAGGAGCAGAACTTCGAGGCCACCAGCCGCAAGTTCTTTGACCGGACCTATCTGGCCAAGGGCATCGAACTGGAAGCCAGCTACCGGACCGGCGGCTTCTCGGTCACCGGCGGCGCCACCTATACCGACGCCTCGATCGACAAGGATGCGCTCAGCCCCGCCGTCGTCGGCAATACGCCGCGCCGTCAGGCCAAGTGGATCTACCAGGTCGCCCCGACCTATGTCTGGGACAAGGTCACGGTCGGTGCCAGCGTGATCGGAACCGACAAGGCCTATGCCCAGGACGACAACCAGCTGGTCTTCCCGGCCTTCGCCCAGGTCAATGCCTTCGCCGAATACAAGGTGTCGGAAGGCCTCAGCCTCTCGCTCAACGCCAACAACCTGTTCGACGAAGTTGGCCTGACCGAAGCTGAAGAGGGCGCGATCACCGCCGGGACCGTCAATGCGATCCGTGCACGGTCGATCAACGGCCGGACCGTGACCGCGACGCTCCGTTACAGCTTCTAATCCACCCCTGCGGGCTCCGCCGGACGCCTTGTGCGTCCGGCGGCTTTTTTCTGAAGTGAGTGGGTCCATGACTTCTCTGACCGCGACCGTCCCGCCGGGCGAGCTGTCGCATGCCCTCGCCGTCAGGCGGCGGTTTGAGGCGCACTGGCCGACGATCCAATCCCGGCTGGCCGGCGTCTACGGTCAGGATCTGCGCTGGACGGACTTCATCACCCGCCTTCGCCAGTCGGTTCTTGCCGCCGCCGCAGCCCGGCCCGTCGTCCTGCAGGCTCTGGATGCCGAGCGCGAGGCCCGGCCAGAATGGCTCAGCGCATCCGGCCAGACCACCTACACCTTCTATGTCGATCGCTTTGCCGGCGACCTGAACGGGGTCCGGCAGCGCCTCGACTACCTGACCGATCTGGGCGTGCGCTGGCTGCATCCCCTGCCGCTGCTCGAGCCGCGCGAGGGCGACAGCGACGGCGGCTTTGCGGTGAAGGACTACCGGCAGGTCGATCCCCGGCTCGGGACCATGCAGGATCTCTCGGCCCTGGCCGATGACCTGCGGAGCCGCGGCATGGGCCTGATCCTCGACGTGGTCTGCAACCATACAGCCCGCGAGCATGCCTGGGCTGTTGCGGCCCGGGCCGGTGATCCGGCCTATCGCGACTTCTACATCGTGGTCTCGCCGGAAGAGGCCGCCCGCCGCGACGCCGAACTGATCGACGTCTTCCCCGACACGGCCCCGGGCAGCTTCACCCCTTGCCCCGAGATGGGCGGCCATGTCTGGACGACCTTCTATCCGTTCCAGTGGGACCTGAACTATGCCAACCCGGCGGTGTTCGCGCAGATGCTGGATGTGCTGGTCTACCTGGCCGCCCAGGGCGTGCAGGGCTTCCGCCTGGACAGCGCGCCCTTCCTCTGGAAGCAGGACGGAACCACCTGCCGGAACCTGCCCCAGACCTATGCCATCGTTGAGGCCTGGCGCGCGGCCCTGTCGATCATCGCACCCGGCGTGGTGCTGGTCGCCGAGGCCATCGAGAGCCTGGAAGACGTGCTGCCCTTCTTCGGCGAGGGCAGCGGCGGCTGCGACCTGGCCTACAACAACGGCGTGATGACTGCGCTCTGGGGCGCGCTGGCCGACCAGGATGCCGGCATCTTCCGGCGCTGCCTGTCAGCCTCGGCCGGCAAGCCTGCCCGGGCCGCCTGGCTGAACTATGTGCGCTGCCATGACGACGTGATCTGGAACGCCCTGTCCACCTATGCGCCGCACGAGGATCTCGCCCGCTGGTCGCGCTTCTATGGCGGTCAGGACCCGAGCTTCTCGCGGGGGCGGGCCTTCCAGACCGCCGCCGGCGGCGTGCCCTCGACCAACGGCATGGCCGCGTCCCTGGCCGGGATCGTACCCGGTGAAGACGGCGCTTCGGCCGGGGCGGCGCGTCTGGCCCTGCTGTACGGGATCATCCACGGTCTGGACGGCTGGCCGCTGATCTATATGGGCGACGAGATCGGCCTTGCCGATGATACACAGTATGCGGATGATCCGCTGCGCGCGGGGGACGGCCGCTGGCTTCATCGCCCGATGATGGACTGGTCGCTGGCCGGGCGACGGGGTGATCAGGCCAGCCTTGAGGGTGGACTGTTCCAGCGCTTCCGCACCCTGGCCGAGAAGGCCCGCATGCTAGACGAGCATGGCGTGGCTGGCCCGGCCCGGCCGCTCGATCTCGGCGTGACCCCGGTTCTGGCCTTTGAACGCACCGGCGGCGCGCGGGGCTTTCTCAGTCTCGCCAACCTTTCGGGGGCGGCGGTGAGCGTGGACCTGCCCTTTGGCTTTGGGGTCGGTGCGATGGACCTGCTGGGCGGCACCCCGCCGAGTGGCGGCGCCCTGACCCTTCCGGCCTATGGCCTGGCCTGGCTGGTGACCCCGTGATGCCCCGCGTCGCCGGCATTGAACTGGGCGGCACCAAGGTGCTGGTCGCCTTTGGATCGGGACCGGACGACCTGTCCGAGCCGGTGCGGATCCCGACCACGAGCCCGGCTGAAACCCTTGCGGCCGTGCATGCGGTTCTGGAGACCCGGCGCGGTCAGTTCGACGCCATCGGCATCGCCAGCTTCGGCCCGGTCCGGCTGGACCGTGCGGCGGATGACTGGGGCTGCGTGCTGCAGACCCCCAAGCCCGGCTGGACCGGTGCCGCCATCGCCCGCCCGCTGGCCGAGGCCTTCGGCGTGCCGGTGGCCTTCGACACCGACGTCGCCGGCGCGGCCCTCGGTGAAGGGCGCTGGGGCGCGGCCCGGCGTCTCGCGGACTATGCCTATGTGACCATCGGCACGGGCGTCGGGGTCGGGGTCGTCGTCAACGGCCGGCCGGCCCACGGCCTGATGCACCCGGAGGCCGGCCACCTGCTGGTCCGCCGCGATCCCCTCCGGGATCCTTTTGCCGGCAGCTGCCCGTTCCATGGCGACTGCCTGGAGGGCCTGATCAGCGGCCCGGCCCTGGCCGCGCGGACCGGGCAGCCGGGGGAAACTCTGTCGCCGGATGACCCGGTCTGGGACCTGGTCGCCGACTATCTGGCCCAGATGGCGGTGAGCCTGACCCTGACCACCTCGCCGCGGGCGATCATCGTCGGCGGCGGCGTCGCCAGCCCGGCCCTGCTGCACCGCGCCCGTCTGGCCCTGGCGGTGAGGATGGGCGGCTATATCGAGGCCCTGGCCGCGCCGGAGGCCCTGGCGACCTATCTGGTGACGCCGGCCCTGGGCGACCGGGCCGGAATTCTGGGCGCGATCGCGCTGGGCCTGGGGGACGGGGCGTGATCGCCCTGCCGACGGCCGCGCAGCTGCCGCGTCCGCTCTACCGGTCGCTGCGTGAGGCCATCGTCCAGTCCATCCGGGACGGCCGCCTGCGGCCGGGTGACCGGCTGCCGACTGAACGGGACCTGGCCCGCGGCTGTGGCGTATCCCGCATTACGGTGCGGGCTGCCCTTGCGGGCCTGGCCCGGGACAAGCTGGTGGCGCGCCGCACGCGCATCGGTACGATCATCACACAAGATGCGGCGCGGGGAGATGGCGATGTCTGAGACGGAACGCCCGACAGGCGGCAGCAATATCGGCCTGATCAAGGGCCTGACCT
Organism: Caulobacter sp. HMWF025; assembly: GCF_003060965.1. GTDB lineage: Bacteria > Pseudomonadota > Alphaproteobacteria > Caulobacterales > Caulobacteraceae > Caulobacter. The sequence goes on along the minus strand of NZ_QAII01000107.1, from coordinate 39,443 downwards.
TCATGATGTTCATGATGTTCGCCATGACCACCGACTCGGTGGGGGTGATCATCCCGCAAATCATCAAGACCTTCGATCTGGGCATGACGGCCGCCGGCTCGTTTCACTATGCCACGATGAGCGGTATCGCCCTGGGCGGAGTGGGACTGGGCTTCCTGGCTGACCGCATGGGCCGCAAGTTCACGATCATCCTGGGCCTGTCGGTGTTCGCCATCACCGCCCTGGCCTTTGCCTTCACCAGCCAGTTCGTGGCGTTCCTCGTGCTGCTGTTCCTGTCGGGGGCGGCGATCGGTGTGTTCAAGACCGGGGCGCTGGCCCTGATCGGCGACATCTCGACCTCGACCCGCAACCACACGGCCACCATGAACACCGTTGAGGGCTTTTTCGGTGTCGGCGCGATCATCGGCCCGGCGATCGTCGCCTATCTGCTGGCGTCCGGCGCATCCTGGAAGTGGCTCTATGTGATCGCCGGCGTTCTCTGCCTGATGCTGATGCTGACGGCCCTGACCATCCGCTATCCGGGTGCCAGGATTGATGCCGCAGCCCGGGTCGATTTCCGCAGCGTCCTGCGGGCCGGCCGCGATCCCTATGCCCTGGCCTTCAGCCTCGGGGCGATGCTCTATGTCGGGGTCGAGACCGCCATCTATGTCTGGATGCCGACCCTGCTGGCCGGCTATGACGGCCCGGCCGCCTTCATGGCGGTCTATGCCCTGTCGATCTTCTTCGTCCTGCGCGCTGCGGGCCGGTTCCTGGGCGCCTGGATGCTGGCCCGCCTGCGCTGGACCGTGGTTCTGGCGATCTGCGCGGTGGCGATCCTGGGCTGTTTCGTCGGAGCCCTGGTCGGCGGTCGCCAGGCGGCAGTCTTCCTGCTGCCGGCCTCGGGCCTGTTCATGTCGATCGTCTATCCGACCCTAAACTCCAAGGGGATCAGCGTCTTCCCCAAGGCCGAGCATGGCGCGGTGGCAGGGGTGATCCTGTTCTTCACCTGCGTCAGCGCCGTCATCTCGCCCCTGGCCATGGGCGCGGTCAGCGATGCCTTCGGCGGGGCGGTCTATGGCTTCATGCTGGCCACGGGTCTGGCCCTGGTGCTGGCGGCGGCGGCCCTGGCCAATCTGGTCCTCGATCCGGCCCGGGCGCGGCTCGAGGCCTGTGACGAGAGCGAATATGCCGGCTGAGCGGGGCTAGTCCTCGATCCGCCCGCCGCCATCGGCCTGGCCCCGGGCCCAGTAGCCGGCGGCCTTCATCCAGACCCGGGGGTGACCGCGATCCTCGGCCATATAGCGCCGGAGTTCGCGGGCTACCGCCCCCTCGGCGGCGATCCAGACGAAGCCTTCGCCGGCGGGCAGGGTGAGGGCGTCGAGGGCCCGGCGCAGCTGGGCGGCGTCATCGCCACCGCCGTCGCGTACGATCCAGATCTGGTCCAGCGCAGCGGCGGACTGGAAGGTCTGGCGTTCCTCCGGCGCGGCGACGATGGCCAGGGTCGTGACCGGCAGGCCCGCGCGAAGGCCTTCGACCCAGCGCCCCATGGCCGGCAGGGCGGTCTCGTCGCCGATCAGCAGCAGCCAGTCGAAGTCGTCCGGCACGATCGAGGAGCCCCGGGGTCCGCCGATCTCCAGTCGGTCGCCGACGGCGGCCGAGGCCGCCCAGGCCGTGGCCGGGCCGGACTCGTGCAGGGCAAAGTCCAGGGTCAGGGTGCCCTTCGCCGGATCGAAGGCCCGGGGCGTGAAGTCCCGCATCACCGTCGCTCCGACCTCATCCTGGAAGAACAGTTTGACGTGGTCGTCCGGGGCCAGGCTGACGAAGTCGGTCAGTTCGGGCGAGGCGAGGCTGATCCGCAGCATCTTCGGGGTCACGGCCTCGAGGGCGGTGACCGTCAGGGTGCGGCGGCGGATCTCGTGCCGGACCTTCTGGATCTGGTGCCGGGTCATGGTGGGCCTCAAGCCTGCTCGATGGCGACAGCGGCGGCGTCCAGGGCCTGGGCAATGGCCGAGACCTGTTCCGGCGTCAGGGCTCCGGCCGACAGCTTGAAGCGTAGGGCGGTCTTGAGGTTTTCCCGGGCCCGCAGGATCTGCGGCGAGAAGGCCTGGCTGCCGGAAGCCGAAGCGTTCATGCGGGCAAAGATCGCCGTTACGGCCGCCGCATTGGCGGTCAGATAGGCGAGGCCCTCGGGCGTGGCGGCATAGAGCTTCTTGCTGCCCGAGGTCTCGGCCTGGGTGGCATAGCCGAGTTCTTCCAGCAGGGTCAGGGTCGGATAGATGACGCCGGGCGAGGGCGCGTAGGCACCGCCGGCGGCGGTTTCGATGTCCTTGATCAGCTCATAGCCGTGGCTGGGCTTGTCGGCGATCAGCTTCAGGACCACCAGGCGCAGATCGCCATGATCGAAGAACCGGCCCATGCGCCCGCCGCGGCCCCGGCCGGGATGTCCGTCCGGGCCATGGCCGCGATGACCGTGAAAGCCGAAGGGCTCGCGCCCGAAGGTGCCGCGATCGCGGCTGTGGTGATGATGTCGTCCAAACATGTTTTAGATCCTGTTTCGTTATATCGAAATGATAGATATATCGAAATCGTATCGATGCAAGGGGGCTCGCGGCATTTTTCGGGATCGACCTGACAGCACGGGGCGGGTTGATGCGGCCTGGCGGTTCATGATGATTAGGCCGGTCCGGGTCTTTCGAGGCGCTCCGGGCAGCGAAAGCGGCTATGAAGGCGTATGGAGCGCAGGCGAAGCATCCTCATTGTCGGGGGCGGTACGGCCGGTTGGCTGACGGCGGCCTATCTGGCCCGGTCGCTCCGGATCGCCGAGCAGGGGCATCTGGAGATCACCCTGCTGGAATCGCCCGAGGTCGGGGTCATCGGTGTCGGCGAAGCGACCTTCCCGACCATCCGCAACACCCTGCAGTTCCTCGGGATCGACGAGGGCCGCTTCATTCGCGAGACCACGGCGACCTTCAAGCAGGGCATCCGCTTCGATGACTGGGCCTGGGCACCCGAAGACGGCCGCCGGCACCAGTATTTCCATCCGTTCGAGGCCCCGTTTTCGACCGACGGCAGCAGTCTTGCGCCCTACTGGCTGCTACAGGACGAACGCACCCGGGCCCCGTTCGCCGAGGCCATGACCATTCAGGCCAGGGTCGCCGCCGCCCAGCGGGCCCCCAAGCGTCCCCACGAAGACGACTTCGCCGGACCGCTGAACTACGCCTATCACTTTGATGCCATCAAGCTGTCCCAGGTGCTGGCCGAGCGGGCGCGTGAACTGGGGGTCCGGCACCTGCAGGGCCACGTGACCGGGGTGGAGGTCGACGGGACGGGCGACATTGCCGGCGTCTCGGCAGGGGGGCACTGCCGGCTCGAGGCGGATCTCTATATCGACTGCACCGGCTTCCGGGCCGAACTGATCGGCCAGACCCTGAAGTCGCCGTTCAGCTCAGTGCAGGACGTGCTGTTCGCCGACCGCGCCCTGGCCTGCAAGATTCCTTATGACCGGCCCGATGCGCCGCTGCAGAGCTTTACCGTCGCGACGGCCCATGAGGCCGGCTGGCTGTGGGACATCGGGCTGAGCGGCGCGCGCGGGGTCGGCTGCGTCTATTCCAGCCGTCACATGAGCGACGACCGGGCCCGTGCCGTCCTTCAGGCCTACGTCGGAAAGGATTTGGAGCTCTCAATCCGGTCGATGGCCTTCTCGGCCGGCTATCGTCCGAAAGCCTGGGTCGGCAACTGCGTCGCGGTCGGCCTGTCGGCGGGCTTTCTGGAACCGCTGGAATCGACCGGCGTCGTCCTGATCGAGGCGGCGGTAGCGATCATCGCCGAGCTCTTTCCGCACAGTGGTCCGGTCAACGCCCCGGCCCAGCGCTTCAACAGCCTGATGTCGGCGCGCTACGACAACATCGTCACTTTCCTGAAGCTGCATTACTGCCTGAGCCAGCGCCCCGAGCCCTTCTGGAGGGACAATGCCGATCCGGCTTCGATCCCGGTGCGGCTGGTCGAGTTGCTGGAGCAATGGCGGCATCGTCCGCCCAGCCGCTACGACTTCATCCTTGATCTCGAGACCTTCGCCTTCTTCAACTACCAGTACATCCTGTACGGCATGGGCTTCCGGACCGACCTGTCGCCGGGGCGCAACGCCTATCCTGATGCGCCGGCAGCGGACCGGCTGTTCGCCAGGATCCAGGCCTATAGCGACCGGGCGCTTGCGGATCTGCCGGGCCACCGTGACCTGATCGCCCAGATCCATCAGGCCGGCCGCGACCTGTCCCCCGGGACGGCCTGAAGGCCATCCCGGACCAGGCGGGCTCAGCCTGGCGACTTCTGCAACGCGTCCAGTTCGCCGCTCTCGCGGGCCTTCTTGCCATAGAAGGCCTCGAACAGCGGGCTGGCCATGACGGTGGTGACGATGGCCATCAGCACCATCATCGAGAACAGGGTCGGGCCGATAATGCCCTTCTGCAGGCCGATATTGATGATGATCAGCTCCATCAGCCCGCGGGAGTTCATCAGCGCGCCGATGCCCAGGGCAGTGCGGTTGTCCTCGCCGGCGAGGCGGGCGGCGGCATAGCAGGCCACGCCCTTGGCCAGGATTGAGGCGACCAGGATGCCGAGCGCGATCGCCAGCAGCTCCAGCGAGTTGACCATGTCCATCCGGGTGTTGAGGCCCGAATAGGTGAAGAACATCGGCAGCAGCAGAACGACGGCCAGGGGCTCAACCTTCTGCTTCAGCTCCTCGACGAACTTGCCGCGCGGCATGACGACGCCCAGCGCGAAGCCGCCGAAGATGGCGTGGATGCCGACGGCGTCCATGACAAAGGCCGAGAAGCAGAACGCCATCATGGTGATGGCCAGAACCGTCATGCTCATCTGGCCTTCGCGTTCGACCATCCGGCCCAGCGGAGCCAGCAGGCGCTTTCCGAACAGGCCGAGGAACAGGACGTAGGCCAGCCCGCCGCCGATGGCGAGAACGGCCACGCCGGGGCCGCCGCCGAAGGTGGCCAGCACGACCGCCAGCACGCACCAGGACACCGCGTCGTCAAAGGCCCCGGCCGTCAGGGACAGGGTGCCCAGCGAGGTCTTGGCCAGGCCCCGCTCATTGATGATCCGCGCCAGCATCGGGAAGGCGGTCAGGGCGATGCAGGCGCCCATGAACAGGGTGGCGTTGAACTGCGAGATGCCGTGGGCGAACAGGCCGGGCACCTTGAGCAGCCAGGGGGTGATCAGGACCGCGATCAGGAATGGCGCGAGGATGCCCGCCAGGGAGACGCTGGCGGCGCTCCTGGCCTTGGCCTTGAAGTGATCGGCCTGGAAGGTGGTGCCGACCAGGAACATGTAGAGGCCGACACCCAGCTGGGCCCCGACATAGAGGACGTTCTTGGTTTCCTTGGGAAACAGCATGCCCTGGAAAGCCGGGAACAGCAGGCCCAGCAGGGACGGGCCCAGAACCACGCCGGCGATCATTTCGCCGACCACCTGGGGCTGGCCCAGCAGCTTCCGGCCCAGCCAGCCGACCACCCGGCAGGCCAGCAGGATGATGGCCAGCTGCAGGAAGAAGTGAACGCTGAAATCGGTCGGCGTGTAGCTGTGAGCCGCTGCGGGCGTGGCCGGCCCGTTCGCCGACAGCACCTTGCCGACCACAGTGATGACGCTGTCGAGAATGTCAGACACGCTTTGGTTTCCCCCGGGAACAGGCCTTGTCGGCCGAACGCTTGCGGCGAAACGGCCAGAGTTTGTCCGATGGCGCAAGTCCAGAGCGCGAGCTTTTTCCGGATCTTCAGTCGATTGTTTTTGCTGGCGAATTCGGTGTTGCGGCGTAGTCACAATGTAGTAACGTACCTACAAGACAGCCTTGTCATTTCGGAGCCGGGCGCATGAAGGTCATCACCAGTCGCGCCTTCAATCAGGATGTCAGCCTGGCCAAGCGGGCTGCGCGCACGGCACCGGTCTTCGTCACCGATCGTGGCAAGGCCACGCATGTGCTGCTGAGCGTTGAGGCCTATCTCAAGCTGACCGGCGAGCGGGAGAGCATCGTGGATCTGCTGGCCCTTCCCGACGGTGCGGCCGGCGAGGTCTCGCCGGGACGGTTGCCAGATGTCTGGAAGGGGCGGGGCGCGGGCTGATGTATCTGCTCGATACCGACATCGTCCTCGACCTGCGCCGGGCCCGGTCGGAGGCGGCGGCGTCCGGACTGAAGGCCTGGGCCGGGGGGATCTCCCGGACCAGCCTGTTCATCTCGGCGGTGACGCTGCTGGATCTGCACAACACGGTCGAGCAGACTCTGCGCCGCGACAGGGCTGCGGGGGGCGTGCTGCGGACCTGGCTCGACACCCAAGCCTTTCCGGCCTTCGAGGGGCGTATCCTGGCGGTCGATGCCGCCGTGGTCCGCCGCAGCGGCCAACTCCTGCCGCTGGAGGGCCGCGAGGCCCTGATCGCTGCCACGGCCCTTGAGCACGGCCTGACCCTGGTGACCCGTCAGGGCGCGGGCTTCAGGGCGGCCAAGGTCAAGCTTCTCGATCCCTGGAGCTACAAGCCCCAGGCCGAGGACGACGACTGGGGCCTGGCTGCAAAGGCCGGGTCGCAATGGCTGCGCAACATCTTCGTGCGCGGCTAGCCCCGTCGCCGGGGGCCGCTCTCAGAGCCCCAGTTTCGCGGCGATCACCGACCACGGCACGAGCTTGAAGTTCTGGTTCTCGGGCGGCGAGACATTGCGGCCGTCCTGGGCGATGAAGGCTCCGGCTTCCAGACCGGCGCCCAGCAAGGCACTGGTCACCTCCAGGCCGTCGGTTTCCGAAATGCCGTCGATGCCGGTCGCTCCGTCGGCGATCACTGCAAAACTGCCGACATAGGCATTGTCGCCTTCGCGCCGGTAGACGGCATAGCTGTTATTGCCCTGGCTGGAGAGGACGAGATAGCCCTTGCCGCCGGCCTGGCGGTAGAGGCCGACGCCCTCGAGATCATCCTTCAGGGCCGGATTTTCGGCGACGCGGGCGATCGCCTTGCGCGCGGTTCCGGCGTCCGGTTCAGCCCCCAGTTTCCACAGCGCGACATCCTCTTCGGCCACATAGAGCGCGCCGGTCTCGTCATCGGCGACGCAGCCTTCGGTCTGGGTGTCGAACTTCACATCGCGGACCGGCTGGGCCTTCACCTTGCCGGTCGGCGTGGCGACCAGCTTCCACTGGCGCACGAGGCCATCGGGATCGCTGATATAGACGAAGGTCGCGCCCTTGCGGTTGCGGTACATGCAGAGACCGTAGGGATCGGACAGGCCTGTAGCCTGCAGTCCGTCGGCGACGCTGGTCAGAAGCCGGGTTTCCGGATCGAACGTATAGAGGGCGATGGCCTTGCGGGTGCGGTCGCTGGCGGCGACCAGGGTCACCGGGCGGCCGCCCAGCACGAAGCCGCTGCGCAGGTCGACATTGTTCATCTTGCCGTCGGGCACCGACTGCAGAAGCTTGCCGGCCAGGTCGTAGACCAGCAGGCCGCCCTTCTTGTCGGTGGCGATGATGGCGCTTTTGGCGGGGTCGGTCGGGTGTGCGAAGATCGCCGGATCGTCTGCCGCATCGCCGCCGTTGGCGACGGGCAGCGTTTCCATCGTGGCCCGGACCAGGGCCAGTTTCGACGGCGCCGAAGCCGGTGCGGCCTGGCCCGCCGGCACCTGCATGGCCTCCGTGACGGTCTGCCAGGACAGCAGCTTGGTATTGGCCCCCGCCT